>JALZDN010000093.1 GCA_030862525.1 Actinomycetota bacterium | reverse complement strand
CTCCGCACTGGATCGATTTCTTCAATAACCAGAACTTCGATGGAGACCAGGGCAAGGCATCGGAATGCGTGCGTAGCACGCGGGAGAGAATTGAGGCCGTCATCAACGATCCTTCGGCTTACTATCTCCAACTCCACTCCACCGCGTTCGACAAAGGAGCGGTTCGCGGCCAGCTGAGGTAGCACCGCAACGGCACTTGCCGAGCGCAGGCGCTCCCACGCTGGGGCGTCCCGCTAGCCCCTGAGGCTGCGGCTGAAACCTGAGCAGTGTTAAGAGCGTGGCTGTTTTTCTGCTGCCGCAGCAACGCACTCGTCGCCCGTGATCAACGGGGATCGCATCGGGTCACGATCTGGGGCGTTAGAGGGTTGAGCCGTGTTGACGCGCAAGTATCCGGGATGCTTACCCGCTGTATCGCTAACGCCACGCCTCGTAACGACGATACGGAGGCCGAGCGTCGTGCCAGTTTTGCTTGAACGCTGCTCTAGGGCCTCCGGCACCGCAAGACGAGGATAGGGGCAAGCCAAGGATGAGCTACTGGCTCGGGATCGACGTGGGCACCACCTTCACCGCCGCGGCTATCTGCCGGCAGGAAGGTGGGCGGCGTCCGCTCCCCGAGGTGATACCCCTGGGCAGCCGCTCCGCTGCCGTGAGTTCGGTGGTCTACCTGAGCGAAGACGGCCAGGCAGTCGTCGGGGAGGCTGCCGAACGCCGCGCCGTCACTGACTCCGACCGGGTGGTACGCGAGTTCAAGCGACGCATCGGTGATGAGGTGCCGATGGTGATCGGCGGTGTCCCGCATTCCGCCTGCGAGATCGCTGCGATGGTGGTCCGCTGGGTCGTCGACCGCGTCGCCGAGCGCGAGGGCGAATCCGCCCAGGGCATCACGATCACACATCCGGCCAGCTGGGGTGCGTACAAGATCCGGATCTTGGCGGATGCGCTGCATGCGGCCGATCTGTTAGAAGTCACGTTCCGCACTGAGCCGGAGGCGGCGGCTGCCAGCTACTCGATGCAGGAACGGGTGGCGACCGGCAGCACTATCGCGGTCTACGACCTGGGCGGGGGCACCTTCGACGCAGCCGTCGTGCGCAAGACCGGCCCTGGCACGTTCTCCGTGCTCGGCGTCCCGGAGGGCATCGAACGATTGGGCGGCGTGGACTTCGACGATGCCGTCTTCGGCCACGTCGTGGCCAAGGTCCCGGCCTTGAGTCAGCTCGATCCGGAGGCCCCCGCCACGCTTGCGGCGACCGCTCGGTTGCGGCGCGAGTGCAATGAGGCCAAAGAAGCGCTCTCGGCCGACACCGAGGTGACGATTCCGGTACTGCTTCCCGATATCCAGTCGCAGGTGCGGTTGGTCCGGGCCGAGTTGGAGGACTTGATCCGCCCGCAGGTCGCCCAGACAGTCGAGGCGCTGCGTCGGGCACTGCGGTCCGCCGACGTCGCTCCGGAGCAGCTTGACGCGGTGCTGCTGGTCGGTGGTTCCTCACGGATACCGCTCGTCGCGCAACTCGTCTCGGCCGAGCTCGGTCGCCCAGTTGCAGTCGACGCTGATCCCACGGCTGCGATCGCACTCGGTGCTGCTTTGTCCGCGCTTGCGAACAAGACCGCGGATCTCGACACCGTCATCGCGGATGTCACACCGGACGCAGCGGTTGCCGCCGGAGATGTGACGCAGCCGATCGCCACGCGCGCTGGGTTCGACATGCCGGAGCGCTCCCAGATGGATCTTCCGCACCGGCCGACCCTGACTGCTATGCCGTCGGGCATCGAAGGTGCCGACGTCGAGTCGCGGCGAGCCAGGTCGCGGCGCATGCAGCAGATCGCCGCAGCGGGATTTCTTGCCCTTGTTCTCGTCGGGGGAGCGGTGGCCGTACCGTTTCTGACCGCGCGCAGTGGCCCCATTCCTCCAGCGGACGCGGGGACCCCAGCGCCCGTAACTTCCACCCCCATCCCGATACCGGGCATTCCCGGTTCTGTTCCGGAGGCCGGAAGCGGCACCGACCCGAGCTCAGGTAGCGAGGGCTCCAGTGGTGCCGTGCGTATGACCCCCAGTGCACCGGCACCTGGAGCCAGTGGCACCGGCGCAAAGCCGGGCGGCACTGCGCACACCAACTCGCCACCGACCACATGGACTACCAGCTGGAGCACCAGCTGGACCAAACCCCCTGAAACCAATCCCGGCGGTTCTGATCCTGGTGGCGGTGGCACTGATCCTGGTAGTGGTGGCACTGATCCCGGTGGTGGTGGCACTGATCCCGGTGGTGGTGGCACTACTCCCGGCGATGGCGGTTCCGCTCCCCGCAACGGCCAATCCACTCCCCCCAACGGCGGCTCGATTCCCGGCGCTGGCGAGTCCACCCCCGACGCTGGCGAGTCCACGCCCGACGCTGGCGGCTCGACTCCTGAGGCTGGTGGCTCGACTCCTGAGGATGGCGGCGCCACCCCCAGCGCTGGCGGCTCCAATGCTCCTTCTCCATCTTCTTCCTGAATGACAGCGCCCAGCCATGGGTGTTTGTCCGGGATGCGTTCCCTACCCTGATCCATAAGACGGGACAGATCTGAGGTGACCTACCCGCTGGAGCTCACGCAGGCTGAGCGGGAACGCTACCGCTTCATGGCGGAGGCTGCCCGTGCCGTCGACGCGCTCCCTACCCGACCCTGGATGACCCTCGCATCTTCATAGCCGTGGGCCGCAAGCCCGGTTGTTGATGGCGCCATCAGCTACGGCGCTTGCACCGTAGCCACCGGCTCGTAGAGGGTGGTGCGCTGCGCCAGCGGCCTCCCGAGCGGTTCGACGATCGCCCGGAACCCGGCCTCGTCCAAGCTCTGACCGTGGCTGGCACCAGCCGCGCGGCTGATGTTCTCGTCCATCAGTGTGCCGCCGAGATCGTCCACCCCAGCCTGTAGCAGTTGGCGAGCACCGGAGGCGCCGAGCTTGACCCAGGACGCCTGCACGTGATCGATCAACCCGTGCAATGCGATCCGGGCCACCGCATGCACCAGCAGCACCTCCCGCCAAGTCGGCCCCCGCCGGGCCGCCCGCTTGAGGTACATCGGAGTGGCCATGTGCACAAAGGGCAGCCCGACGAACTCGGTGAACCCACCGGTCTCCTCCTGCAGGGCGCGGGCGCGCAGCAGGTGCCGGGCCCAGTGCACCGGCTGCTCGATGGCGCCGAACATCATCGTGACGTTGGACCGCAGCCCTACCGAGTGCGCCACTCGGTGCGCCTCCAGCCACTCCGCCGTGGTGATCTTGTCGGGGCACAGCACCGCGCGGACCTCGTCGTCGAGGATCTCCGCGGCCGTCCCGGGCAACGACCTGAGTCCCGCGTCGCGCAGCCGGGTGAGGTAGTCGGCGAGCGGTTCACCCAGCCGCCGGGCTCCTTCGGTCACCTCGAGTGCGGTGAAGCCGTGAATGTGGATACCGGGCGCCGCCTCGTGGATGGTCCGGCACACCGTGAGGTAGTAGTCGCCGTCGAAGCTGGGATGAATGCCACCCTGCAGGCACACCTCGGTGGCGCCCCAACGTTGCGCCTCGAGTACCCGGGCCACGATCTCGGGCAGCTCGAGCAGGTACGGCGCGCCGCGCAGGTTCAGCGACAGCTTGCCTTTGGAGAACCCGCAGAACCGGCACCGGAAGGTGCACACGTTGGTGTAGTTGATGTTGCGATTGACCACGTAGGTGACGGTGTCGCCGACGGCCGTCACGCGCAGCTCATCGGCCAGCTCTGCAATGGCCGCAACCTCAGGACCACGGGCGGACAACAGCGTCACGAGCTCGTCGATGCCAGGGCGCTGCCCGGTTCGGATCCCGTCGAGCACTGCACGCACCGCGCCGGTGGCACCTGCCGGCGTGGGCAGCAATACCGGCGGTGCGATGTCGGTACCGGAGTACCAGGCGGTGGAGCGCCGCCCCACCAGCATCACCTCGGTGCCATCTTCCCCGTTGGTGGCCTGCTGCGTCCGTTCGGGCAACATCGCACCCGGATCGTCTCGGCCCAGTCCCTCGGCGTCGGAGCGGTCCAGCACCCGGAAGCGCACTGCGTCATCCAGCCACCGCTGCGGATTCAGTGCGTACTCCGGGTAGATGGTCAGGCGTGGTGTCAGCGTGTGGCCCGCGGCCTCGGTGGCGGTGCGCAGTTCCTCCAGAGAGGGCCAGGGTCGCTCGGGATTGACGTGATCGACGGTGAGGGGAGAGATCCCGCCCCAGTCATCGATGCCGGCGCCAAGCACGCGCGTTGCATCGTCGGTGAGGTTGGGCGGTGCCTGCACATGCACCTCGGGCGGCAGCAGCAGCCGGGCCAGCGCGATGGTCCGCAGGTGCTCCGTCGGCGGGCAGGGTGGAACATGGCGCATCGCCGTGCCCGCCTTGGGCCGAAAGTTCTGCACGATCACTTCCTGCACATGCCCGTACCGGCGGTGTGCCCCGGCGATCGCCTCCAGCGCGATCACGCGGTCCGCCTCGGCCTCCCCGATGCCGACCAGGATTCCGGTGGTGAACGGGATCGCCAGCTCGCCCGCTGCGTGCAGGGTGGCCAGCCGTCGATCCGGGTGCTTGTCCGGAGCACCACGGTGCGCAGCCAGGTCCGGGCGCAACGACTCGATCATCATCCCCTGGCTGGCGGTCACCTCGCGCAGCTTGGCCAGCTCGTCGCGATGCAACGCACCGGCGTTGGCGTGCGGGAGCAGCCCGGTGTGCTCCAGTACCTCGCGGCAGGCGGCGACGAGGTAATCCACGGTGGAGCCGTACCCGTGGTCGGCAAGCCAGCTCCGAGCTACCGGATAGCGTTGCTCGGGACGCTCACCGAGGGTGAACAGTGCTTCATGGCAGCCCAGCTCTGCTCCCCGACATGCGATCGCCATGATCTCGTCAAGCTCCAGGTAGGGCGACGGCAGCTCCCGCGGGGCGTGCGCAAAAGTGCAGTAGCCGCAGCGATCCCGGCACAGCATCGTCAGCGGCAGGAACACCTTGGGGGAGTAGGTCACCCGCGTGCCGTGCACCGCGTCCCGCACCGCACAAGCCCGACCCAGCAGCTCCCCAGTGCCTAACCGAGCAACCTCGTCCCCGCCCCTCATAACGCCTCCCACCCCGCCCCGATATGGAGACATATCGGGGCTAATCCGGACTCTATAGCCCGATATGTCTCCATATCGGGTCCGTGGGGTGGGCTAGTGGGTGGCGAGGCGTACGCGGTCGCGGCCGGCCGCCTTGGCGGCCATGAGTGCGCCGTCGGCCGCCAGCAGTAGGCGGTCGAGCTGGGTGCCGTCGTCGGGGCACACCGCCGCCCCGATCGACACCGAGATGCCGTCCACCGTGACCGGCCGGTCCTGTGGTCCGTGCACCAGGACGCACAGCCGGCTGACGCGCAGGCGGATCCGATCTGCGACGTGCTCGATCTGGGTGGTCCCCACCCCAGGCAACAGGATCACGAATTCCTCGCCGCCGAAGCGGCCGACCAGGTCGTAGGGTCGGGTCTCGGAGCGGAACTCGTCGGCGACAGCGCGTAGCAGTTGATCGCCGACGAGATGACCCATTCGGTCGTTGAACGACTTGAAATGGTCCAGGTCGAGCATCAGTACTCCGAGCGGCTCGGCGAGCCGGCGGGCCCGTTCGATTTCCCGGCCGGCGACCTCATGCCAGAAGCCCACGGTGAGTAGACCGGTCTTGCTGTCGGTGCGGGCGGCCTGCTGGAAGTGCGGTAGCAGCAATGCGCGGTGCAGGGCGATCACGGTGATCATGAGAACGCCGATCAGCCACGGCTCCCAGGCGAGCATGGCGGCGAGCGCGACACCCAGCGCAAGCGAGGCTGCAACAACGACCTGATCGCTGAGATTGCCCAATGCCTGACGAACTGGCTGCAGCGGGTCGGAGATCACCACCGCACCGGCCACCAGCCCGAAATTGACCAGCCAATACGCTGCTCCGGCACCGAGCAGGGCCACGAGGCCGAGCAGGCCGTGCGGGATGATCGGATATCCGGTGGGCACTACCACGTGCAGAACCGCGACGGCAGCAGCGGGCGCCAGCACCATCGTCGCGCCCGAGAACAGCTTGCGGTAGAGGCGGCCAGCACTGATCCGATACCAGGCGTGCAGATACACAACCACGGTCACGGCGAAGACCAGAGGGAGCGGGACCGATAACACCGCCGCGAAGATCCACAATGACTTCAGGTTCGGGAGCAGGCCGCTGCCGACCGTCCGCTCTCGCTGGATCTCGATCTGGCGAACCGCCTCCTGGTGGACAACCGCCCCCGCAACCAGCAAGCAGAACCGGAACACATCCTCCGACCGGACCGGTATCGCCGCGAGCACCCCGGCGAGCAGCGCCACCGCCACGATGTCCACGGTGAGGACGTAGGCGACCACGGCCCGCCGTTCGCTCCAAAGCTTCCACTGCCGCGGGTGCAGAGCCGCCAGGCCACGCCGAGGTGCGACGTGATCAAACCCGTGGCTCACGCTCACGAGGGGCCCCCGGTGGTGACGTTGAGCAATCTCCCTCAGCGTAATCGCCGCGCGACTCTTTGTCATCCTCCGAGCGGAGTGCCACATCAGGGGAGCCGCAATCACCTTCAGTAATCTACTGTTTGACAGAGATAGCCTGGAAGGTGACGTCATCACCCCCATCGCGCAGCAGGTCGAGCAGCGATTCCGGCCCACGGCGGGATCGGCCGGGCGCGACTGCACCGGGCCCTCACCCCTGGATCGCTCCGATAGCCCGCAACCGTTGAACGGCGTAAATCAAATGGATGAGCGGTGCGCCGTGATTTTACCTCTGCCGATTACCCTTGGTATGAATTATGTCACTCGGCGTTGCAACGTGCACCGGCGAGAGGGGGGTGGTCATGACGCAGCGGGGGCGCGTGCTGGGCGCGCTGGCTAAGGTCTTGCTGGTCTCCACGCTTTCCGCCGCGCTGCTGTCCTCCTCGAGTTCCCCACCGCTGGTCGCATCCCACGCAGCCGAACCGCCTGTCTCGTCGATCCCGAGCAATCCAGCGCCTGACACCCCACCTAGCCCACTACCCGACCAGCTACCCGCACTGCCGCCGGTATCGCCGTTCACTGGTCTGGCCACCGACCTCAGTACGCCGGTGCTCACCGTCAAGGTCGACAACGCCCCGCGCGCGCGCCCGCAGACCGGCCTCACCCTTGCCGATGTGGTCTATGTCGAGCCGGTTGAAGGGGGCATCAGCCGGCTGCTTGCGGTGTACCAATCTCAGTTTCCCCCGGTGGTGGGACCCGTGCGCAGCACCCGGCTGACCGACCTGCAACTGCTGGCTAATTTCGGCCGGCCGGCGCTGGCGTTCTCTGGCGCTGCCCCCGAGGTCGGCGCGCTGGTGGCGCAAGCACCGGTGTTCGACGTCTCGGCTGAGGAACGGCCGGGCAGCTACCGCCGGGATCGGAGCAGGCGAATCCCCCACAATCTCTACGGCAGCACCGATCTGCTGCGCCAGGGCGGCGCGCCACCGCGGGACATCGGGTTTCGCTTTGGCCCCACCCCGCCCGGTGGTCGCGCGATGCCGGAGGTCAACGTCCGGTACCGGGCTACCGACATTGGAGTGCAGTGGGTTCCCGCTGAGGCGAGGTGGGTGATATCCATGGACGGCAGGCCACTCACCTCGGCCTCCGGGCCACGACCCGGTGCGGCCACCGTGGTGCTGCAGCGAGTGGCGGTGCGCGACACTCCGATCCGCGACGCTTCCGGGTCGCCTTCGCCATTCGCGTCGACCGTGGGTGTCGGGAGCGTGGTCGTGCTCCGGGACGGCCTCGCATTCGACGGAAGCTGGTCACGCCCGGCCGCCGACGCGATCACCACGTTCACCCTGCCGGATGGATCACCGCTGACCTTCGCGCCCGGACCGGTATGGGTGGTACTCGTCCCCGAATAGTTCCTGGCACGCTCCTAGCGGTGAGGTATCGGCTGCAGTGAAATTCGGGGTGTTCCTGCTGGCGCCGCAGTATCCCGGCCAGGACCACGGCACGGTGCTGGACGGCACGGTGGCCGCTGCGGTGGCCGCTGACGAGGCCGGATTCGACGAGGTGTGGATTGCCGAGCACCACTTCATCTCCTATGGAGTGTGCCCGTCGGCGGTGACGCTCGCGGGCTACTTGCTGGCAGCGACCCGGCGAGTCGCGGTGGGTACTGCGGTGAGCGTGCTGTCCACCGCGCATCCCGTGGCACTTGCCGAGCAGGCCGCGCTGCTTGACCAGCTCTCCGGCGGCCGGTTTCGGTTGGGGGTGGGCCGCGGCGGCCCGTGGGTGGACCTCGACGTGTTCGATACCGGGCTCGACCGCTGGGAACATGGCTACCCGGCAGCGCTGGACGTCCTCCTCGAAACGCTGCGTACCGGTCTCGTGGCGGGCGCCTTGCCTCTGGTGCCGGCACCCCGCACCCGGCCGCACCCGCCGGTGGTCACCGCGGTGACCTCACAGGGTGGCCTGGAGGTTGCGGCCGCGCGTCGTCTTCCGATGCTGCTGGGCATGCATGCCGATGATGCCGAGAAGGCCGCATTCACGGCGCGCTATGCCGCGCTGACCGGTGGCTTTGATCCCGGTCACCTGGCTGCCGGGGTGGCCCATGTCGCAGACACACGCACCGAGGCGCTCACCGAGGTGCGTGCGGAGTTACCCCGCTGGTTGGGTCCCGGGCTCGCCGGCTACCGGCGCGCCGACGGGGCGCCGCACGCGTCGCGCGACCCACACGGGTACACCGAACTGCTGTGCCGGCTGCACCCAATCGGCAGCCCCGACGACTGCGTGCGGGTGCTCGCCCGCTGCGCCCGGCGTACCGGAGTCCGGCACCATCTGCTGCTGGTCGAGACCACCGGGGACGCGGCCCGCACCCGGGAGAACATTGCCCGGCTCGGGACGGAGGTGCTGCCCAAGCTACGCCGCGAGGCGTAAGCAGCTGTCACGGATATACCAGTGCGGGGTATGCTTGGTACCCAGTAGAGGTATTACGAAGAAGCCAGGAGAGGGCAGCGAATGGCAAGCTACACCAAAGACCGGGACGCGTACCTCAAACGGCTGCGCCGGATCGAGGGCCAGATCCGTGGCCTGCAACGGATGGTGGAGCAGGACCAGTACTGCATCGATGTCCTGACCCAAGTCTCGGCCGCTACGAAGGCACTGCAATCCTTTGCGTTGGCTTTGCTTGAAGAACACATGGCCACCTGCGTGGTCGACGCCGCGGCCGACAAAGTCGACGCCGGCGTCAAGGTCAAGGAAGCAGCCGACGCGATCGCTCGGCTGGTTCGTTCTTGACGCGCCGCGCGGGATACCGCAGCGAGCTCGAGGAGGTCACAACATGGGGGATACGGCGACGATCAGCGAGTACATCGTCACCGGGATGGTTTGCCAGCACTGTGTTTCGGCGGTGACCGAGGAGCTCAGTGCCATCGAGGGCGTCACCGGGGTGCAGGTCGACTTGGCCACCGGCCGGGTCAGCGTCACCAGCAACGTGGCGTTGGACGACGCCGCGGTGCACGCTGCGATCGACGAGGCCGGCTACGAGATCTCACGCTGAGCATTCACGGGAAAGTCTCGGGCTGAGCAGATGCGGACCCCGGTAACGCTGCTGGCGATGCTCGCCGGCGTGGTCGCAATCTTCGGCATCGCGATCAGCCTCGGAGAGTCGATCGTCGGCAGCGTCCTACCAGCGCCGCCTCGCCACAGTGGGCCCGCCACCGATGGCGAGAACGATTCCGGCACGGGGCCCGGCGGCCTGGCCGTCGCCAGCCAGGGTTACCTGCTGCGCGCAAGGGCCACTCGGTTCACGGCCGGAGAGACAGACACCTTCCGTTTCACCGTCTTCACTGGCGACGGCAAGCCGGTCACGGACTTCGCGCGCAATAAGGACCGACGGATGAATCTCGTTGTGGTGCGCCGGGACATGAGCGGCTACCAGCACCTACACCCCATCATGGCGCCCGATGGCACCTGGAGCGTGCCGCTGCTGCTCGACAGGCCGGGCAGCTACCGCGCATTCGTCGAATTCTTGCCAGCGTCCGCCACGGCACCGGTAATCCTCGGCGTGGACCTCGACGCACCGGGTCTGGTCGAGCCAGGACCCATACCGAAGATGTCGTCGATGGCCAAGGTCGACGGTTACACCGTGATCGGAACCGGAGATCTGGTCGCCGGCGCAGTGTCACAGTTGTGGATGCACGTGACTCGCGACGACGTGCCGGTGACAGACCTTGATACCTACCTCGGCAATGCCGGGCGTTTGGTCATCCTGCGCGAGGGCGATCTTGCCTATCTGCAGGTGCGTCCCATCACCGGTCCCCGCCGCGACACCACGATCGGCTTCGAGGTGGAGGCGCCTAGCGCTGGGTTCTACCGGCTGTTCATGGAATTCCAGCACCAGGGCCGAGTGCGGACCGCAGAGTTCACCGTGCTGGCCAGGTGACATGGCGACCGTCCGCAATCGCAGCCCCGGCACCGTGACCGACCCCGGTGAACCGACCCACCACGTTGAGCTGGCCATCGGCGGCATGACCTGCGCGTCCTGCTCGGCGCGGATCGAACGCAAACTCAACCGGCTCGACGGGGTGAGCGCGAGCGTCAACTACGCCACCGCGAAGGCGCGAGTCAGCTACGCCGACGGCGTGACGCCCGAGGACCTCGTGGCCACCGTGGTAACTAGCGGCTACACCGCCGAGCTGGCCGAGGCCGAGGTGGGCGCTCCAGGGGCCAACCCCGAGACCGATGGCATTCGCGCACTGCGCGGGCGGTTGGTGGGCTGCTCGCTGCTCGCCATCCCGGTGATCGCCACAGCGATGGCTCCTGCTCTGCAATTCCCTGGATGGCAGTGGTTGTCCCTGTTACTGGCCGCGCCGGTGGCAGTGTGGGGAGCGTTGCCCTTCCACCGCGCCGCCTGGCGGAACTTGCAGCATGGCGCGGTCACCATGGACACCCTGGTCTCGATGAGTGTGCTGGCTGCATTCCTGTGGAGCTGCTACGCGCTGATCTTCGGCAGCGCCGGCAGCCTGGGTGTCCGGCATGAGTTCGGTCTGTCGGTGCACCGGGGCGCCGGTGACGCCCAGATCTACCTCGAGGTCTCCGCGGGTATCACGGTGTTCCTGCTGGCCGGTCGCTACTTCGAGGCGCGCGCCAAGAGACGCGCGGGTGCGGCCCTGCGCACGCTGCTGGACATCGGCGCGCGGGAAGTGTCGGTACTGCGGGACGGGAGGGAGATGCGCGTCCCCGTCGACCGGCTTCTGGTTGGTGACGAGTTCGTGGTCCGCCCGGGGGAGAAGATCGCCACCGACGGCGAGGTGGTGGAGGGGACTTCCGCCGTCGACGAGAGCATGCTCACCGGCGAGTCAGTCCCGATCGAGGTCAATCCGGGCTCAACGGTGATCGGCGGGGCGGTGAACGTCTCCGGTCGGCTGCGGGCGCGGGCCACCCGGGTCGGTGCGGACACCTGGTTGGCTCAGATGGCACGGCTGGTGGAGGACGCGCAGAACGGCAAGGCCCGAGTGCAGCGGTTGGCCGACCAGGTCTCGACGGTATTCGTGCCGGTCGTGCTTGTGCTCGCCCTGGCCACCCTGGATTTCTGGCTGGTCACCGGTGCCCCGACCGCGGCCGCCTTCACCGCAGCGATCGCCGTGCTGATCATCGCCTGCCCGTGCGCCCTCGGGCTGGCCACACCTACTGCACTGCTGGTTGGTACCGGTCGTGGTGCTCAGCTGGGCATCCTGATCAAGGGACCCGAGGTACTGGAGTCCACCCGGCGGGTGGACACCGTGCTGCTGGATAAGACCGGCACCATCACCACCGGCACGATGAACCTGGTCGACGTGCTTTCCGCGACCGGCGAAGACGTCGACGAGGTGCTACACCGGGCCGCTGCCGTGGAGGACGCCTCCGAGCACCCCGTCGCCACCGCGATCGCCGCCGGCGGCCGGGAGCGGCTGGGTGAGCTGCCGGTCGTGAGTGATTTCCACTCGTCGCAGGGGCTGGGCGCGCAGGGAGTGGTGGAAGGCGTCGCGGTGCTGGTGGGCCGGCTGGTCTGGTTGACTGAGCACTGGTTACTGCCGATACCTTCCCCGCTGGCGATGGCATCGGCGCAGGCCGAGCGAGATGGCTGCACGGTCGTCGCGGTGGCCTGGGATGGTCAGGTGCGGGGCCTGCTCGCGGTCGCCGACACGGTGAAGCCCAGCAGCGCCGAGGCGGTGCGTCGGTTGCGTGAGTTGGGGCTGACGCCGGTGTTGATCAGTGGTGACAACGAGACCGTCGCCCGCTCAGTGGCCGCCGAGGTCGGTATAGACACGGTGATCGCCGGGGTGCTTCCTGAGGGCAAGGTCGAGCAGGTGCGCCGGCTGCAGCGGGAAGGCCGGGTCGTGGCGATGGTCGGCGATGGGGTCAACGACGCCGCCGCGCTGGCCCAGGCCGACCTGGGGTTGGCCATGGGTACCGGTACCGACGCCGCGATCGAAGCCAGCGATCTCACGCTCGTCCGCGGCGACCTACGGGTGGTCGCTGATGCGATCCGGCTGTCCAGACGCACCTTGCGCACCATCAAGGGGAACCTGTTCTGGGCTTTCGGCTACAACGTCGCCGCGGTCCCACTGGCCGCTGCGGGCTTTCTCAACCCCATGATCGCCGGAGCAGCGATGGCATTCTCCTCGGTGTTCGTGGTGTCCAACAGCCTGCGGCTGCGTCGTTTCCGCCCGCTTTAGCTGCTGGGTACCCGATCGCCGTGTCCCGCCGTCCGCAGCGCCGCGCGCAGGGTGTCCGCGGCGGCGTCGAGTTCGGCCGGGTCGGGATCGCGATCGGCGTTGGCGAAGTCGAAATCGTCGATGCCCCAGGACGGAAACACATGCACGTGCAGGTGGGGCACCTCCAACCCAGCGATCATGAGTCCCGCACGCGGCGCATCGAAGGCGATCTTTTGCGCCGCACCGATCTGCTTCGCCACCACCATGAGGCGGGCGACCAGGTTGTCTTCCGCGTCGGTCCACTCGTCGACTTCGTCGCGGGGCACGACCAGTGTGTGGCCGGGCCGCAGCGGAGCGATGCTGAGAAAGGCCACGCAGCGTTGCTCGCTCCAGACGAAGCGACCCGGGATGTCACCGTGGATGATGCGGCTGAACAGAGTAGGCACGATTCCGATTCCCTCCGGTGATCTCTGATCACAGCGCGGTGGATTGTCCCAACCAGGACCGCAGCTGCGCACCGCCGTCGGACGCCGGATCGGTGATACTGATTCTGGGACCGATGAACGCCCGTGAGCGGCTTAACCTTCCGCTGACCAGCAGCACCGAGCCGGGGTGGCGTCGCGCCAGTTGCACGAAGTCCCCGTCCCCCGTGGCCAGGACCAGCGGCCGGTCATCGGCCCGGTAGGCGCGGGCCAGCAGCAGGTCTGCACTCTGCCAGCCGCTCGCCGGCAGCACCTGAGCTCTCGACGGCCAGTCGACCGCATCCAGTGCTGCCGGCGCGCCGGCCACCACGACGTCCGCGGATGGCGACGCCTCCAGTACGGCCTCCAGCGCTGCGACCAGCAGCCGCAACCGAGGCACCTCGAGGTTGTCCGCGTCGACCAAGACCTGCACGGCTGTGATCATGCACCCATGCGAAGCTTCGATGAGACACGGGGAACCCGTGATCGCAGGAGGCTCGCATGACGGCAGGGCGGCTCAGTGGGCTCGATACCGCCTTCCTCTGCCTGGATCGCGAGTTAACCCCGATGCACCTCGGCGGCTTGGCGATCTTCCGACCGGCGCACCCACCGGATCCCGGACGGATCGCCTGCCTGCTGGCCGACCGGGCTCAGCGTCTTGCCCTGCTGCGGCAGCGGGTGCAACCGGCCATGTCTGCGCTGACCGCGGCGGCGTGGGCCGAGGATCCTGGATTCCGCGCCGCGGACCACATTCACCTGCATCACCTCGACGGTCACGGCAGTCCCGACAATGCAGCGGCATTAGCCGCCGAGCTGATTGTCCGACCGCTGCCGCGAACCCGCCCGCTGTGGGAGTTCCACGTCATATCGGGCGTCGGCGGGGGCCGTTTCGCAGTACTGATCAAAATGCATCATGCCTTCGGTGACGGTCTGACTGCACTGAATATCGGTTTCCGGGTGCTGGATGCGTTCATGCCACGACATGGTGACGCCGTGGCCCCGCCAGCCTCGACACCGCCAGCCTCGACACCGCCGGGCATGCTGTCCCGGTTGTGGCGCGTCCCCGGCGACGTACGCGGCGCTGTCGAGGACGCGGTAGGGCAGCTGACAGCGGCGACCGGCATCGCCGCTTCGGTGCTTCGTCGGGTCCGATTGCCCCCACCGGGTTCCCCGCTGATGGTCTCGTCCTCAGGCCAGCGGGTGTTGGCGACGGCTCGGCTGGATCTCCGGCAGATCCGCCGGATCCGGGGGCATTTCGGCGGCACGGTGAACGACATCCTCCTGTCGGTGGTGGCGGGTGCATTGCGGGGATGGCTCGTCGGTCGCGGCGACGCGGTCGAAGGATTGGTGCTGCGGGCGTTCGTCCCGGTCAGCCGGCGGGCCAGGTCAAGCGACCGCATCGGAGGGAATCATCTGTCCGGCTACCTCTGCGACCTGCCGGTCGGCGAGCCCGATCCCGGCACGCGGCTGCTCAAGATTCGCGCGGCGATGGAGCAGAGCAAGGCAGCCGGCGCCGATCGCGGCGCTGGTGCGATACCGCTGCTCGCCGACCGGTTGCCGCCTGCGGTGCACCGAGTGGCGGCCCCGGTGGCCGGTCAGGGCGTCGCACTGCTGTTCGATCTCATGGTGACCAGCATCCCGCTGCCGGCAATCCGGCTCACGCTGGACGGCGCGGACTTGGAGGAGGTTTTTCCGCTGGCGCCGTTGCTAGCCGGCCAGGCCCTCGCTGTCGGGCTGTGCTCCTACCAGGACAGCGCGTATGTCGGCCTGCTCGCCGACCGGCAGGGCTTCCCGGACGTGCAGCGGCTCGCCGACGCGATTGCGCCCGCGGCGGCTGCGCTGGATGTTGTGAGTAAGTGATCGCAGCAGGCTAGGCTTGCGCCGTGCCGACATTCGATGCTGCTGCGGTGGACTGCCGGGTCTTGGTGTTTCGTGAGGGGATGCTGACCTCATTCGGCCATGACGTCACTCTCCAGGTCACGTCCTTGTCCGTCGAGGTGGGAGAAGACGACAAGATCGTAGCTGACTTCGATGCGACCTCGCTGCGCGTGACAACCGAGGCGGTCTCGGCATCCGATCGCCAGGACATCGAGAAAAACACCCAGAAGACGCTCGAGACCCGGAAGTACCCGAAGATCGAGTTTCGCTCAGTATCAGTGGCACGCGACGGCGACCGGGCCCGCATTGAAGGCGACCTGACGCTGCACGGCGTGACCAATCCGATCTCTGTCGAGGCTCGCGACGACGGCACGCAGTGGAACGCCAAACTCGTCCTGGATCAGCGCAAGTTCGGCATCAAGCCGTTCTCCGCCATGCTCGGCGCGCTCAAGGTCAAGCCCAATGTAGAGGTGTCCATCACCGTCCCGCATTCCTGACCGGGCTGCCGTCGCCGAGGGCCGACAATGCGCGCGGATCGAGTGCACCGCCGACCAGCCGCGTGCGAAGCCACCATGGGGAGGCGACGAACAGCGCCCCCATGGCAGCGGCACTGCCTTTGACGTCCTCGCGGCCGGTGAGGTAGGCCCAGCGGTGCCGCTCAGGAAGTGCGAAGAACACGTCGAAGAACTGCGGGACAAGGTCAGGTGGGAAGCGCAGCAGCGATTCGAGGCTGCGGCGCCGCAAGGTATGTACCGCCAGCGCGGCCGGGCTCCATACCGTCCGCCACGCGGCGGCGCCGGCGTCAGCTGAACCGCCGCGCTGCAGCGCGTCCTGGACAGCTGTGGCCAGCCGTGGGGCCAGTCGCAACGCCGCGGCCACGCTGTATCCGGTCGCCGGGTGCACCAGTGGGCTTGCCGCCCCGAACGGCACTATCGGCCGGCGCCAGGCCGAAGCCGTAGGCAGCGGTCGGTCCACCGGGATGCGCACCCGCTCCTCGTCGCCGGTCGGCACGGTGATGCCGTGGTAGGCCAACCGGGCATGCAACCGGCGACGCAGCACCGCCAGCCCGAGCCCCGGACGGCGAGCCAGCGAGGTCTCCTCGAGGAGTACTCGCTGCGGCGTCACCGGCACCGCATAGAGGAACGTGGGCCATCCCGCCTCGCCGTGGTGCGGCCGCCAGTCCATGAACAACGCACCGCCCGGAGTCACCAGGGGCGCAGCGGCGTCGGCGTCGACCAGCACACCGACCGCGGTCTGTTCAGCAGCAGGCCGGCGCAGGGAAGCGCCGAGCACCGAGCGAGCGGCACCGGTCGCGTCGAGCAGGAGGGCCGCCCGCCGCTGAGTGCCATCCAGATCGACGGTGACTCCGTCTGGATCCGGGTGGGCATCCCGCACGCGGCCTTTCACCACTGTGACCGGCGCGGCGGCGAACCCGTCCCGCAACACGCTGTTGTCCAGCACCACGTACTCCCAGCCCAGCCGGTGCCCGCTGGTGCCGATCGCCTCGCCACGACCGGTTGCCGCCACGGCTGCGTCAGCGTCGTCGGGCAGCTCTCCCCGCCACGAGCCGTAGGTGGCGCGCCACGGCCGGTCCGGCGCAGGGTCCACCAGCTCGGTATCCAGCCCCAGCCGCGCGCAGGCTGCTGCCACCGCCCATCCCGCCGGGCCACCCCCAGCCACCAGCACATCGATCACGGGGTGCAGCCTACGGCGGCACCCCGCGGTGGGTGGCGAACCACGCGACCCACCTGTGCTGCTCCGAAGTCGGGAGCGGGACCGTCTGGGGCCGGTTTGCTGAGTCCGCGACCGCGGATCCAGGCGCCGTCGGGCAGCTGGATCGCGTCGGTCAGCGATGGTGTCGGCACGCGATCATCATGGCTTGTTGCCGGTGGGTACCTCGGATCGTGGTGCCTCGAATCGGGACCGCACGCGGCCCGCACCAGTGCCTTTGCAGCGCGCTAACGTGTGGTGGTGAGCCGGACCCGGGAGCTTGCCGCCGGCGGACGCGCGGTGGAAGTGGAGCCCGAGCGGTTGGCGGGATTCCTGGAGCGGTTCGCCGCCGGGCACGGCGGGGCGGTAGCGACCACGGCGGGGCCGCGTCGGCTGGATGTGACGGTTACTGACGGCTGGACGGCCTCGATCCCGGTGCCTTTCGGCCCGCTGGAGGCGCTGCTCGGGAAGCACGCCGAGCTGGCCGTGGACGATCTGATCGGGCACCTCATGGTGCCGCGCACGGTCGGGTTGCTGCTGGTGCGCCTGGGTGGGTACAGCATCGGGATCGCCCGCGCCGGAGCCGTCCTGACATCCAGTACCGGCAGCCGGCTGGTGCACGGACGCTCCGCCGCAGGCGGCCAATCTCAGCAGCGTTTCGCCCGGCGCCGGGAGGGCCAGGCGCGAGTGGCGCTGCGCGCTGCGGCCGATACCGCGGCACGGGTGCTGTTGCCCCGCTCAGCCGAGCTGGACGCTGTCGTCCTCGGCGGGGACACCGCGGCGCTGCGCAACCTGGCCGCCGACCAGCGATTGGCCGTGTTGCTGCAGCGGGCCGAGCCCCGGGTGCTAGATGTCGCCGAGCCGCGTCGTGCGGTGCTCGACGAGGCCGCCCACCGCGCCCGGTGCGTCGAGGTCCAGCTACATCCACCGGGCTGGCACAAGGCTCGATCAGCGGGGCGTCCCGGTGGCGAGCAGACCTCCATCCACTCGCACCGTCTCCCCGGTGATCCAGGATGCGGCGTCGGAGACGAGGAACGCGACGAGCGTAGCAACGTCGGCGGGTGTGCCTAGGCGACGCATCGGGTAGGCCTTCGCGACCTGCTCCTCGCCGTGGGCATACAGCGCGGTCGAGAACGCCGTCTTGACCACCGCCGGGGCCACTGCGTTCACCCGGATCGACGGGCCGAGCTCCCAGGCCAGCTCCTCGGTGAGCCGGATCAGCGCCGCCTTCGACGCCCCGTACGCCGCGATCGCTCCCGTGGAGCGCAGGCCAGAGACCGAGACGATGTTGACCACCGCGCCACCGTGCTCACCCATCCACGCCCGATGTGCCTGCTGCATGAAGCCCAATGCGGCGATCACGTTGACGTCGAAGATCTTGCGTACCGCGCCGAGACCAGCCTGCATCAACGGCCCGTACACCGGGTTGACCCCGGCGTTGTTGACCAGGACGTCCAGCGATCCGAACCGCTCGACCGTCCGGTCCACCGCCTCGGCCCGGGCACCGGCATCACCGGCGTTGCCGGGTAGTGCGAGTATCCGGTTGGCTCCGCCCTCGACCGTTGCGGCGAGTTCGTCGGCAGCCGCGCTCAGCTCGTCGGGCTTGCGTGCGGTGATCGTCACGGTGGCGCCGCGGGCCAGCAGCGCGGCCGCGATGGCGTGCCCGATGCCGCGGCTGGCGCCGGAAATCAGGGCAGCGCGTCCGGTGAGGTCACAGGCGGGATCGGTGCTGTTGCCGTCGACGGTCATGGCGGCACCGTAATCCGGATGCCGCCGCCGGTAAGATAGGTGCGTGGTCGCGACAAGCTGATGTGCTGCCGGCCCTGCGCGCTGTGGCGTGTGGGGAATTGACCCCTGCCGGCGACCACCTTTGGAGCTACCTCATCGTGATCACAGCCACCGACCTCGAGCTGCGTGCCGGGTCCCGCATCCTGCTGTCCGGAGCCACCCTGCGGGTGCAGCCCGGTGACCGGATCGGCCTGGTCGGTCGCAACGGCGCGGGCAAGACCAGCACGCTGCGGGTACTAGCCGGCGAGAGCCAGCCCTACGGGGGCCAGATCCGCCGCGCCGGGGAGCTGGGCTACCTGCCGCAGGATCCCCGTGAAGGTGACCTGTCGGTCGCAGCCAGGGATCGGGTGCTCTCGGCCCGCGGACTCGACCAGCTGCTACACGAGATGGAGAAGTCGCAGTCGGAGATGGCGGAGCTGGTCGACGGCCACGAGCAGGGCCGCGCGGTGCGCCGCTACAGCCACCTCGAGGACAGGTTCTCCGCACTGGGTGGCTATGCCGCCGAGAGCGAGGCGGCGCGGATCTCCGCCAGCCTCGGGTTGCCCGACCGGGTACTGGCCCAGCCGCTTCGCACGCTGTCCGGCGGGCAGCGTCGGCGGGTGGAGCTGGCCAGGATCCTCTTCGGCGCCTCGGATGGCTCGGGCGGTCGCTCGGGCACCACGCTGCTGCTCGACGAGCCCACCAATCACCTGGACGCCGATTCAGTCACATGGTTGCGTGACTTCCTGATTACCCACGATGGGGGTCTCGTCGTGATCAGCCACGACACCGACCTGCTCGCCTCGGTGGTCAATAAGGTGTGGTTTCTCGACGCGGTGCGCGGCGAGGCTGATGTCTACAACCTGGGCTGGCAGCGCTACCTGGACGCTCGGGCCGCCGATGAGAAGCGGCGCCGCCGGGAACGGGCCAACGCGGAGAAGAAGGCCACTGCGCTGATGGCCCAAGCCGATCGGATGCGCGCCAAGGCCACCAAGGCCGTCGCCGCCCAGAACATGCAGCGGCGAGCTACCAGATTGCTGGCCGGCGCGGAGACCGAGCAGCGTGCCGATCGGGTGGCCCGGATCCGGTTCCCGCAGCCCGCCGCCTGCGGGCGCACCCCGCTGACCGCGAACGGGCTGGGCAAGTCCTACGGCTCGCTGGAGGTCTTCAGCGGGGTGGATCTCGCGGTCGATCGAGGCAGCCGAGTGGTGATCCTCGGTTTCAATGGTGCCGGAAAAACCACCCTGCTTCGGTTGCTCGGCGGGATGGAGACTCCGGATGCGGGGGAGGTCGAAGCCGGCCATGGTCTGCGCGTGGGGTACTTCGCCCAGGAACACGACACGCTGGACCTCGGTGCCACGGTGTGGGAGAACCTCCGGCACGCCGCACCGGACGCTGCCGAGCAGCAGCTCCGCACACTGCTCGGCGCCTTCCTGTTTCGTGGTGAGCAACTGGACCAGTTGGCTGCAACGCTGTCCGGGGGGGAGAAGACCCGGCTGGCGCTGGCGGCACTGGTGTCCTCCGCGGCCAACGTGTTGCTGCTCGACGAGCCGACCAACAACCTCGACCCCGTCTCGCGGGAGCGGGTGCTCGACGCCCTGCACCACTATTCCGGCGCGGTGGTGCTGGTGACCCACGACCCTGGAGCGGTGCAGGCCCTCGGTCCTCAACGAGTGATCCTGTTACCTGACGGCACCGAGGATCACTGGAGCGCCGACTATCTTGACCTGGTACAGCTGGCCTGACTGGGCACCCGCCCTGTGCACGGAGGGTACCCGGGTGACAACGGCTGGATAGCATCGTGGGGGATGCCGCTTAGCAGGTGTCCGGCCCTGCTGCCTTACCGTTCACAGATCCACCCGGAGATCGTCTGGCGGAGATCGCTAACCTGGTCGATCATTGCGGCAAGGGCCGTGACCGGCTCTTCCAGTCTGAAAGGAAGGCGTTTCGAGGTGGCCGACCTGAAGAAGGGCAGCCGGATCACCGGCGTCGCCCGGGACAAGCTTGCATCGGACCTGAAGAAGAAGTACGAGAAAGGCGCCAGCATCCGGGCGCTCGCTGAGTCAACCGGGCGGTCGTACGGTTTCGTGCACCGGGTGCTCTCGGAGTCCGGGGTGACGCTGCGTGGCCGCGGCGGTGCTACCCGCACGAAGAAGAAGTAGCCGCACTGCTGGGCGCCGGTGTTCCCCGTGATTCCGATGCCGGCGTCATGGGCAGTGCGGCGGAGGCTTCACGGTCAATCCTGCGCGTCGGCGGCCGGACTCGTCGACGTAACGGGCTTGCTCAACCCACCTTTATCTCAATCTCTTCCCGGGGCCACGAGCCTACGCAGCACCGGTGCGACCGCCGACGAGGTCAGCTGCGGATTCAGCGCCCTGTGCAGCATCACTCCGTCTATGGCCGCGACCAGCACAGAAGCGGTGTCATCAGGTGTGTTCGAGCCGTGGTCGCGCAACCACCGGGCCAGCTTCCGCCGGAATTCGTCGACCATGACGATGAGCTCGATGCGTAAAGTCGCATCGCGGATCGCGGCCAGATAGATCTCGATGCACAGCAACGACGTATGGTCGCTTCCGGTGTAGGCGTCGAGCGAGCCGAGCATCATGTCCACGCCGACGTCGAGGGCTTGGGCGTCGTCGAAAACGGACTCAACCGCGGACAGAAGATCGCTTATCATGCCCAGAGCGGCATCGCGCAGCAAGGCCTGCAGTGACGGGAAATGGTAGTGAACCAGTCCAGGTGTCACGCCCGCGCGCTCGGCCAGGATTCGGGTGCTCACCGCATTCCAGCCCAGCTCAGCGATGAGCTCGGCAGCAGCACTCAGGAGCTGGAGCCGCACCTCCCGGCCCCGATCCGCCGATGTCCGGACCACCATGGCGCCTTCCCCGCTAATCGGACGTTCACCTTGTGCGACCGACTTGGTCACATGCCCTAACCGTAGTATCGGTGGACAGCTGGGGCGACGGTGAGGACGAGTACGGCGGAAGGCTGGCGGCGCGACGGTGTCGATGGTGCGCGTGGGCTCAGCACAGCAGCCGGTCCACCAGCGTCACTGGCGGCTCGACGACAACGTCTGTGGTTGCCCGTTCACCTGCACGGTGATCGGCATCTCGTCTGAAATTCATACGACGCCTCGCCCTGTCAACATTGTGGGAAGCGTCCGCGGAGGGAACAGCAAGTCGCTTACAACGTTACATGGTAAGCGAAACCAAATCGTGTGTGCCGCGGAGGACGTCGGATGGACAACTCGAGGAGCCTGCTGCGCAGCTCGATGCGCCAGGATGCAAGGCACCGCGCGCTAGCGCCGGGCACGCTGCGCCGGATCGTCGAGTTCGCCAAACCACACCAGATGTCTCTGCTGATCTTCCTTGGGTTGAGCACGGTATCGGCAGCGCTGGCCGTCGCCACCCCGGTGCTGGCCGGGCGGGTGGTCGATGCCATCGTCGGACGCGCTGGGGTGACGCTGGTGGTGGGGCTGGCCGTCCTCATCGCCGTCGTGGCCGTGATCGACGCCGGCGTCGGGCTCGCGTCGCGCTGGCAATCCTCCCGGATCGGCGAGGGACTGATCCTCGATCTGCGACGTGCGGTCTTCGAGCACGTGCAGCGAATGCCGGTGGCGTTCTTCACCCGAACCCGCACCGGGGCGCTGGTCAGCAGGCTCAACAACGACGTGATCGGCGCGCAGACCGCACTGACTTCCACCCTGTCCGGGGTGGTCACCAATGTCATTCAGCTAGTGCTCACGCTGATCGTGATGCTCACACTGTCGTGGCAGGTCACCGTGCTGGCCCTGGTGTTGCTGCCGATCTTCGTGCTGCCGGCCCGCCGGATGGGTATCCGGCTGGCCGATCTGCGACGCGAAGCCTCAACGCACAACGCGGCGATGACCACCCAGATGACCGAGCGGTTCTCCGCGCCGGGCGCCACGCTGGTGAAACTGTTCGGACGGCCCGAGGCCGAGGCCGCGGAGTTCGGCTACCGGGCCGGGCGGGTTCGCGATATCGGGGTGCACACGGCCATGGCGACGCGGGTGTTTCTCACCGCGCTGGCCGTGGTCTCCGCGCTCGCGCAGGCCCTGGTGTACGGGCTCGGCGGGTGGCTCGCGCTGCGCGGCGACCTCGCACCGGGCACCGTGGTCAGCCTTGCGCTGCTGCTCACCCGGCTGTACTCGCCGCTGACCGCGCTGGCCAACGCCCGGGTCGACGTGATGACGGCGCTGGTGGCCTTCGAACGGGTCTTCGAGGTGCTCGACGTCCGCCCGATGATCACTGAGCGACCGGATGCCCGGACCGTGCCCGCCGGCGAGGTGGCGGTGGAGTTCGACGACGTGCGCTTCTGCTACCCATCGGCCGAGCAGGTGTCGCTGGCCTCCCTGGAAGAGGTTGCGATCTTGGACGCCCGCGGGGGCACCGAGGTGTTGCACGGGGTGACTTTCCGTGCCGAACCCGGCCAGCTGGTGGCGCTGGTCGGCTCCTCAGGGGCGGGCAAGTCCACCATCGCGTCGTTGGTGCCGCGGCTTTACGACGTCGACGCGGGGGCGGTACGGCTCAACGGGGTAGACGTGCGCGACTTGTCCTTCGCGGCGTTGCGGGACACCGTGGGCGTGGTGACCCAGGATGGGCACCTATTCCACGACACCATCGCGGGCAATCTGCGCTTCGCCGCGCCGCAGGCGCACGACGAAGCGTTGTGGGACGCGCTACGGCGGGCCCGGCTGGAACAGCTGGTGCGGGCGCTGCCGGATGGACTGGACACCGTGGTGGGCGACCGTGGGTACCGGCTCTCCGGTGGTGAGCGGCAACGGCTGGCCATCGCCAGGTTGCTGTTGGCCCAACCCCGAGTGGTCATCCTCGATGAGGCCACCGCACATCTGGACTCCGAGTCCGAGGCGGCGGTGCAGGCCGCACTGGCCGAGGCGCTGCACGGTCGCACCGCGCTGATCATCGCGCACCGGCTGTCCACTATCCGTGCCGCAGACCAGATCCTCGTGATCGAGGACGGCCGCGTCGTCGAGCGCGGCACGCACGAGGAGCTGCTCGCTGCCCACGGTCGTTACGCCCAGCTGCACCACACCCAGTTCGCCCTCACCTAACCCCCGCGTGTCCGTCTCCTGTGTACGGCGCGTCGCTGCCCGTGCACGGGCTGCCACCTTCGGGCCGAGCACCAAACGTCGACACACCGTGCACAGAGCGCGGACACGCCGGGGGTGGGGTGGGGTGCGGTGGTGCGCGGACCGGCGTCGTAACACTCCTGTAACGCTGCGGACGTCGGAGCAACTAGGTAGCGTGGCAGATCGACTCCACGATCGGTCGGTTTTGGCAGGAGGTGAGTCTTGACGTCAGCGGTACCGCTGCCGTGGGCATCGGCCCCGGCGGCACCACCAACGGTGCTACGCAATCGGGAAGAGGCCGAGGTGTACGTCGCCTCGGTGTGCTTCAAACACGGGCCACCGAAGCTGCTCGGCGCTGAGCTGGAGTGGGTGGTGCAGCACTCCGGGAACCCTCATCGCCCGTTGCAGGCCCGCCACCTCGCCGACGCGCTCGGCCCGCACGTCCCGCATTCCCTCGTCTCCGACAGCCCGCAGCTCCCTCTTCCACGGGGCTCCACCGTCACGGTCGAACCCGGTGGCCAGCTCGAGATCTCCAGCTTGCCCTGCACCTCCCTGAGCGAGCTCATCGCCACCGTAGAGTGCGACACCGCTGCATTGACCGACCTACTCGATCCCGCCGGGCTGATCCTCACTGGTGCGGGCTCCGATCCGTATCGTCCGTCCCGCCGGTTGATCGACATCCCGCGCTACGCCGCGATGGAGACCGCCTTCGACCGGATTGGCCCGATGGGGCGGGCCATGATGTGTTCGACCGCCTCGGTGCAGGTGTGTTTGGACGCCGGTACCCCGATCGAGGTGGCGTCGCGCTGGGCGGCTCTACACGATCTGGGGCCGGTACTGCTCGCCGCGTTCGCGAACTCACCTTGGCTGGGTGGTGTGTGCACGGGCTGGGCGTCCTCCCGGATGCAGGCCTGGTTCGCGTTGGACCCGGTACGCACCAGGCCCAGCCCGGTGCGCTGGGACCCGGCCGCGGACTGGGCCCGCCGGGCAATGGACACCCCGGTGCTGTGCCAGCGCCGCCCCTGGGGGAGGTGGGACGTGCCCCACGGGGTCACCTTTGCCGACTGGCTGTCCGGCGGGCTGCCCGGCCGCCCCAGCACCGCAGACCTCGACTACCACTTGACCACCCTGTTCCCGCCGGTGCGACCGCAGGGGTACCTCGAGGTTCGCTATCTGGACACCCAGCCGGTGGGGCAGTGGCTCGCACCGGTGGCCGTGTTGGCGGCCCTGCTCGCCGATCCGGCAGTCACCGCCGCCGCTCGGGATGCCTGCGCGCCGGCCGTGGGGCTCTGGAGAGAAGCGGCCGAACGTGGCCTGCGCGACGACACGCTCGCCACGGCCGCGGTCGCGGTGTTCGAGCTGGCCTGCCATGCCCTGTCAGCGCTCGATGCGCCAGCCGGGGTGCAGCAGCTCGTGGAGGAGATCACCGAAGGACGGGTCCGCCGCGGTCGCTGTCCAGCTGACGACATGGTCGAGCAGGACACCGGCCCCCGTAACGGAACCCGGCCTCGAGGACTTAGCGGAGGACCACTGCCGTGAGCACGCCGATCACCGAGCTGAGTACCGCCGCCCTGCGTGACCACCTCGCCGCTGAGCTCGAGCGCACCCGCGCCCGCAGCACGACGCTGACTGATGCGGTGGACGACGGCGACCTGGTCCGCCAGCACTCCGAGATCATGTCCCCGTTGGTATGGGATCTGGCCCACATCGGCAACCAGGAGGAACTCTGGCTGGTCCGAGCTGTGGCCGGGCGTGAGCCCGTCCGGGCAGACATCGACCACCTTTACGACGCGTTCAAGCAACCAAGGCCGGGCCGGTCCGCTTTGCCACTGCTCAAACCGGCTGAGACCAGGGATTACCTCGACGAGGTGCGGCACAAGGTGCTCGACGCGCTGGACCGCATCCCCCTGGAAGGACGCAGGCTGGTGGCGCACGGGTTCGCGTTCGGGATGATCGTGCAACACGAGCAGCAGCACGACGAGACAATGCTGGCCACCCACCAGCTCCGCGTCGGCCCTGCCGCGCTGCACGCCCCTGCCCCTGCACCACAACGGGCCACCAATCTGCCCGCCGAGGTCTTGGTCCCTGCCGGCGAATTCACCATGGGGACCTCCACCGATCCCTGGGCGCTGGACAACGAGCGTCCAGCACATCGGACCTACACCGACGCGTACTGGCTGGATACCACCCCGGTGACTAACGGCGAATACCAGCGGTTTCTCGCCGACGGCGGCTACGACGACCCTCGTTGGTGGAGCGAGCGAGGCTGGGCACACCGCTGCGTTGCGGGCCTGGTGGCCCCGCAGTTCTGGTACCTCGACAGCCGGTCGTGGTGGCGCACCCGCTTCGGCATCACCGAACCGGTCCCGCCCGACGAGCCGGTCGTGCACGTCAGCTTCTTCGAGGCGCAGGCATACGCAGCGTGGGCGGGCAAACGCCTGCCCACCGAGGTGGAATGGGAGAAGGCTGCCCGATTCGACCCTGCCACCGGACGCTCCCGCCGCTTCCCCTGGGGCGATGAGGACCCCACCCCGGCGCACGCCAACCTGGGACAGCGGCATCTACAACCCGCACCCGCGGGCAGCTATCCAGCGGGGGCATCCCCGCTGGGCGTGCACCAGCTGATCGGTGACGTGTGGGAGTGGACGTCCTCGGGCTTCTCCTGTTACCCAGGCTTCGCATCCTTCCCGTACCGGGAATACTCGGAGGTGTTCCTGGGAGGGGACTACCGGATGCTGCGCGGCGGCTCGTTCGGCACTGACGCGGCAACCTGCCGGGCTACCTTCCGCAACTGGGATCACCCGGTGCGCAGCCAGATCTTCGCCGGTTTCCGCTGCGCCCGGGACGCTCGCCGCGGCGACCTGGCCTGATTGTGTGCCGACACCTGGCCTACCTCGGGCCGCCGCTGGACCTGGCCACGCTGCTGCTGAACCCACCGCATTCGTTGCTGCAGCAAACCCACGCGCCGGCCGACATGCGAGGCGGTGGCACGATCAACGTCGACGGATTCGGCGCAGGCTGGTATCCCGACGGTGCAACCACGCCGATCCGGTACCGGCGAGCGGTCCCGATGGGGTCCGATCCGTCGTTCGCCGCGCTGGCTGGCGAGGTCCGCAGTAGCGCAGTGCTCGCTGCCGTGCGTTCGGCCACGCCCGGGATGCCGGTAATCGACACCGCCTGCGCCCCGTTCGGCACCGACCGCTGGCTGTTCAGCCACAACGGGAGGATTACAGGCTGGCCACACAGCGTGGCAACGCTGGCCGCCCGCCTGCCGGTGACCGACCTGCTCACCCTCGAAGCACCCACCGACTCCGCACTGCTCTGGGCACTGGTCCGGCACCGCCTGGCGGCCGGCGATTCGCCCAGCCGCGCGCTGGGTGCGGTAACCACCGAGGTGCTTGCGGCGGCCCCGGGCTCGCGGCTGAACCTGCTGGTCACCGACGGCAGCATGCTCGCCGCGACCACAGTGCACCACGCGCTGTCGGTACGCGCGGGAGATGGGGCGGTGCTGGTCTGCTCGGAGCCCACCGACCAGTCCGCCGGCTGGAAACCGGTTCCCGACGGCCATCTAGTCACCGCGACACCGTCCACCGTGGACGTCGCGCCGATCCCTTCGACCATTATCGAGGAGCCATGACCGCACCCGTGCTCGAGGTTTACCTTTCCGACTCCGACGCCGCTGATGCGCTGCATCGTGACGTGCGGATCGGGCTGTCCGCCGAGGCCAAGTGGCTACCGCCCAAGTGGTTTTACGATGCTCGTGGCAGCGAGCTGTTCGAGCAGATCACCAGGTTGCCTGAGTACTACCCAACCCGCACCGAGCGTGAGCTGTTGCGGCAGTGCGCCGACGAGATCGCCGGTTGGGCGCCGATCTGCACCCTCGTGGAGCTCGGTTCGGGTTCCTCGGAGAAGACCCGGTTGCTGCTCGACGCGCTGAGCGCGAGCGGATCGCTGCAGCGCTTCGTGCCACTGGACGTGTCGGAGTCTGCGTTGCGCGGTGCGATGGTGGCAGTGGCACGGGAGTACCCGGGTCTGGCGGTGCACGGCGTGGTCGGTGACTTCACCCAGCATCTGGAGCTGCTGCCGACCGGTCAGTGCGGGCGCAGGCTGGTGGCTTTTTTGGGCGGCACGGTCGGCAACCTGCTGCCCGATGAGCGGGCCGAGTTCTTCAGCGCGCTGCACACCGCGCTGAATCCCGGTGAGTTGCTGCTGCTCGGTACCGGGCTGATCACCGACCCAGCGGTGATGGTGCCCGCCTACGACGACGCATCTGGCGTGACCGCCGAGTTCAACCGCAACGTGCTGCACGTGCTCAACCGCGAGCTCGGCGCAGATTTCGACGTCACGGCGTTCGACCACGTTGCGGTGTGGAACGCCCCGTACCAGCGCATCGAGATGCGGCTGCAGGCTTGCCGCGCGATGACCGTGCGGTTGCCCGCGGTGGATATGACGGTGCAGTTCGCCCAAGGCGAGCAGATGCGCACCGAGGTGTCGGGAAAGTTCAGCCGCGACAGCCTGTCCGACGAGCTCGACGCCGCCGGGTTCGATCTCGCGCGCTGGTGGACCGACCCGGCGGAGCGCTTCGTGCTGAGCCTCGCGGTCCGGCGATGAGGCCGGTGCTCGCCTTATCCGCTCGACAGCACTGCCCGGCCGATGAGCACCACAGCACTCACCGCGGCCACCGTGAGCACCGCCCACCGGGTCCCACCATTGTCGAGCACTCGGCGGGCCGGCCCGGACAGCGCGAAGCCAGCCAGCAGGAAGGGAGTGAGTAAGCCGGCACTCACCAACGATTCGCTCGTGACCTGGCCCGCGGCGGCCAGCGCCGCAATCGAGATCACCGAACCCAGGACGAAGTAACCGCTGATCGTGCCGCGGACCCGTGGACCGGCCTCACCTTGATAAAGCAACGCGATGGGTGGTCCGCCGATCGATGCCGCGGTCCCTCCAGCCCCGCTGGCGATTCCCGCGATCACCAGCGCGCGAGGCCGGGGGCGCGGCCGCCAGGTGAGCAGGGACAGCACCACGCAGGCCAGCACGCAGAGTCCGACGATCAGGCTGAACACCCGCTGCGACAGCATCACCACGGCGAGTACTCCGAGCCCGGTGCCGGGCAGCCGGCCCAGCATCGCCCACCCGATCCCTGGCCAGTCGGCGTGGCGCCCATCCCGGACCACGGCGAGTACCGAGTGCACGGTTGTCAGCAAGATCAACGGAACCGGGACGAGCGCGGGGTTGAACAGAGCCAGCAGTGGTGCCGCCACCAACGCCATGCCGTATCCGACCGTGCCCTGCACCAACGCGCCCAGCACCACCACGAGGCCAGCACCGATGATCATCTCAGGGAGCTTGGCGAGCAGCGTTGGGTGTGAGGGAGTCGACCGCGTCTCCGGTCATCGAGTACCACGGTAGGAGATCCTTGCTGGTGCCCGCTGGCTCGCGAGATATGTTTCGAAGGTGATGCGTCCGTCGGCGTGATCCGGCGTGAGGTGCCCGCCGTGGCGGTAGCCGCGGAACACCTTGCCAGGCAACCGGACGGGCAGCAGTGCACGGCGACACCCGGTGGCCCGCAGGTATGCCTCAGCCAGCTCCCGGACCGTCCGCACCTCGGGGCCGCCAAGATCGCGGGCGTGGCCGCTCGGCGGGCGAATGGCAAGTTCGAGGAGACGGTCGGCGACGTCGCGCACGGCGATCGGTTGAACGCTGAGGTCGGGTACCAGCATCACCGGGAGGCGCGCGACTGCAGCGAACATGTACCGGATCAAGTCGTGGAATTGGGTGGTACGCAAAATCGTATAGGGCAGACCGGAGGCCTCAATTGCCCGCTCCGCGGCAAGCTTGAGCCGGTAGTAGGGGAGCGGGACACGATCGACCCCAACAATGGAGATGTACACCAGATGCGGCCCACCAGCTGCCCGGAGAGCCGTGAGCAGTTTCCGATCCACCTCGCCGCGAAAGTCACCCGCGCAATGGATGACCGAATCCGCCGCGTGCAGCGCTGTGTCGAGGCCCTCGCCACTGCGGTAATCGACGGTTGTCCAAGCGTAGGGTCGCGGACCTGCCGGCGGCGGCCGGCGGCTCGCGAGCCGAACCTGGTACCCGGAGTTGAGCAAGTGTTGGACGACGGCACGACCGAGGATTCCCGTGCCGCCGGTAACCAGAATCACCGCGGTTCCGCCGCTCGTGAGTGACAAGCAGCGCTATCGCACTCAACGCCACTCACGAGGTGCGGAGCGCCATGCCGCGCAGCACGTACTGCAAGATCCCGCCGTGGCGGTAGTACTCGGCCTCGCCAGGGGTCTCAATGCGGAGCACGGCGTCGAACTCCACCGGATCGGTGCCGTCGCGCGTGGCGACGACGTGCACAGTGCGCGGGATGGAGCCGTCGTTGAGCACGGTGATACCGGAGATGTCGAAGGTCTCAGTGCCATCCAGACCCAGCGACGAGGCCGATTCGCCCGCCGGAAACTGTAAGGGAAGCACGCCCATGCCGATTAAGTTGGAGCGGTGAATACGTTCGAATGACTCGACGATCACCGCACGAACCCCCAGCAGGCGAGTGCCCTTGGCCGCCCAGTCCCGCGACGAACCCGAGCCGTATTCCTTGCCACCCAGAACCAGCAGCGGGATACCGGCCTTGGCGTAGTGCTGCGCCGCGTCGTAAATGGACACCGGCTGGTCACTCTCGGGTTCTCCGGATACAACGGTGAAGTCGCGGGTGTACCCGCCGCTGACCGGGCTGTCGGAGATGGCGTCCAGCAGCAGGTTGCGCAACCGGATATTGCCGAACGTGCCGCGGATCATCACCTCGTGGTTGCCCCGGCGGGATCCGTAGGAGTTGAAGTCCTTGCGCGCCACACCGTGCTCGGAAAGGTACCGGCCGGCCGGGGAGTCTTCCTTGATCGCCCCAGCAGGAGAGATGTGATCGGTTGTCACCGAGTCACCAAGCAGTGCCAGTACCCGGGCTCCGCCGATGTCGGCCACTGGCGGCGGTTGCGCGGCCATGTCCTCGAAGTACGGGGGCTTGCGGACGTACGTGGAGTCCGGGTCCCATCTGAAGGTCTCGCCCTGCGGGGTGGACAGTGCCCGCCAGCGATCATCGCCGGCGAAGACGTCCGCGTAGTCCTTGACGAACATCTCCTGGCTGATCGCGGACTCGATCACCTTTTGGATCTCTTCTGGGGAGGGCCAGATGTCAGTCAGGTAGACCGGGTTGCCGTCGCGGTCCAGCCCCAGCGAGTCACGCTCGAAGTCGACGTCCATCGTTCCGGTCAGCGCGTAGGCGATCACCAACGGCGGGGAGGCGAGATAGTTCATCGTGACGTCCGGATTGATCCGGCCCTCGAAGTTACGGTTACCCGACAGCACGCTGACCACCGCGAGGTCGGCGTCGCGGACGGCGTCTGCGACCTCGTCGGGCAGCGGGCCCGAATTGCCGATACAGGTAGTGCAGCCGTAGCCGACCAGGTGGTAGCCCAGCTTCTCCAGGTAGGGCCACAGGCTGGCTTTCTCGTAGTAATCGGTGACGACCTGGGAGCCAGGAGCCATCGACGTCTTCACCCATGGCTTGACGGCCAGACCCGCCTCGACGGCATTGCGGGCCAGCAGCGCTGCGCCGATCATCACCGACGGGTTGGAGGTGTTGGTGCAGGAGGTGATTGAGGCGATCACCACCGCGCCGTGGTCGATTTCGTATCCCGCGCCCTCAGCGGTGCGCACTGGCGTGGGGCAGCGAGGACGGTCCTGTGCACCGGCGGCGGCCGAAATCGCCGTGCGGGGCACGCCCTCGCCGTTACCGCTGCTGACCGCGGGCGCATCACTGGCCGGGAAGGATTGCTCGCTCGCCTGGTCCACCTCGGATCTTCCTGCCCCCGCTGACTGCGCTACGGAGGCATAATCGGCCAGCGCACGGCGAAACGCGGTCTTGGCGTCGGACAACGCGATGCGATCCTGCGGGCGCTTAGGTCCGGCGATGCAGGGGACCACGGTCGATAGATCCAGCTCGAGGTACTCGGAGTAGGTGGCCTCCCGGCTCGGGTCATGCCAGAGGTCCTGCTCCTTGGCGTAGGCCTCCACCAGCGCGAGCTGCGCATCAGAGCGGCCGGTGAACTTCAGGTAGCGGATGGTCTCCTCGTCGATCGGGAAGATCGCGCAGGTGGAACCGAACTCCGGGCTCATATTTCCGATGGTGGCGCGGTTGGCCAGTGGCACCGCCGCCACGCCTTCGCCATAGAACTCGACGAACTTCCCTACCACGCCATGCCGGCGCAGCATCTCGGTCATCGTGAGGACGACGTCGGTGGCGGTCGCCCCAGGCGGGATGGAGCCGGTCAGCTTGCAGCCGACGACTCGCGGAATGAGCATCGACACCGGCTGGCCGAGCATCGCAGCCTCAGCCTCGATACCGCCCACGCCCCATCCCAGCACGCCCAGCCCGTTGACCATCGTGGTGTGGCTGTCAGTGCCCACCACGGTATCCGGGTAGGCCTGGCCGTCTCGGGTCATCACGACACGGGCCAAGTGCTCGATGTTGACCTGGTGCACGATCCCGGTCCCCGGCGGGACCACCCTGAACTCGTCGAAGGCGCCCTGGCCCCAGCGCAGGAACTGGTAACGCTCCCGGTTTCGCTGGTACTCCAGATCCACATTGCGCTTGAAGGCATCCCGACGACCGAACACATCGGCGATGACCGAGTGGTCGATGACCAACTCGGCCGGAGCCAGCGGATTCACCGCCTGCGGGTCACCGCCCAGGGCCGTGACCGCCTCGCGCATCGTGGCCAGATCAACCACGCAGGGCACCCCCGTGAAGTCCTGCATGATCACCCGAGCAGGGGTGAACTGGATCTCCGTGGACACTGCGGCCTGCGGATCCCAGCCGACGAGCGCCTCGATGTGCTCAGCTGTGACGAATGCGCCAGCGTCATCTGACTCGAAGCGCAGCAGGTTCTCCAGAAGCACCTTGAGGCTGTAGGGCAGCGCACGCCACTTCGGGCCGAGCCGATGGTCCAGCTCAGCTAACCGGAATACCTCGTAGCAGGCATCCCCAATCGACAGCGTGCCGCGGGTGCCGAAGCTGTCGGCGCGCACTGCTGCGTGGGTCACGGGCTACTCCGTTCAGAGGGCTGGGTAGGTGCCCTCAACAGTGACTCTACGTCCGCCTACCCGCCGGTGGGATCAACGGGCAATGTCGTTTACACCCCATTAAAGAGTCTGAGCGTTCGTGGTAACCCCGCTGCCCGGACATGATCGGTGACGGCCCCTCGATCAGGGGCTGCCCCGCTCGGAAAGTCAGCCATAGCCTGGGCCTCACCGTCAGCACATTCCTGGAGGTACCGGCCATGCGGGTGCCCTTGACCGTTGCCGACTTTCTCGCCCGCGGCGAGACGGCGTTCGCGAAGTCCATCGCGGTCGTGGATGAACCCACCCAGCCGGCCTCGCCGGTACCGGTGTTGACCTATCGGGAACTGGGTAGGCGAGTTCGTGCCTGGCAGGCCGGCCTGGATGCACTCGGGATAGGTGAAGGGCAGCGGGTGGCTGTGGTCAGCCACAACTGCGCCCGGCTGCTTGAGCTGTTGCATGCGGTCCCGGCCAGCGGCCGCATCTGCGTGCCGGTGAACTTCCGGCTACACCCCGACGAGGTGAACTACATCGTCGGGCACAGCGGTTCGTCGGTGCTGCTGGTCGACCCGGAGCTCGACGCGGCCCTCAACAGCGTGGCGGTCCCGCACCGCTTCGTGCTCGGCGATGAAACCGAAGAGCAGATGATGCGCTTCGATACCGAGCCGCGCCCATGGGCCGAGCCGGATGAGGACGTCACGGCGACGATCAACTACACCTCGGGCACCACCGCACGACCCAAGGGGGTGCAACTGACCCACCGCAACATCTGGATCAACGCAGTGACCTTCGCCTTACACACGCGGGCCTGGGAGCGCGACGTGTACCTGCACACCCTGCCGATGTTTCACTGCAACGGCTGGGGCATGCCATTCGGTCTGGTCGGGCTCGGGGCCAAACACGTGGTGCTACGCAAGGTGGACGGCGCGGAGATCCTGCGGCGGGTCGACCAGCACGGCGTGACGCTGATGTGCGGTGCCCCCGCGGTATGGAACGCGGTACTCGATGCCGCCAGCAGCTGGGACGGCGACATCCCCAGACGGGGCGAGCTGCGGCTGGTCTGCGCGGGGGCCCCACCCCCCACCAAGACCATCCAGCGGATCGACGAGGAACTCGGTTGGGAATTCCTTCAGCTCTACGGGCTCACCGAGACCGCACCACTGCTCACCTTCAACCGCTGCGGTGCGGCTGATGACAACCTGGCGCCCGCGGACCGGGCCCGAAGGCTGTCTCGGGCCGGCGCCCCCGCGCTGGGCGCACGGATAGGCACCTCCGCGTCCGGGGAGGTGCTGGCCCGCTCCAACGTCGTGATGGCCGGTTACTGGGATGATCCGCAAGCCAGCAGCGACGTGCTGGTCGACGGCTGGTTCCACACCGGCGACGGCGGATCGGTGGACGATGAGGGTTGTCTGTCGATCATGGACCGGCGCAAGGATGTCATCATCACCGGCGGCGAGAACGTCTCCTCCATCGAGGTGGAGGATTGCGTATTCAGCCACCCGGCAGTCGCCGAGGTCGCGGTGATCGGAGTTCCCTCCGAGCAGTGGGGGGAAACGATCAAGGCACTGGTCGTGCTGGCCGACGGGGCGCAGGTCACCCAGGAACAGATCATCAGCTACTGCAAGGAGCGGCTGGCCGGCTACAAGACGCCGACGTCGGTGGAGTTTCGCGAGACGATACCGCGCACTGCTACCGGAAAGATCCAGAAGTTCAAGTTGCGCCAGGAGTACTGGCAGGGCCGGGAGCGCCAGGTGAACTGACCCCCACCCGTACCTGCGCTGCCCTCTGGGGCGGCTGCCTGGCAATCGACTGCCGGCAGCTGCCCTTACCTCTTCTTTGACTTGACCACATGCCGGGATCGATAGCGGAGCGTGACGAACCAACCCTGCTGTAACACCTGTGGTTGATGTTGCAGCCGTTGTGATTGAGACTTCTGGTGTCTATGAGGTCTACGTGGCAAAGTGCACCGCGAGTCTGCTCGACAAGATCGTGCGGACGTCAGGAGGACCGGTGCCTGCAGGGGGGAGCCGGGGGAGGAGTGAGTGTGAGCGTCCGGACCCGGCGTCACGCCGCCGGCCGTGTTCTGGCCGCAGCCTCGCTCACGGTCCTGGCGTTGGTGGGGCAACCCGCCATCGGGCACGCCGTCCCGCCGCCCCCGCCGAACCCCAGCGATGACGACCTCAGATCCAGCCAGGACCGCGCCAACAACACGGCCGGCCGGGTGGGACAGCTAGCCAATCAGGTCGCCCAGGCCGACGCCGCCCTGCTGGTCCTGCAGTCCGAGGTCGCGCTCAAGCGCGAACAGACCAACAAGGCTTTGGTCGACCAGCAAGCTGCCGAGGCCGCCGCCACAGCCGCCGAGACCGCCGCAGACAACGCCCGTGCAGACGCCGACGCAGCAGCCGCTCAGATCACCGAGGCACATCGAGATCTGGACCTGTTCGCGGCCGCAAGTTTCCGCCAGGGCAGCACGATCGGATCAATCTCGGCCTTCCTCGGCTCGACCAGTCCTAAGGATCTGCTGGCCAGAGCCGAGTTGCTGGATGCGGTGGGAGGCTCACAACTCAACGCGGTGGAAAACATGCGGCGGGCCCGTATCGATGCGGCCAATAAGGATTCCGAGACCCGGGCTGCGTTGGCCGCAGCACAGGCCGCCCAGCAGGCCGCCGCCGACGCCACGACCGCGCTCAATGCCGCTTACAGTGCCGCAGTCGACACCGAGGCAGCCAAATCCGCACAGGCCAATGCACTGCTGGAACACAAGGCGGACCTGGAGCGTCAGCTCTACGAGGCGCAGAACGCCGTTGCGGGGCTGCGGGGTCAGCGGCAGCGCTACGACGAGTGGCGTGCAGCGCGGGATCGTGAACAGGCGGCTGCCGCTGCGGCGGCCGCGGCGGCAGCTACCGCCGCTGCTGCTGCCGCCGAGAGAAGTGAGGCTGCTGCTGGTGGCGCCACCCGAGTCGCCTCACGTGACGTGCAGACCGTGATCAACCGGGCGATGACGCAACTCGGCGTTCGCTACTCATGGGGTGGTGGAAACTCCCGCGGACCCACGATCGGTATTCGGGATGGCGGCGTCGCAGACACCTTCGGTGACTACCGCAAGGTCGGCTTCGACTGCTCCGGTCTGATGATCTACGCTTTCTCTCGGGCGCTCGGTTACTCGTTGCCGCACTACAGTGGTTTTCAGTACAACTCCGGCCGCAAGGTGCCGCTTGCTCAAAAGCGACCCGGCGACATGTTGTTCTGGGCCACCAACGGCAACATCCACCACGTGGCGCTCTACATCGGGGGCGGCCAGATGATTGAGGCGCCGTACTCGGGCGGTGCGGTCCGCGTCACCTCGGTGCGCTACAGCGGGATCATGCCCTACGCCGTCCGCGTGCTCTGAGGTCCGCGTGCTCTGAGCCTGCACCTTCACAGCCGTCACACCGGAGCAGCGGTTGGGTTTGCCCTGATGTGTGCCCGAACAGTGCTTGCCCGAACAGGGTGCCCTCAATCCCTGGTCACACCAGCCGGACCGGATGCGAGGAGGACCCGTGAGGGAAGCTGACAGCGGGGCGTCCCCGCCGACGTCCGGCCCGTCTGACCTGCTGGCTACCCCAGCCAGGGACGCGCAGCTGGTCGAGCGGACGGTCTTCGAGATCCAACGCGTCATCGTGGGGCAGAACCGGCTCGTCGAACGGATGTTGGTCGGGCTACTTGCCCACGGGCACCTGCTGCTCGAGGGAGTGCCGGGGGTGGCCAAGACCCTCGCGGTGGAGACTGTCGCCCGGGTGGTGGGCGGCTCTTTCTCCCGTATCCAGTTCACCCCCGACCTGGTACCCGCCGACATCCTCGGTACCCGCATCTATCGGCAGGGGCGTGAGCAGTTCGACGTCGAGCTGGGGCCGGTGGTGGCCAACTTCGTGCTTGCCGACGAGATCAACCGCGCCCCGGCCAAGGTGCAGTCGGCCCTGCTGGAGGTGATGGCCGAGCGGCACGTGTCGATCGGCGGTACCACGTACCCGATGCCGGAGCCGTTTCTCGTGCTGGCCACCCAGAACCCGATCGAAAACGAGGGCGTCTACCCGCTTCCCGAGGCGCAACGCGACCGGTTCCTGTTCAAGATCCAGGTGGAATACCCGACCGTCGAGGAGGAGCGGGAGATCATCTACCGGATGGGCGTGCATCCTCCCCAGGCGCAACCGGTGCTTGATCCTGGCGAGCTGATCCGGCTGCAGGAGGTTGCCGCGCGCGTGTTCGTCCACCACGCTCTGGTCGACTATGTGGTGCGGCTGGTGCTCGCCACCCGCATCCCCGCTGAGCACGGGCTGTCAGACGTCGCCGGATGGGTGGCCTACGGTGCCTCCCCGCGGGCCAGCCTCGGCATCGTCGCGGCGGCGCGCGCCTTGGCGCTGATTCGAGGGCGCGACTACGTCTTACCGCAGGATGTCGTGGACGTCGCGGCCGACGTGCTGCGACACCGTTTGGTGCTGTCCTACGACGCGCTGGCCGACGGTGTCCCGGTGGAGCACATCGTCACCCGGGTACTGCAGACTGTGCCGCTGCCCCAGGTCTCCTCCCGCCCCCAGGGTCCAGTTGCGGGTGGTCCGGGTGAGCCGGCCGGGGTAGCGGGGCGGACCTGACTGGACAGATGCCTGACCTCACGGCGGCGCGCAGCGGGCAGCGTCAGCGGCACAGTTGGGCGCCGCCGGCGTTGTCGGAGGGGCGGATGGAGGCCGCGCTGCGCGCATTGGAGCTCACGGTGCGGCGCCGGTTGGACGGGTTGCTGCAGGGCAACCACCTCGGCCTGGTGCCGGGACCGGGCACTGAGCCGGGTGAAGCCAGGCGTTATCAGCCCGGCGACGACGTGCGGCGGATGGATTGGGCGGTCACCGCACGCACCACCGAAGCCCATATCCGCGAGACGGTCGCGGATCGAGAGTTGGAGACCTGGCTGGCCGTGGACCTGTCAGCCAGTCTCGACTTCGGTACCGCGGAGTGTGACAAGCGCGAGCTCGCGGTGGCCGCCTGCGCCGCGGTGGCGTACCTGACCAGGGGCGGTGGCAATCGGATTGGCGTGGTTGCCAGCACTGGCGCGGACGTCGTGCGGATTCCGGCCCGTGGCGGCTTGCCACACGTCCGCGGGATAATTCGCCGGATCGCCGAGTTGCCACGCGCTGCCGAAGGCGTCCGAGGTGATCTGGCCGCGATACTCGAACAGCTACGCCGCCCCCCGCGCCGCCGCGGGTTGGTGGCGGTGGTTTCGGACTTCCTCGGCCCGCGGTCCGGGAGTGTCTTCGACTGGGAACGGCCGCTGCGCGGGCTGTCGGCCCGGCACGACCTGATCGCAATCGAGGTGCTCGACCCGCGGGATCTCGAACTACCCGACATCGGCACGGTGGTGCTCGCAGATCCAGAGACCGGGCGGCAGAAGGAGGTCGTGACCACGCCGTTGCTACGCCGGGACTTCGCCGCCGCGACGGCCACGCATCGCGAGGAGGTGGCCGCGACGCTGCGGCGGTGCGGTGCAGCGCAGCTGACGCTGCGCACCGATTCGGACTGGGTGTCCGACATGGTGCGCTTCGCGGTCGCCCGCAAGCGCGGCTGGTCGGGAGGGCTCGCATGAGCCTGGGTGGGTTCACCAGTCCCTTCTGGTTACTCCTGCTGGTCGTGATTGCCGCGCTGGCCGCCGGTTACGTCTGGATGCAGCGCCGACGGCGCCGTCAGGTGCTGCGCTTCGCCAATCTCGCCATGCTCGAACGCGTCGCTCCCAAGCGCCAGGGCTGGCAGCGACACCTCCCGCTGACCCTGCTGCTGACCGCCCTGGTGCTGTTCACGGTCGCGCTGGCCGGTCCCACCGCGGAGCAGAAGGTGCCGCGCAACCGGGCCACCGTCATGCTGGTGATCGACGTGTCCCTGTCCATGCGGGCCACCGATATCGAGCCCAGCAGGCTCGCGGCCGCCCAGCGGGAGGCGAAGAGGTTCGCGCACGAACTCACCCCGGGGGTGAACCTGGGCCTGGTCTCCTTCGCCGGCTCGCCCACCGTGCTGGTCTCGCCCACCACCGAGCGGATTTCGGTAGTGAGGGCTATCGACAATCTCAAGTTGGCCGAGGCCACCGGTACCGGAGAGGCGATCTTCGCCGCGCTGTCGTCGATCGAGGCGTTCGGCGCTGTGGTGTCGGATGCGCAGGGACCGCCGCCGGCGCGCATCGTGCTGCTCACCGACGGCAAGCAGACGGTGCCGACCCCCGACGGTGACGATCCGCGCGGCGGGTTCACCGCGGGCCGCGCCGCGGCCGCCGCCAAGATCCCCATTTCGGCGATCTCCTTCGGCACCGCCTACGGCCAGGTTGATATCAACGGCGAGCGCCAGCCGGTGCCCGCCGACGACGAGTCGATCCGGCGGATCGCCGAACTGTCCGGCGGGCAGTTCTACGACGCCGGCACCGCGGGTCAGCTCAGCGACGTCGTCAACACCCTCGGCGAGCAGATCGGCTACGAGACCAAGCGCGCCGAAGCGAGCAAGGCTTGGCTGATCGCGGGCACCCTCGTCGCCATGCTTGCCGCGGCCAGCGCGTTGGCCATCGGACAACGGTTGCCCTGAGCTGCCCAGCATGGGTGCTCCGGTACCGTCGCCGCAGATGCTCGTGACCGAAGGGAACGCCGTGACCCGTTCTGTCCTCGTCACGGGAGGTAACCGTGGTATCGGCCTGGCTATCGCCCGCGGCTTCGCCAAACAGGGCGATCGGGTAGCGGTGACTCACCGCGGAACTATTGCTCCTGAGGGACTTGCGCCCGAGTTGTTCCCGGTGCGGTGCGACGTCACCGACGGCGCTGCCGTGGATACGGCATTCAGCGAGGCTGAGCAGGCCCACGGCCCGGTTGAGGTGCTTGTCTCCAATGCCGGGATCACCGATGACACGCTGCTACTTCGGATGACCGAAGAGCAGTTCTCGCGTGTACTGGACACCAATCTCACCGGTGCCTACCGGGTAGCCAAGCGCGCCGCGAAGAGCATGCTGCGCGCTCGTCGGGGCCGGATGGTGTTCATCTCCTCAGTGGTAGCGCTGTCCGGCGGCCCCGGCCAGGTGAACTATGCAGCCAGCAAAGCGGGGCTGATCGGCATCGCCCGCTCCATCGCCCGTGAACTCGGATCCCGGTCGATCACCGCAAACGTGGTCGCGCCCGGCTACGTCGACACCGACATGACCGCGGATCTCAGCCAGGCGCGTCGGGACGAGATTCTGGGCTCGATCCCGCTGCGCCGCCAGGCCAACCCCGAGGAAATCGCCGCCGTGGTGACGTTCCTCGCCTCGGACGCGGCGGGGTACATCACCGGCGCGGTGCTACCCGTGGACGGCGGTCTGGGAATGGGTCACTGAGTTATAGGCGTCACTGAGTGTCAGACGTCACTGAGACGCGCGCATCAAGGGGAGGAGGGGCACGTGGCGGGTCTGCTCGACGGTAAGCGGCTGCTGATCACCGGGGTGATCACCGACGCCTCGATCGCATTTCACGTGGCACGGGTGGCCCAGGATCAAGGGGCCCAGGTGGTACTCACCGGATACGGCCGGATGCGTCTGGTGGAGCGCATCGCGCAGCGGCTGCCCCAGCCGGCTCCGGTGCTCGAGCTCGACGTGCAGAACCAGGATCAGTTGGACTCGCTGGCGCAGCGACTCGGCGAGCACGTCGACGGGCTGGATGGGGTGTTGCACTCCATCGGTTTCGCGCCCGCGTCTTGCCTGGGCGGGGAGTTCCTCAATGCGCCCTGGGAGGACGTGGCCACAGCCATGCACATCTCGGCGTACTCATTCAAGTCGCTGGCGATGGCGTGCAGACCGCTGCTGCACCGCGGTTCCTCGATTGTGGGGATGGACTTCGACAACCGACAGGCCTGGCCTGCCTATGACTGGATGGGGGTGGCGAAGTCAGCGCTGGAGTCCGTCTGCCGCTACCTGGCCCGCGACCTGGGCCCCGACGGCATTCGGGTCAATCTCGTGGCTGCCGGGCCGATGCGCACCCTGGCGGCCAAGTCCATCCCGGGCTTCGCCGCCTTCGAGACCGCTTGGGCCGGTCGCGCTCCACTGGGCTGGAACATCGATGACCCGACTCCGGTGGCTCGCACGGCCTGCGCGCTGCTGTCCGATTGGCTACCTGCCACGACCGGTTCCATGGTGTGGGCCGACGGCGGCTTCCATGCGATCGGCGTCTAGTTGGTATGCCTTCAAGTACCCCCAACCCCCGTCAAATGGGTCTCCAACAGCTACCAACCTCGTGAGTGCGACCGAAGGGAGCGCCGTTGATCGACGCACTGCTGGTGCTCTCCTTCGGGGGGCCCGAGGGCCCAGACGAGGTACGGCCGTTCCTGGAGAACGTCACTCGCGGGCGGGGCGTACCACCGCAGCGGTTGGAGGAGGTCGCGCAGCACTACCTTCACTTCGGCGGCGTGTCCCCGATCAATCGGTGCAACCGCGCCCTGATCAGCGCGATCAAGCAAGCACTCGCCAGCGCCGGGCTCGACCTGCCGGTGTACTTCGGCAACCGCAACTGGCACCCGATGGTGGAGGACACCGTCGCCGCGATGGCCGCCGACGGGGTGCGCCAGGCGTTGGTGTTCGCTACCTCGGCGTGGGGCGGCTACTCGGGTTGCCGACAATATCACGCGGACATCGCCCGCGCCCGAGCGACGGTCGGGCCCGGCGCCCCGAATCTGGTCAAGCTGCGGCAGTTCTTCGACCATCCGCTGTTCGTGGCGGTGTGCGCGGACGCCCTGCGCACGGCGCGCGCGCAGGTCGACCCGACCGCCCGAGTGGTGTTCACGGCGCACTCGGTGCCGCTCGCCGCGGACGCCGCCGCAGGGCTTCCCGCCCAGGGCGGCCACCGCTACTCCCGGCAGGTCGCCGAGACCGCCCGAATGGTTGCCGCGGCCGCCGGGGTGGAGCGCTACGACGTGGTGTGGCAGTCCCGCTCCGGGCCCGCTGCAGTGCCCTGGCTCGAGCCGGACATAGCTGACCACCTCGACGTGCTGGGTGGCGACGGGGTACCCGGCGTCGTGGTAGCGCCCATCGGTTTCATCTCCGACCATCTCGAGGTGCAGTGGGACCTCGACCACGAGGCTCGGCAGCGGGCCGCCGTGCTCGGCATGGATTTCGCGAGGGCCGCCACGGCGGGCACCGACCCACGCTTCGCCGAGATGGTGGTGGAGCTCGTCACTGAGCAGGTGCACGGCGCCCCGCCTCGCCGGTGCTCGCAGGTGCCGGCCGCCGGCCAAGGCATCAACGGAACTCCCTGCGCAGCGGACTGCTGCAAGCCGGTGCGGTAGCCGCTCAGCGCCGCCCGGCTCGCGGGGTCAGTGCTCGCACCGCCTCAGCAACCGCCGAGCGCCGTGCCTCCCGCACCGCGGTGGACAGCGGCCGTAGCGCCGTCGAGCGGGCGGCCGCCACCTTGGCGGACAGCGCACCGCCGAGGTGGTCAGTCTCCGCGACGCCGAGGATCGCCTCCACCTCGTCGGCCTGCTCGAGCACCCGCAGCGCGCGGCCGGGTGTGCCGTCAGGCCACGGTGGCCGGACCCGGCGTTCCAGCGCCTCGGCGATCTCGTCGCGAACCCCCGGTCGGTGCCGGGCGACGTCGAGCTCCACCAGCGTCGTGGCCGCCTGGCGTACCGCACCGCGCAAGCCGTGCTCGGCGTCGGACAGCGCAGGTTCGGGAGCGGGGGGTAGCGGTCCAGCGGCGAACACCGTCCAGCGCAACACACCGTCGGCGACCGCATTGGGCACCACGGCCAGGTCCGGGCCGGTGAGCACGGCGACTTCGCCACTGTCCAACGCCGCCGCGGCCAACGATGGTTCAGGCGGCAGCCCTCGCACATCACCGGGCACCGGCAACAACAGGCGGCCACCGCCTGCGCCGGTCCGGCGGGCGACGGCCAGCAGGCCCACCACAGAGGTCGGGGCCTCACCGGGGCCTGGTAGGTCGAGCTGTCTTGCGGTGGCCTCATCGACAGCCACCACCTCATGCAGACCTGCCCAGGTATGCAGGCCGTCGATCACAGCGTCAGGAGCGGCGGAGCCGTGCAGCCAGGCCGAGGTCCACACGGTCAATGTCGCGCTGGGACATGGCACGGAGTAGGAGGGTAGAACGCCGACGAACAACGCGCACACGCGGCGCGGCTACACCGTTGGATTCACCCATCGGGTTACCTTCGGCGCCATGCCCCCCGACGGACTGCGGCGGTCACACCGGCGGGTCGAGGTGCCGCAACTGACGGTTGAAGTCGGCCTGGTGGTGGAGGACGCCGCAAGCGGGTTCTGCGGTGCGGTATTGGGCTGCGAGCGCGACACAGTAGCTTTGGAGGACGCTCAGGGGCGGGTGCGGACTTTCCCGCTGCGGCGTGCGGCGTTTCTGATCGACGGTGATCCGGTCACGCTGGTTCGCCGGATGCAACCGGCCGCGACTGGACCGACCCGGTCGGCGTCCGGCTCGGTGCGGGTGGTCGGACTGCGGGCCCGGACCGCACGGGCCAGCCGGATCTGGGTGGAGGGCCGGCACGACGCCGAGCTCGTGGAACGGGTCTGGGGCCACGATCTGCGGGTGGACGGCGTGGTCGTGCAGCCGCTCGACGGCGTGGACGGTCTGCCGGAGCGGATAGCGGAGTTCGGCCCTGCGCCACATCGGCGGCTTGGCGTGCTGGTCGATCACCTGGTCGCCGGCAGCAAGGAAACCCGCCTGGTGCAGACGGTGCGTTCAGCGCACGTCTTGGTGGCCGGGCACCCCTACGTCGACATTTGGCAGGCCGTGCGGCCCACCGCACTGGGCATCGCTGGCTGGCCGGACGTGCCGCGCGGCGTGCCCTGGAAGCAGGGTGTGTGTCAGGCACTGGGCTGGGTGGATCGAAGCGGGATCGCAGACGCTGCGCAGGGTTGGTGTCGAGTACTCGGTGCTGTGCGGGGCTTTCGTGATCTCGAGCCGGATCTGCTGGGCGCCGTCGAGCAGCTCATCGACTTCGTCACCGCTAGCCCCCAGTGAACCAGTGACGATCACCGCAGAATCCCGCTCCCAGATCTGCCACTATGGACACATGGCCGCTGTCGTGTGGCTGGTTGCCGGACTGCTGCTGATCGCTGCAGAAGTGCTGTCGAGTGACTTCGTGCTGATCATGCTGGGGGTCGGGGCGCTGGTTGCTGCCGGGTCCGCGGCGTTGGGCGCGTCGCTCTTGGTGGAGGTTGCCGCCTTCGCCGGCGCCTCGCTGGCCTTGATCACCGTTGCCAGACCGATGCTCAAGCGCCGGCTGCACAGCGCCCTTGTGCCGACGAACGCCGAAGCCTTGGTCGGCAATAAGGCGGTCGTCGTCAGCAGGACCGATGCCCAAAGTGGCAAGGTCAAACTGAACGGCGAGCTGTGGTCGGCCCGCGCTTTCTACGAGACCGAGGTACTAGAGCCCGGACAGGAAGTGACGGTTATGAAGATCTCCGGTGCCACCGCCGTTGTTATGGGAGAGCCTTAATGAGTATTGCCCTCTTCGTGGTACTCGCCGCCATCGTGCTGGCTATCGTCGTCACCGTCCTCAAGGCCGTGGTGGTGATTCCGCAGGCCACTGCGGCGGTCGTTGAGCGGCTTGGCCGTTATCGCACCACGTTCACCCCCGGCTTGAACTTTCTGGTGCCCTTCATCGATCGGATCCGAGCTCGGATTGATCTGCGCGAGCGGGTGGTGTCCTTCCCGCCGCAGCCGGTGATCACCAAGGACAACCTGACTGTCTCCATCGACACTGTTGTGTACTTCCAGGTGACCAATTCGAAGGACGCGGTCTACGAGATCGCCGATTACATCGGGGCGGTCGAGCAGCTGGCCACCACCACGCTGCGCAACGTGGTGGGTGGGATGAGCTTGGAGGACACCCTGACCTCTCGGGACTTCATCAACGGCCAGCTGTCGGAGGTGCTCGACGAGGCGACCGGGCGGTGGGGCATCCGGGTCGGGCGGGTTGAGCTCAAGGCGATCGACCCGCCGCCGTCCATTCAGGATTCGATGGAGAAGCAGATGCGCGCCGATCGGGAGAAGCGCGCCACTATTCTCACCGCAGAGGGGCAGCGCGAGTCGGCGATCAAGACTGCGGAGGGCCAAAAGCAGGCCGCGATCCTCTCCGCGGAGGGTGCCAAGCAGGCCGCGATCCTCACCGCCGAGGCCGAGCGCCAGTCCCGCATCCTGCGCGCGCAGGGCGAACGGGCAGCGCGCTACCTGCAGGCTCAGGGCCAGGCCAAGGCGATCGAGAAGGTGTTCGCCGCGATCAAAGCGGGCCGGCCGACCCCCGAGCTGCTGGCCTATCAGTACCTGCAGACACTGCCGCAGATGGCTCAAGGCGACGCGAACAAGGTTTGGCTGGTGCCCAGCGACTTCGGTAAGGCTCTCGAGGGATTCAGCAAAATGCTCGGCTCGCCGGGGGACGACGGGGTGTTCCGGTTCGAACCAAGCGGGGATCACGTGTCTGCCAGCCGGCCCGAGGACGACGACGACGCCGTCGCGGGGTGGTTCGACACCTCCGCAGACCCGCGCATAGCCGCTGAGCTGCGGGCGGCTGAAGAGGTGGCCCGCAGGGAGGTGCCCGGTCCGGAGGTCGGGCTGACGTCCCTGAGTGCCCGGGTGGACGGGGACGATTCCGATGGATCGTCTGCCGGGCAAGAGGCCCCACCTTCGGAATCGGCTGAGACCACCGCACCGCAGCAGCGCGACCGCAACGGTGGCTGAGGGGTCAGGCGACGCTGAAGCCGAACGGTAATTCGAGGCGGTGCCGGCTCAGCAGGTCGCTATCGGCGAGCAGGTCTCGGGTCGGGGCGTCTGCCACCACCCGGCCGCCGTCGAGCACCACGCTTCGCGGGCACAATTGCAGGGCGTAGGGCAGGTCGTGAGTCACCATCAACATCGTCCGGTCGAGCTCCAGCAATACCTCGGCCAGTTCCCGGCGAGCTACCGGGTCCAGGTTCGAGGACGGCTCGTCGAGCACCAGGATCTCCGGATCGCAGGACAGGACGGTGGCCAGCGCAGCACGTCGGCGCTGCCCACCGGACAGATGCAGCGGTGAGCGTTGCGCGTGCTCGCCCATCCCGACGGCGGCCAGGGCGGCGTGCACCCGCGCTTCGAGCTCGACGCCGCGCAGCCCGAAGTTTGCCGGTCCGAACGCCACGTCCTCAGCGACGGTGGGCATGAACAGTTGGTCGTCGGGGTCTTGAAAGACGATCCCCACTCGACGGCGGACTTCCCGTACGTGCTGTCTGATCACGGGTAGTTCGCCTACCTGCACAGTGCCGGAGGTCGGCTGGAGAACACCGTTGAGGTGCAGGACGAGGGTGGTCTTACCGGCGCCGTTGGGGCCCAGCAGCGCGACCCGTTCACCGGGCGCCACGGTGAGGTTGATGTCCTTCAGGGCACGGCGGCCGTCGGGGTAGGCGAAGCTCAGCTCGGTGACCTGTAACGCGGCGACCTGCAACGAGGGCACGGTCACCCGCCCCACCAGGCACCGGACACGAGCAGGACCGCCACTGCCACCGGTGCGAACCCGACCAGCCATTCTCGGCGTGCGGTAGGCCGTTCCTGCAGAACCGGCATCGCGCCATTCCAGCCTCGGGCCAGCATCGCCATGTGTACCCGTTCGCCACGCTCGTAGGAACGGAGGAACAGGCTGCCCACCCCGCGTGCGGTGGCGCCCGCCTGCCACAGCAGCCGCGGGTTGTGTCCCCGGGAGATCCGGGCGATCCGCATCCGGCGGGCTTCACCGACAAGCACCTCCAAGTACCGCAGCATCAAGGTGGCGATCGTGGTGATGGTGCCGGGCACTCGCAGGCGTTGCAGTCCGATCAGGAGATCGCGCGGCGAGGTGGTGGCAGCGAGGGTCAGCGAGGTGAGCATCCCGAGGGTGCCCTTGGCCACGATGTTCCAGCCCGCCAGCAGTCCCGCCACCGAAAGTGACACGCCCGCGACCTGCACCCGCTGCCCGCCCTCAGCGAACGGCAGCAGCACGGCGAGCACCAGAAACGGTGCCTCGATGAGGGCACGGCGCGCGATCCATCCCAGCGGGATCGCCGCCACTGTCCACATCGCGGCCAGGACGAGGAGGTACCCACCGAACGCCCAGAGCACCTCCCGCGGCGTAGCCACCACACAGCACACGAACAGGAAGGCGGCGAGCACCTTGACGTGGGGTGGCAGCCGGTGCACCGGTGACGTGCCCGGTAGGAAAAGTGGATGTGCGTGGCCGGTTCCCACGGCCGTCAGGTCTTGTCGGCCGAGCGGTTGTCGGCCCGGCGCCCCTGGCGTGGGCGCGCCAGCCAGAACAGGCCGCCAGCGAGGGCGAGGGTCACCAGCACCCCGATGACCCCGGCAACGCCGGTCAGTCCATCATCACCGCCCAGCGTGTAGTCGGCAAGCGGGCCACCGGCCAGGTGGTGATCGCGGGCGTTCTGGGCGATGCACTGCCCGGAGAGTTGCTCGGTGCCGTTCACCTCGGTGACCTCGCAGCCGTTCAAGGTCGCTGAATCGAGACCGTCGGGGTTGCTCGAGGCCAGGTAGGACAGCAGTCCGGCAACCAGGAGCGCTATGACGCCGAAGGAGACGAAGAACCGAGGGAAACTACGGCCGCGGTGCGGGGCGGTCATGACGGACTCCGCTCGGCAGTAGCCCTAGTTGCGGTTCTTGCCGGTGACTGCCGCAGCAGATATACGAGATCCGGGCGGGTGGAGGCGACAGCGCCGACCGTGAGCGCGGTGATGATGCCCTCACCGATGCCGATCAGGACGTGTACTCCGAGGATGGCCACCGCGACAGTACCCAGCGAGGAACCACCGGCGCCCCCGATCGCGTACTCCACGACGAATCCCAGGGATGCGATCACCGTGTTCACCAGGGCGGAGACGAAGGCAACGGTGACCAACCCGCCGCGGCTGCGGGTAGCCAGCCTGCGCAGGGTTATGGCTACCGCGAAGCCGATCCAGGTGCCTATCAGTGCCATGTTCGTGATGTTGGCGCCCAGTGCGGTGAGTCCACCGTCGGCGAACAGCAGCGCCTGCACCACCAGGACGATGCCGACGCACAGCGCGCCGAGCCAGGGACCCACCAGGATGGCGGCCAGCGCCCCGCCCAAGAGGTGCCCGCTGACTCCGGGCAGCACCGGGAAGTTGATCATTTGCACGGCGAAGATGAAGGCCGCGACCAGACCCGCCATCGGTGCGGTGCGATTGTCCAGGTCTGCGCTTTGGCCGGCCCGGGCGCGCACCAGCGAGTAGCCGAGCCCTGCGGCCGCGACGAGGCCGAGCACCGCCGAGGTCGGAGCGTTGACGATCCCATCGCTCATATGCATGGCAACCGTGTCGGAAGTCATCGTGCCGTCCTCGGGACGCGCAAGTGGGGGTCACTCGTCAGAGTAAAGGCATAAGTTGGGTTACTGCTAGAGCTATGCGAAAGCCTGCAGATGGCGGATAGCGGATCGCCGGGATGCGTATGTGGGCCAGCGGTCCCGCAGCGATGCGTACGGTGATCGCTATGACGTCGCCGATCTCCCCGGACGCCCGGTCGATGCGCTCGCGGATGCTCGCTGGTGAGCTCTACATCGCCGACGACCCGGAGCTTTCGGAGCAGAGCAGGCGCGCCTTGGACCTCATGGACACGTATAACGCCACCTCCGTACGCGCCGGGAACGAGCGGCGGCGCCTGCTGGGGGAGCTGCTCGGCTCGGTCGGGGAAGGCACCGAGATCCGGCCACCGCTCTACGTGGACTACGGCAGGCATATCACCATCGGCGCCAGGTGCTTCGCCAACTTCGGGCTGGTAGCGCTGGACGTCGCAAAGATCGTCATCGGGGACGATGTGCAGATCGGTCCGAACGTGCAGCTGCTGACGCCAACTCATCCAGTCGAGCCGGAGCCGCGACGCACCAAGTGGGAGGCTGCTCAGCCGATCACCATCGGTGACAACGTCTGGCTCGGTGGTGGTGCCATCGTGCTGCCAGGCGTCAGCATCGGGCGAAACACCGTGGTCGGCGCTGGAGCCGTGGTGGTGCGCGACCTGCCGGCCAACGTCGTCGCGGTGGGCAACCCCGCTCGGGTCTCGCGTCGCCTCCACTCCGAAACGGCGGTGCACCTCGGTGCCGAGCGCTACACCGATGTCGACGAGGCCGATGGACGGATTTAGTGTGCCGGAGTGGTCCGGCCGCCACTCAGGTGGCGACGGCTACGTATTTGGTCTCGAGGAATTCCTCAATGCCCACCGAGCCGCCCTCGCGACCCAGCCCGGAGTGCTTGACGCCGCCGAAGGGCGCCGCCGGGTTGGACACCAGGCCCTGGTTCAGCCCGACCATGCCGGTCTCAAGCCGCTCGCAGACCCGCAGGGCGCGGCGCAGATCCTCGGTGTAGACGTAGCTGACCAGGCCGAAGGGAGTGCCGTTGGCGGTCACCAGCACCTCCTCCTCGTCAGTGAACGGGGTGATCGGCGCGACCGGTCCGAAGATCTCCGTGCCGGCCATCTCGGCATCCGACGCCACGTCGACGAGCACGGTCGGGCGGTAGAAGTAACCCGGACCATCCACCGGCCCGCCGCCGGCGAGCATCCGGGCACCACGGGCGACCGCGTCGTCGACCAGGTGCTGCACCTTGTCCCGTGCCTTGGCCTCGATCAGTGGTCCGACCTGCACGCCCTGCTCGCTGCCGCGACCGATGCGCAGCGAACCCATCTGCTCGGCCAGCCGGCGGGAGAACTCCTCGACGATGTCGGCGTGCACGAAGAAGCGATTGGCAGCGGTGCAGGCCTCGCCCATGTTGCGCATCTTCGCGATCATCGCGCCCTGGACCGCGGCATCAAGGTCGGCGTCGGCGAAGACCAGGAACGGCGCATTGCCGCCGAGCTCCATCGAGGTCCGCAGGACCTGCTCGGCACACTGCTCCAGCAGCTTGCGGCCCACCTCGGTGGAGCCGGTGAAGGACAGCTTGCGGGCCCGGCCGTCCCGGATCAGCGGTTCCATCAGCCGGCCCGAGCCGGCGGTGGGCACCACGTTGAGCACCCCGTCAGGCAGCCCGCACTCGGCCAGGATGTCGGCCAGCGCCAGCATGGACAGCGGAGTCAAGCTGGCCGGCTTGAGCACCATCGTGCAGCCTGCGGCCACCGCAGGGCCGATCTTGCGGGTGCCCATCGCGGCTGGAAAGTTCCATGGGGTGATCAGCAGTGCTGGCCCAATCGGCTGGCGCATCACCAGCACTCTCCCCGAGCCGTTGGGCGCGGTGGCGAACCCGCCGTCGATCCGCACGGCCTCCTCGGCGAACCAGCGGAAGAACTCGGCCGCGTAGGTGATCTCGGCCCGCGACTCGGCCAGCGGCTTGCCCATTTCCAGGGTCATCAGCAGCGCCAGGTCGTCCTGGCGCTGCATCATCAGCTCGTAGGCGCGGCGGAGAATCTCGCCACGCTCCCGTGGCGGGTGCTGCGCCCACTGAGCCTGGGCAGCCACCGCGGCGTCCAGCGCGGCAAGCCCGTCCTCGGGAGTGGCGTCGGCGACTGCGCGCAGCACCTTGCCGGTGGACGGGTCCTCGACATCGAAGGTCTTCCCGCTGCTGGCAGGTTGCCACCGGCCGTGGATGAACAGCTCGGTGGGGACGGTGTCGACGACGGCTTGCTCACGGTCGGCGGAACTCATTGACATCACGCTACTTGGGCACCGTCACTGGGGGCTCCAGAGTCGGGGGATCCAAAGTCGCGCTGCGCGCCTGCACGATCAGACCGATCACCCCGATGGCCGCGCCTCCCAGTGACACCGCAAGCAACGCCGGTGATGTGGTGCCGGTCAGGGCGTCACCGAGCACGACGAGCGCAACCGAGCCGGGGATGACGCCCACGGTCCCCACGAGGTAGTCGCGAAACCGGATGGACGACACCGCGCTGCAATAGTTGAGCACCGAGAACGGTACCGCCGGAATCAACCGCAGCGACGCCACGGCGAGCCAGCCACGACGGCGAAGTCGCGCGTCGATCGCACGCAGCAGCCCACGATCAAGGTGCGGTTCCACCAGATTGCGCCCTACCCGACGGACCACGACGAAGGCCAGTGCCGCAGACAACGTGGTTCCCAACAGTGACAACGCCACTCCCAGCGCGGGACCGAACAGCAATCCTGCGGCGAGGGTGAACACGGTGCGGGGGATCGGTGCGATCGTCACCACGGTCTGCCCGAGCAGGAACAACATCGGTGCGGCGATGCCGACCGACTGTGCCCAATCCCGCATCTGCAGTGCAGTGGGCATCGGCAGCACCAGCGCTGCGACGATCAGCGTGACGAGCAACAGCCCAGCCACCAGCAGACGGGTACGGGGCGCGCTCATTGTCCCAGTGTGTCAGCCCGCCATGCCCGCTGCGCCACATCAGATCGCGCCGCATGAGACGCCGCGGACAGCTCGACATCACCACGCCGCCCCTCATCTCAGCGTGGGGCCGGCAGGGTCGCGCGACGGACTAACGACTGTGCCGGTACGTGACGCTGATCCTCGGTCCACCGCGGGCAGCCTTCGACACGGTGTGCTCCCAATCGTGCTGGCTGCGGCCCCCCATCACGAGCAGGTCACCACCGTCGAGGGTGAACCATCGGCCGGCACCGCCACCGCGCGGTCGCAGCCCGAAACGCCGGGGACTACCCAACGACACGATGGCGACCAGCGGGCGCTGCAGCGAAAGGCGCACTCGATCACCGTGCCAGGCCACCGAATCCCGGCCGTCGCGGTAGTAGTTGGCCCAGATCGAGTCGAGCGCAACCCCGTAGCGCTGCGAGAGAAGGGCGGCCAGATCATCCAGCGGCGGCGGCGACTCGCCAACGGCCCAGCCGCAGGTCAGCCGCGGCTCGGCGATGCGCTGGCCGTGCATCCAGCGTTCCCGTTGCGCCCACGGCGCCGAGCCGGCCAGCTCCTCGAACAGCGTGTCCGCGCCGGACAACCAAGCCGGAGCCACGTCGACCCAGGACTCGTCATCGAGCTGACAGCGGCGCAGCGTGCTGAACGACTCGTCAGGCACTGGATCACCAGCGCCGAAGAGGGAAGGCTGAAACGGAAGGCTCACACCACAAGTTTGACCGAGCGGCAATCCGTGTAACTCTAAGCGTGTGACGGCAGCAGCATCGGAGTACGCGCGGCCACCGCTGCAGCTGGTCCTCGCAATGCTGGTGAGCCTTCCCGGGGCGTACCTCGGCGCCGCCGACTATCTGGGCCTGCCGCACCCTGAGATGTCACCGGTGGTGGCCTCGGTGGTCTTCGGCATAGCGATCGTGGGTGCCGCGTTCGTGCTCTCCTGGGCCGCCGAGGCTGCGCAGGTCGATATCAGCGCCGGGTTGGCGCTGGCCGTGCTGGCGTTACTGGCGGTGCTGCCGGAGTACGCGGTCGACTTCGTTTTCACCTACCAGGCCGGGCAGATATACGGGGAGGCAGGAGCGTGCGTGCCCGTCGAGGGCGGCGCCAACCCGTGCTCGCTCGCCCTGGCGAACATGACCGGTGCCAATCGAGTGCTGGTCGGTGTGGGCTGGCCGCTGGTGGTTCTCGTCGCGACCTGGGCGGCACTGCGTAACCGGAGGGCCGGTGGCGCTCCAGACGACGACACCCTGCCCGGTGAGGTGCGGCTCGCTCCCACGATGTCGGCTGAGGTCGTCTTTCTCGGCATCGCCACGCTGTACTCGCTGACCTTGCCGCTGCGTAGCACCCTCACCCTGGTCGACGCCGGCGTGCTGGTCACGATCTTTGCGCTCTACGCCTGGCGGCTGTCCAAGGCACCGTCGGAGAAACCGCATCTGGTCGGGGTGGCCGCGTGGGTCGGCGAGCAGGCCCGCTGGCGCCGCCGCACGCTCGTCATCACGTTCTTCGCCGTGGCGGGGCTGATGATCCTGGCGACCGCTGAGCACTTCTCCGAAGGGCTGGTGTCCACCGGGGCGCAATTGGGCGTCGAGCAGTTCCTGCTCGTGCAGTGGGTGGCGCCGCTGGCCAGCGAGTCTCCCGAGCTGATCGTGGCGTGCCTGTACGCCGTGCGGCTGATGGCATCCAACTCGCTGGGTACCCTGCTGTCCAGCAAGGTCAACCAGTGGACGTTGCTCGTCGGCACCATCCCGGTGGTGTTCGCGCTGTCCGCGGGAACCACCGACGGCCTGCCGATCGACTCCCAGCAGCGCTTGGAGCTGCTGCTCACTGCCGCGCAGTCACTGTTCGCGGTGGCAATCCTGGTGAATCTGAGCCTGACGGTGTACGGCGCGGTGGGCCTGCTGTCGCTTTTCAGCGTGCAGTTCTTCGTGAGCATCACAGCGTCGCAGTCGGTGAACCAGGCTGTGATCCTCGTGCTGTCCGCGGTTTATGTCGCGTTGGCGATCGGGCAGCTCATCCGCCGCCGCCGGCAGACAGTGCAGGTGATCCGCAACGGCCTCGTCACCCCCTTCCCCGAACTCGGACGGGTCCCGGCGGGTTCCTGAGTCCTCACGATTTCACCGGCACGGCCGTACCGAATCAGATGAGATACCAGCCGATCCACCAACCGGCGACGGCGGTCACAGAGATCAGCACGAGAACCCACGTCATTAGCGCGAGCAGATCGCTCACTTGTAATCGTTGTAAGCGTCGTGAAAGTCGTGACCGTCGTCGGGGAAATGCCGGGGGTGGCAAGTGTTGAAGGTCGGCGTGCCGGCTCATGTGTTCAGCTAGTTCGCGCTCCCACAACAGCGCGTCCATGCTCTTCACAGTCCGGCCCCTCCTCGATCGATGCTTTGCCATCACACGCCGATCGCGACCTGGGCCCAGCCCTTCGCCGATGCCGTCCTACGGCTGTCATCGACCACGAACACCGCGGCGTTACCATTTCTTCGTTATCCGCCTCCGACTATGGAAGGTAATCGCTGTCAGTCTCGGCCGAATCACTCGTAGTTATCCGTAACATAGATAATTGATTGGTGGACAGAATCGCGGACGTGGCTCACGACGCTCTCGGGCGCGCCGTCTGCGATCTTCCCCACTCACGCGTGCCGGGACGCCTGGATGGGTACAGCTCAGTTATGAGCACGCTGCAGCACCTGGTCGGTCGGGTCCGAAGCGAGCCCCGCGGCACTGTCCGCGTCGTCGACCCCAACCCGCTGAACTGGCTGTACATCACGTACAACACCGTCGAGGAGGCGGTCCGGGTCACCAAGGGGGGCAAGGTTCGGCCAGCCGCGATGAGCCGCTACCGCTGGCGGGACGATCGGACGCTCGAGATCACGGTGCGCGACGGTGAGCGGTTCGCTGACGGCACCCGGCTTGACGCCGACTCGGTGCGTCAGGCATTCGATGAGCAGATCCGCTGGGCGTCCCCGCATCCACCGGGCACGCACTTCAACATCGACCGGCGGACTCGCGCCGAAGTAATCGACGATCGCACGGTGCGACTGCACCTGCCGGAGGTCGACGGTCTCACGCTGGGCAAGCTACGCGCGACCCACGTGATGAGCGAGCGATTCTGGCGCGATCTCGGCTTCGGATACGCCCGCGACCGGTCCGGCGAAGGCCATTGGTGAATTATCGACGCACCGGGGCCGTGGGCCTCCGGACCGTTCACCCTCGTCGAGGGTCGTTCACTGATACACACCGAGTCAGTGATCACCGACGGCAATGACTGTATCTGGCTACAGACCGAGGATCGATCACCAACGGTGCGGCTGCGGGCGAATCCGCACTATTGGGACCGGCTGCGCGGGCCGCGCCTGCAGGAGGTGGAGTTCCGCAACGAAATGACCCGGGAGCAGGCGATCGACCTGGTCTGCGACACGGTAGGCGAGGTCGACATCGTCACCGAGGTACCGCCGTCGGCCGCCGAGCGGGTGTTCCGCTCCCGGCATGCACAGCTCGTTGCGGTGGACGCGGTGCGCGCGCTGGCCGGAGTGATCGACCGGGAGGCAGCGGGCCTGCCGCTGCACGACCTACGAGCCCGACGCGCGCTGAATCTCGCCATCGATCGGGATGGCCTGATCCGGGACGTGTTCGGTGGGTGGGCTCGGCCGCTGGCCGGGCTGACGCCACCCACGTCACTGACCGCGCTGCACCGCGCTCCGGATCGCTTACGGCCCTACCCGCACGACCCGGACAAGGCCGCCCGGCTCTGGCGCGCCGCCGGTGGCACGGCACGGCCACTGCGGCTGGCCACGATGGACGCCTGGGAAGACGTCGCGCATTTGGTGGCCGAGCAGCTGCACACCGCGCTTGACCTGAAGGTCGAGGTGTTGGTGCTTCGGGGTGAGCAGCAGCGCGAGGCGCGCCGGCGGCTTGCGGCGAAGCAGCCGCGGGACTGGGACGTGTTGCTCCTCGAGCAGGGCTCGCAGACCGCGGACGTGCCGCCGCTGGAGCTGCACCGGGCGTTTGCGGGCCGGTCGGGGGAGTTCCGCGCCGGGCCGGTGGACCCGCGGTTCGAGCGGTTGTTCGCCTACCTGGTGGCGCAGACGTCACAGGTGAAGCAGGTGCTTGCGGCCAACCGGATCGACCGGTACGTCACCCGGCAGTCCCTCGCGCTGTTCCTCGTGGCGCCCCAGGTGCTGTATGCGGTGAACCGGGAGGTGAACTTCGTGCCGTACGCGACGAGTTTCGAGTTGGCCGACACCTCTGTGAACTCCGGTCACTGGTCGGTGCGCTGATCCATCCCGCTTCCCTTGCAGGCGATCCGAGACCAGCTGCGGCGCAGCCCAATCGGGTCCTGACGTATCGCCTCGCCATGGTGATACTGACGGCATGCGTTGCCCGATGCTGTTGGGGCGGGATCTCGAACTGGCATCGTGCGCAAGGCGGTCGGGACGGCTGCTCATGGCGCGGGCGGCACCGTGCTCTTGCGCGGGGAGGCGGGCGTGGGAAAGTCCCCGAATCGTGCCGCTTGAACGGCTGCGGTGGATCGGGTTCGCGCACCTGGAGTCCGACGAGTCCGGGTCGATGAACCAGTGGCTGGTGGCCGCCCCGCACGCCCAGGTCGCCCACGGCGCGCTGGGCTGCGAAGTGTCGATCAACGACCTGGCCGATCGGGCGCCGCGGGCGCTCACCGAGGGTGAGGTGATCGACTTCGGTGGCAAGCGGGTCCGTCACCTCGACACGCCGCACACCCCCCATGGCTGGGACTCCCGAGTGCTCTTCGAGGAGACGACCCGCACGCTGCTCTGCGGCGATGTGCTGAGCCAGGTCGGCGACGGGTCAGCGGTGGCGGAAAGCGACATCCTGGAAGACGCGATTGCAGCGGACGAAGCCCTCGGCTCCACCTCGTTGGGCCCGCACACCGCCCCGGCCCTGCGCCGCCTCGCCGACCTCAACCCGCACACCCTTGCGATCATGCACGGTTCGTCCTATGCCGGGGGTGGCACCGCCGTCCTGCATTCCCTCGCTGATTACTACGACCAGCGGCTGCGCGCCGCACTCGCCTAAAAGGAGCACTGCCATGTCCGCGATTCCGGAACTTGCCGCCACCCATCACGCCGCGATCACTGTCACTGATTTGGATGCCAGCATCGCCTGGTACGAGCAGGTGTTCGGATTCACCAAGTTCATGGAGGCTCCACACCCCGGGGGCTACGCGGTCCTGCTCATCGAGCCTCGGTCGCAGGTGATCCTTGCCGTGCACCGGCACGATGCCAACTCCGGTGAGCGATTCTCCGAGACCCGCACCGGCCTGGACCACATCGGCTGGTCGGTGCCCCGCCGTGAGGACCTGGACACGTGGCAGGCTCGGCTGGAGTCGCTTGGTGTCACGTTCACGCCCGTGGTGGACGTCGAGGAGCAGGGTATCCAGTTCTCCGTCATCGTGCTGCGCGATCCCGACAACATCCAGCTCGAGCTGTGCTGGACGCCGGCAGGGTGAGTGGTGCGGCCCGCGGTCATCGGGTTCGCGGAACGCGCCCCTCCGCGGGCTCCAGATCGAACGGCTTGTGCGGCTCGGCTTGATACCAGTAGGCCACCGAGGAGTAGTCGTCGCTGCGTTTGTTCGCATGGCCGTGTTCGATGCTGACCCGGATTGATCGTTCGAATGGCATGGGATCTTCGATGTGGAAGCGGTACAGGCTGATTTGTCCGCTCCAGTTGTCGCCCCCGGGCAGTGTGATGCCGTGATACGGCGCGTGGTAGGTCTGTGTCGGGCACCATGCGGTGTTGAAATAGTCTTCGGTGCCGGTGCCGTGAAGCGTCGGTGGCCACTGGTCGCCGTCGATGAAAATCATGTCGTCACCCTCGCCGTACCAGTTCCACTCGTTGGTATCGCGGAGGTTGTGGATGTTGAGCACGCAACCGACGTAGTGCCCACGGCCAGTCGCGTCCAGGATGGTGTAGTTGGCTTTCCCGTCGAGATTTGTTCCGGTGAGCAGGAAGTCTGCGTTGCTCTCCGATGCTTGCGGCGTTCCCGCGCAGGGATCGTTGCGCCGCCACTGGGCGTGGAAACGTCCAATGCCCTCTTCGAGCTCGTCGATCTCCTCGTAGTCGATGTAGTAATAGAAGAACACCCGCTCGTCGGTCAGCTCGCTGGTGATCTCCAGTCGGGCGCCCGCACCGAACGGCATGTGGAAAAAGCAGTTGAATCCCTTGCCGTCTTCCGGGCTCATCTGCAGCGGGGCAGAGACGAAGTTGGTGGTGCGGCCGTGCCCGATCCCGAAAAAGTCACCGAGGGGTACGGCAATGCTGGGGTGCGCCTCGCCGTCCCAGTAGGCGCGGAGCACGAGCCTTCGGAGGTAGTCGGGCTGACGCATCCACGGATTGCGCAGCATCCGTTCGTTGGCGACGGTCACCCAGATGTGGTTGATGGTGCCGGCACCCTCGATGTCGGCGAGGGTGGTGGTCTGCCCAGGCTCCAGAGTGATGCGGTCGTCGTTACCGCCCGTGCGGTCCCAGCTGGACGCGCGACGCCGGCGGGTGCTGCGTAGCCGGGGCAGGTCTCGCAGGCTTGACCCGTACGGGCCGTAGTTGACGGTCATATCGTGCCTCCGGTGCCTGCGGCGGTTTGCTTGCTGGTTATGCCGTGGCGAAACGCCGCTTCCAGCGATTCCAGGCTGCGCTGCTTGGTTTCCGGCACCATCCACCACACGACCGGGAAAAGCACGACGCCGATCAGGGCAAAGACGATGAAGGCGCTACCGATGCCCGCGAATGCGACGAAACTCGGGAACGTCAGTGAAATGACGAAGGCGGCTAGCCAGTTGAACAGGGTGGCGATGGCCATCGCCACGCCCCGGATGGCGAGGGGGAAGATCTCGGCCAGCATCACCCACAACACCGGGCCCCAGGTCGCCGAGAAGGTGTTGGTGAACACCACGAACGCCGCTGCCGCGATGGCGAACAGCGCGGTCGAGTCGACCGGGAGGATCAGCACTGCCGCACCGACGGCGAACAAGCTGGCCGACATGCCCACCAGACCGGCCAGCAGGACGGGTTTGCGGCCTCGCCGATCCACGACCTTGGATCGGACGACCAGCGCGATGGTGCCGATGTTCACCAGTCCGTTGAGGAAACCGAACAGCAATGCGGTGGTCTCGGACACCCCGAAGCCGGTGAGGATGGTCGGTGCGTAGTACACGATCGCGTTGATCCCGGTGATCTGCTGGAAGATGGCCAGCAGGGCGCCCAGCAGCAGCAACCGGCGCACCCAGGGCGCGGACAGCCGCGCGCCGGTGCGCGTGTCGCGCTGCTGCTGTTCGAGCGTCGTGATCTCGGTGAGCTCCCGATCAGCGAGGTCGGGGTCGCCGCGCAAGCCGACCAGGACATCACGGGCCTGTTCGGGATGTCCACGCCGGACCAGCGATCGGGGGGTGTCGGGCATGGTGAACATCCCCACCATCAGCACGACCGCGGGGAACACGCCGATGAGCAGCATCCACCGCCATGAGCCGGTGAAGGCCAGTGCGTAGCCGATGGCCGCGGACAGGGCCGTCCCTACGATGATCAGATACTGGTTCAGGGAGGTGATCGTGCCGCGGTCCCGGGCAGGTGCCATCTCGGCCAGGTACAGCGGCACGGTCACCGACGCGATACCGATGGCCAATCCCAGGATAAAACGGAACAGCACCAGCCCGTTGACGGTCGGAGCCAGGCCGGTACCCAGGGCTCCGACGGTGAACACCACCCCGGCAACGAGCAGTACCCGCTGCCGTCCTTGACGATCAGCCGCGGGACCGCTGCCCAGTGCGCCCACCATTGCCCCGAGCACCGTGGCACTGACCACGGCGCCCGTCTGTAAGGGCGTGAGAGGCAGTTCCTGCGGGATGAACAAGAGCGCGGCGCCGATGATGCCGTTGTCGTAGCCGAACAGCAACGCTGCCAGCGCGCCCAGCGCATACACCCGTCGCGTGGTCACGCGGGACCGGAACGAGGATGTGACCATCAGCTACCTCCGTTACGTGGGGAGATCATGCGCTGTTCTCGGGCCAGCGCGTGGGCGATCTCACGGGTGTTCGGGTACAGCTCCCGGTACAGGGCGTAGAAGCGCTCGTAGGCGGCAGCGGGCTCCGGCTGCGGCTCGATCGTGGCCGCGATGGGGTTCCACTGGGTTATGTCGGGTGACTCGCCGATCCCGATGGCGGCCAGCAGCGCGTCGCCCAGGCATGCGCCCATCGTCTGGCGCGGCAGCTGCTGCGGGGCGTCCAGGACGTCGGACACGATCTGCGTCCACAGCCCACCTTTGGTGCCGCCGCCCACCGCGACCAGGCGGTGGTTGCAGCCACCGGCATCACGCATCGCCTGCAGGTTGTGCCGTACCCCGTAAGCCGTGGCCTCCAAGGCCGCCCGGTAGATGTCCCCCCGGTTGTGCCGCAGGGTCAGCCCCGCCAACACGCCACGGGCGTCCGGGTCGAACAGCGGCGTCCGCTCGCCGGCGAAGTACGGCAACATGAGCAGGCCGTGTGAACCGGGCGGCGACTGCTGGGCTTCCGCGACGAGCGGGTCGAACGACGTTTCCCCGGTCAGCTTGCGGATCCAATCGGTGATCGCGCCCGAGGTCGCCATTCCGGCAGCGAAGTTATGGGTGCCAGGAAACGTGCCCACGGTGCCCCACAGTTCCGGGCTGCGACGCGGACGGTCGAGTACCTCGACCAGGAACATGGTCGTGCCGTACATCAGCATGACGTCGCCAGGCGCCGTGACGCCGACGCTGGTGGCCTCCGCCCAAGCATCGATCGTGCCCGCGATCACCGGCGTACCCGCCGGGATACCGGTCTGCTCGGCGGCGGTGGTCTGCACCTCTCCGACCACATCCGAGGGCCAGTACAGCTGCGGCAGCTCAAGTCCGGGGGCGATCAGCTCGGTCCATTCCCCGATCCAGCGGTGCTCGACCGGGTCGTACATCGGGGTGCACTGGCTTGCCGAGTGGTGGTCGAGGATGTAGCTGCCGGTGAGCCGGCGCACGACGAAGCTGCTGGCCATCAGGAAACGGCGGGTGGCGACCCAGGTGTCCGGTTCGTTCGCGCGCAACCACGCCAGCTTGGGTCCGACCGCTTGGGAGGTGAGCACCGACCCGCAGCGGTCCAGGATGGTCTGCCTGCCCAACGCCTGGGTCAGCTCATCAATCTCGACCCGGGCGCGGGTGTCCACGCCGTACAGGATCGCCGGCCGCAGTGGCCGATCTTCGCTGTCCACCGGTAGCAGGCACGGGCCGATGCCACTGACACCGACCGCGGCGACCGGTTCGGGCACCGTCGCGGTCAGCTCCTTGCTGATCGCCGTGAAGTCCGCCCACCACACCACCTGCGCGTCGTGCTCCACCCAGCCGGGGTGTGGCATCGACACCTCGTGGGCTCGGGTCGCGGTCGCGACGACGGTACCGTCGGCGTGCATCAGCACGCCTTTGGAGCTGGCAGTGCCGATATCGACGCCGAGCAGCAGCGAACTCACTGGGCACTCACCGGGCTCCGCCCAGCCCGGCCCACTCGATGTCGAGCATGCGGCACACCGCGCGCAGCTCGGCCACGTGCTCGCCGGGCACGGCGTGGATGTGGTTGGCCCCGAAGCTGGACAGGAACTCGTCGGCCTCGGCCTCCAGCCGAGTGAACGCGTGCGGCCACTCGAACGTCGACTGCCGAGCCAGCGCCTCGTTGGTCGCGTCGTCGTAGGACTCGAACGCACCGCGGGCGACGTGCATCCGGTACCGGCCCTCGATCCGGGTCAGCCGGGCGAAGGTGGCGGGCCCGGGGGCGGCGAAAAACGACACCGAGGCGCCACCGGCGGGGAAGTAGAAGATCTCGGGGTAGAAGTGCACCGTGCGCAGGTTCTCTGCCGGGTCGTCACTTCGCGCGGCGTACCAGGTGGCGTGTTGCCCGGAGTTGCACAGGTCCCAGATGTCGCGGTCGGCGTGGTAGTGCCGCACGTCGGCGAAGAGCACCGGCGTGCCGCTGAGACCCTTGAGCAGCTGCATGGTGAGAGCACCGTCCATGTCGGACTCGGTGGCGCAGACATGGGGCTGCTTGGGGCCCTCCCAGTCGTAGGGGTCGTTGAGGAACGCCTCGGTGACGTCCATCGTGGTGAAGTGCGTGGTCAGCTCCGGCTGGCCCTTGATCCCGCAGAAGTCGAGGTTCCACTCGTCGATCAGCTCCCGCACCGCGTGGTAGGAGCGGATTTGACGTTCGAGCAGCTCCTGCGTCAGCTGCTTGCCGTCGTAGTGCACCCCGGCGGCGTGGCGCTCCAGCCATTCCCGGCCGGCGGTCACCCGTGACTGCTCGACGGCGGCTGAGCGCCGCACGATCTCCCACTGGTCGATCTCCTCGACGTCCACCCCGAACGTGCTCATCCACTGATCGGTGTCCGCCACCGCGGTGTACATGCCCATCGGGCGGCCGCCGAACCGGCCGAAGGTGCTGCCCGAAAGCATGGACACTGCCGCCGCCGCGCGAACAGTTTTCAGGACGCGGTCCCGCACGGTCGAGTCGGTCACGTCGCCCCACACCCGAGTGTGTTGCCGGCCGATCTGGTCCAGCCCCCCGCCGGCCGCCAGCATGCCGACCATTCCGGGAAACTGCGGGTCGATGTTGGAGAACAGCAGCAGCGGACCGGGGGTCGCCGCTGCGGCGAGCATCGAGAAGTGCGGAAAGGCCCACACCGGATAGTTGAAGATGGTGAGGTCCGGCCGCGCGTCAGCGACCCGGCGCGCCTCGGCGGTGGCCAGCGTGTTGGTCCAGATCGGCTCTGTCGCGCGGATGACCTGGTGCCCGGCCTGTTCGAGCGCCTGGGCGATGCGGTCCTCGACGTCGACCGTGAACGTCTTGATGTCGGCGTGGACGAAGTCGCGTCCGTCGGAGAAGGTCAACAATCCGACGCGTGCCATACCTGGCTCCTGCCTGCTAGGACGATCGGTGTCATCGGTAGCCGCGACGATGAGGCCCGCGGCCGAGGTGGCCCATGGAGGCTGGCTCACGTTGCTTGGCTTGAAAATCACCTGCGCCCGGGGACCGAGAACGTTCCGCTGCGTGACGAAGGTATCACCCAGCGGAAGGGCTGGGCTTGACCTTGAGCAGCGAAGCGGCCGCCGCGCTGGTCTGTTACCTGCGTTGTCACGCGCGGAGTCCCATACGTTTCCTGATCCTCTGCGGTGGGTACTAAGTAGACGGACGACGAACACGAGAAAGGACCGAGCTGATGACTGAGCCTGAAGCCACTCAACAGGACACCGAACTCAATCCCGAGGCTGCGACTGACGAGACGACGGCCGACGGCGACGACGAGACAGCCGGTTTTGACGCGGAAGCAGCGCAAGAGGGCGTGACAGCCGAGTACCAGGAGCGTCTGCAAGAGTTCGACCAGGTCGAGTCGACGCCGGTCGTCTCGGTGCCAGTCCCCTCTTCGGAGCTAAAGGAGAGCGACCTCAAGGTGGAGGGCCCAGGCGGCCAGAGCGGCTGATGATGGCGGGTCGCGTTCGCGCGGCGCAAGCGCCCATGGTGGATGTCCATGGTTGCGTCAGGCTCCGTTCGATCCCAGCCGGCCACCCCGCATCGCGGACCCTGTTGCGCCACGATCGATGAGTCCTGCTGCTCAGCGTCGGGATGCTTGGGTACCCCAGTCGGTCGGGTGCCGACCGCATGCGGACAAGGGTGGCTCGGTATACAGCGTGGGCGCGTTCTGCGGCGGATGGGCGTTGAGCCACTCGCAGGAGAACCACTGGTCTTCCTGAGTGCTGGCGTCAGGTGTGAGCATGGTCGCGTCAGTGATCCTGTGTCCGGTGATGTCTGGGTCGATGTCGGGGTCGAGCATGGGATGTCCTCTCGGTCGATAAGGGCGACTGTAGGTCCAGCCACAGCCCGCGCCTAGCAGACGATCACGGGCATTGACCGGGGGGCGACGTCGTGGGCACTCGTCTGCGTGGCGCTGTCGGTGGCGGGGGAGACCGACACAGTCGCCGAAGCCGCCAAGCGCTCGCCATCGGCTTCGTCAAAGAGCCCCAGCACAGAGTCGGGGGTCCTGCGCTGGGGCTCTCAACACATTGTGTCGCCATTCGCCCTCGTAACGTTACGAGGCTGTGGTAGCCGCGCGAGGCGGGGCTGGTCCCGGCGGTCCTCGCCGAACTCGAGTCTCGGGTGGCCCACGGTGTTCGCACTCTTTCGGCTCGTGACCCACCGCGTGCTGGCCGAAGCGATCGGGGCTCTATCGCGCGGCCGGATACCGCGACGTGGATGTGTTTGGTTCACATAGATCCTCGACCCCGACAACACCCAAGCGCTTGAGTGAAAGGAAACAAAGTATGGATCAAAAAGAGCTTCGGCGGCGGTTTGCGACACTGACTACTGCCCATCTGGCGGATGCATGCATTCGCGCTCAGTTCCCGGTGCGCTGTGCGCCTGCGCTTGTGCAGGCTGTGGTTTCTGGTAGCCGCGTAGCTGGGCGTGCGTCTCCCGCTCGACATGTCGGCAGCGTCGATATTTTTCTGGAGGCGCTGGAAGCGGCTGCACCTGGCGACGTGCTGGTGGTCGACAATGGCGGACGGCTCGATGAAAGTTGCATCGGTGATCTCGTGGTTCTAGAGACTCAGGCTGCTGGACTGGAGGGAATCGTGGTCTGGGGGCTGCATCGCGACACAGCTGACATACGAGCGATTGGGTTGCCGGTCTTCAGCCTGGGAGCGACACCCACCGGCCCTCAACGCCTCGATGTCCGTCCCCAAGATGCGTTGGGGTCCGCCACTGTGGGAGATTGGATGGTGAGTGGTGAGGATTCGGTCCTGGGCGATGACGATGGCGTGCTCTTTGTGCCAGCCAGTCACGCTGAGGACATCTTCACGTTTGCGGAGACGATCCGCGACACCGAGCGACGCCAAGCCGAACGGATCCGTGCAGGTGTCTCCCTGCGCAGTCAGGTGCAGTTTGACACCTACCGTGCTCAACGCCAACAGACGCCTTCCCTGAGTTTCCGCGATCACCTGCAAGCCGTGGGCGGGGCCATCGAGCAATAACCTGGCATCTCATGGTTGAAGGCCACGGCCGGTCCTCGCCGGTGGATGATCAGCAGAGTGCGCGTCGGCACCTCAGCAAAGGCCTCAGCGTGGTCTCGTGCCCACTGCGTGAGAGAGTGCGCGGGTCGACCAGTAACGATCTCGACGGTGGGAAGAACGTTCTCCGGTGCCTGCGCCACCGCCCACCAGTAGGACAACAGCCACTCGATGGCGTGCTCGGGCATGTAGGCGCTGACCCGCCACTGGTCGGGAGTGCTTTCCTCGAATCGCACGTCCTTGCCGAGGCCGGCGCCGATCGCCGCAGCTTGTTCTGGCTTGGTGAGCGACTCGGGACCGGTCAGCGTGTAGATCGCTGCGACGTGCTCGTCGGACAGCAGCGCAGCCGCAGCCACAGCGGCGATGTCGACTTCGTGCACGGGCGCCTGGCGCGCCTCCGCGTAGGGCTCGCGCACCACCCCCTCGGTGCGGATCTGCTCTGCCCAATCGAGGAGGTTGGCCGCGAACATTCCCGGCGCACATGAGTCCACTCGAGGCCCGAGGCCTCGACGGCGAGTTCCATCGCCCGGTGTGTCGCCCCTCCCGATTCGCCTTCGATGCCAGCCGTGGCCGAGGAGAGCACCACGACACGTCGGACTCCGGCCCGTCTCGCCCGAGGAGCGTGCATTGTTGTTCGGCGGCATGGACACCCACAAAGACACCCTCGCGGTCGCCTTAATTGACCCCTCGGGCAGGCGTCAAGAGGCGGTCACGGTTGCTAATACGGTGGCTGGTCATGGCC
>JALZDN010000064.1 GCA_030862525.1 Actinomycetota bacterium | reverse complement strand
CATCCGGGCACCCCGGACGTTCGACGCGAACTTGGGGTCCTCTGCATAGAGCGCGCGCTCGATCTGGTCGAGCAGACGCTGCTCGTGCTCGGAGAGTGGCATCGCTCCTCCTCCGGCACTCCGATTTTCGACGGCGGACGATGGTAGCCAGTCTGACGGTAGTACCTGGGGTTGCCGGGCGCCCACCGTGGGCTCCTATCGTCGAGGATACGAGTCCACGGCGGCGCGGACTAGCCGATCTGCTCACTCCTTTCAGGCGACGACCGGCTAGCACCCCGGTCGGACCGCTCCGGGGCGTCCAACAGAGTCGCCAGACGCACGGCTGCGCTGCCGAACCTCGACCGCGCGGCATCCGCGGCCCGTTCGGCGTCCGGCCAGTTGGTGTTGTCACCGTCGAGGGCGAGTTGCTCCGCCGCTACGCCTCTGACCAGCTGTTCCACCCGTATCCCCAGCAGCCGGACCGCCACCCCGGGCGGCAGGTGGTTCTCCAGTAGCTCAGCGGCCACCCTGAACACCTCCTGCACCGAGTCGGTCGGACCCGCCAGGGTTCGAGAGCGGCTGATGGTGGTGAAGTCCGGGTAACGGACCTTCAGCGCAATCGTCCGCCCGCACAGGGTGCGGCCACGCAGCACGGCCGTGGTGCGCTCGGCCAGCCGCAGTAGCTCGCGGCGCAGCACCGCCCGGTCGGACACGTCGTGAGAGAATGTCTGCTCCGCGCCTACCGACTTCTCCGGTGCATCCGGTACCACCGGTCGTTCGTCGCGGCCGTTGGCGAGCTCGTGCAGGTGCTGGGCGGACGCGACGCCCACCGCGCGGCGCAGCGCGGGCGGTGGAATGCCCGCGACATCGGCCACCGTGCGGCACCCCAACCGATGCAACGCCTCAGCGGTGCGCCGGCCCACTCCCCACAACGCCGACAGCGGCAAGGGGTGCAGGAACTCCAGCGTGCCGTTGGCGGGCACCACCAGCAGCCCATCCGGCTTGGCCAGTCCGGAGGCGAGCTTGGCCAGGAACTTGCTCCGGGCCACCCCCACCGAACAGTTCACCCGGTAGGTGTCGTAGACCTGCCCGCGGATCCACTCCCCGATCCCGGCCGGGCTCATCCCCAGCCTGCGCAACGACCCGCCGACGTCGATGAAGGCCTCGTCCAGGCTTAACGGCTCAACCAGTGGGCTGATCTCGCGAAACAGCGCCATCACCCCTCGGGAGACCTCTGCATAGCGAGGAAACTGCGGCGGCACGAACTCTGCCTGCGGGCACAACCGGCGAGCCTGCCCCACCGGCATCGCCGAGCGGATCCCGTGAGTCCGGGCCTCGTAGCTCGCGGAGAGCACGACACCACGGTTCCCGGCCGGGTTGCTACCGCCCGCCACCACGACTGGCAACCCAGCCAGTTCAGGACGTTCGCGAACCTCGATCGACGCGTAAAAGGCATCCATGTCGACGTGCAGTACGGGGCAGCCCCCGTCGTCTGCGCGGTGGGCCAGCCTGCGTCGTGCAAGTACGGCTCGGGGCAAATCTGCCCGAGGTAAATCTGCGCTGCGCCCCACAGCACCCTCCAGCACGTCCAAGTACGCCGCAGTACGTCGCCAGTACGTCACAGGCAAGGATCTCGAACTTTTGTTCGACAATCCTACCGCGCTGGGACGCTGCAGCGGACCGCCGAGCTGGGGCACCATAAGCTGCCCCGGTGCGAACCCTGGCAGTGCTCAGCCTCAAGGGCGGAGTGGGCAAGACCTCGGTAGTACTCGGCCTCGCCGGGGCTGCCCTGCAGCGAAAGATCCGGACCCTGGTCATAGACCTCGACCCGCAGGGAAACTGCACCGCAGCGCTGGATCCCGACGCGACGAAGTCGACGCTGGCCGATGTGTTGGCCGATCCGGAGCCCTCGGTGCTGAGGTCTGCGATCGCATCCAGCAGCTGGGGCGAGGGTCTGGACGTTCTGGTCAGTGCCGAGGAGGCCGAGGCACACAATGGCCCGGCGCCCGATGTCACCCGGCTCAGCTGGCTGGACCACGCGCTGTCCACCCTCGATGACCCAGCCGATGGTGCAGCCGACCAGGATGACTCATCATATCGGCTGGTGCTGTTGGACTGCCCACCCTCGCTAGGGCTACTCACCCGCTCAGCACTGGTGGCAGCCGACCGCGCGCTGCTGATCACCGAACCGACCATCTATGCGGTCGCCGGTGTCCAGCGTGCCTTCGAAGCCGTACAGCACGAGCGCGAGCACAATCCCCACCTGCAGGCTATGGGCGTCGTGGTCAACCGGGCCCGGGTGCGCTCCAGCGAGCACAACTACCGGATCAACGAGCTCCATGAGATCTTCGGGCCGCTGATGCTGCCGACCGTACTGCCGGACCGCTCGGCGGTGCAGCACGCCCAAGGCGCCGGGCTGCCGATTCAGCGCTGGGGCACGCCTGGTGCGCGGGAGATCGCGGTGGCCTACGACGTGCTACTGGCGCGGATGCTGCGCACAACCCAGCTCAGACGGCGCACCGAGGCGCAGGTAGCGACCGCTGCGGCGAGGAACCACCGGTTCGACGCCTGACTGGAGCTCCCTTTCGGCGAGTCAGCCTTGCCCCGGTTGACGCTGGCTCTGCGGAGGTAGGGCTTGCTGCGGCGGCGAAGCGGGTTGTGGTGCGGGCTCACCGGCCGTGACCTCGCCCGCGACCGGGGTCCCGTGCATCGAGGCGCGGATCTGCTCAAGTCGGGAGTGGCCCGCCATATCCAGCGTCGACTGCTGCACCTCGAGCATCCGCCCCTGCACGGAGTTCTGGGCCAGCTCGGTGGCCCCGATCGCATTGGCGTACCGGCGCTCGATCTTGTCCCGGACCTCGTCGAGCGACGGTGTGCTGCCTGGCGCGGCCAGCTCGGACATCGACTGCAGCGAGGCGGAGACCTGCTCCTGCATTTTCGCCTGTTCCAGCTGAGAGAGCAGCTTGGTCCGCTCTGCGATCTTGCCCTGCAGCACCACTGCGTTGCGCTCGACCGCCTGCTTGGCCTGGCCGGCGGCCTGCAGGGACTGGTCATGCAGCGTCTTGAGATCCTCCACGGACTTCTCCGCAGTCACCAGCTGGGTGGCGAAAGACTCTGCAGCCTGCTCGTACTGCTGCGCCTTGGCCTCATCACCCTTGCCCCGCGACTCTTCGGCGAGCACTAAGGCCTGCCGGGTCGAGGACTGCAGCTTCTCGATCTCACCGAGCTGCCGATTGAGCCTCATCTCCAGCTGGCGTTGGTTGCCGATGGCGGCGGCGGCCTGCTGGGATAGTGCCTGGTGCTGTCGCTGCGCGTCTTCGATGGCCTGCTGGATCTGCACCTTGGGGTCAGCGTGCTCGTCGATCTTGGACGAGAACGCCGCCATGAGGTACTTCCATGCCTTCACGAACGGGTTGGCCATCTCCTCCGCTGCCTCCTTGTGACGAATCGGGTCCGGCTTCGCCCACCCGACCGGCGCCCACCCAATCAGCGCAGCCGCGTGCTGACCCCATCGTGTCAGGTGTGAGGCAGCGCTTCCACCGACCCCAGGGAGAACTGGGGATACCCCGGATCTGGCTCGCTCGCTTCCGGGGGGAGCTCAGGCCGCAACCAGCTCGGCGGGGACCGTGTCGGGCACCTCAGGCAGGTACACCGGACCGAGATCATTCGCCACCAGCCGCAAGAGCTCGTCCAACGGCAAATCAAGCGCGTCGCAGATGGACCCGAGGAGCTCGCTGGACGCCTCCTTGCGCCCCCGCTCCACCTCGGAGAGATAACCCAGGCTCACCCGGGCAACTCGGGACACCTCGCGGAGCGTGCGGCGCTGCGAGGTCCGCGTCCGGCGCAGCCGCTCGCCGATGGCCTCCCGCAGCAGCGTCATCGCGTTTCCCTTCTGGGTGTCGGCCGTGTCTCGTGTCTATCGGTTACCGGTTTGCCTTGCCCCTACCGTACTCAGAGCCGGCTGCTCAGGCGTCCGCCGTGGGCGAACGCACCGCGGAATCGCGCACAGTGCCGCGGTGACAATGCCGCCTCCGCGGGACCAAGTACGTCGGCGGTAACAATGCCGCCTCCGCGGGACCAAGTACGTCGGTGGGTCATGACAGCGCGACCGCCCGGCGACCGGTGGCGCGCAGCCGTAATGCACGTACAACGTAGTCAACGGCGGTGACGATGGTGAGCACCAGTGCGATTCCCATCACCGTCCAGCGCACCGGATAGGCCGACGGTGGCAGCGGCAGCACGTAGAGCCCCACTGCCACAGCCTGCGCGAAGGCCTTGACCTTCCCACCACGACTGGCCGGAATCATTCCGTAGCGCAGTACCCAGAACCGCAGCGCGGTGACACCCAGCTCCCGTCCACCGATGAGCATGGTGATCCACCAGGGCAGCTCGCCGAGCACGCTCATGCCCACCAGCGCTGCCCCCATCAGCGCCTTGTCCGCGATCGGGTCGGCGATCGTGCCGAAGTTCGTGACCAATCCGCGACGTCGGGCAAGATCGCCGTCGAACCGATCGGTGAGCGAGGCGACGGCGAATATCACCGCTGCGGTGATCCGCCACGTCGGATCGGTGCCGCCCTCGGCGAACAAGGCCAGCACGAACACCGGCACCAGCATCAGCCGGGACATGGTCAAAAGGTTGGCCAGGTTCCACAGCGAGACGTTGGTTGCCGGCGGTGGGCTCACGGCGCGCCGCCGACCGGCGCGATCAGCTGGACCGGCTCGACGACCAGGTCGACCCCCTGCGCCGCGAGCACCCGGCAGCGCACCAGGTCGCCGACCGAGAACGAGCCGGTTACCGGGCCAGTGAATAAACACTCGCCGTCCACCTCGGGAGCCTGGTGCTCAGCCCGCCCGATAACCTCGTCGCCCGCGTCGTCGTCGACCAATACGTCAACAGCGTCCCCGACTCGCTTTTCGGCGCGCTGCGCGGTGAGCTGCTCGACCAACCCGCTGATGTGTGCGACGCGTTCGGCGACGGTGTCCTCGTCGTGTTTCCCGGCCAAACCGGCGGCCTCGGTGCCGTCCTCGTCGGAGTAGCCGAACACCCCCACCGCGTCCAGCCGTGCCTCGATGAGAAAACGCTCCAACTCAGCGACGTCGGCCTCGGTTTCTCCCGGGAAACCGAGGATCACGTTGCTGCGCACCCCTGCCGCGGGCGTGTGGCACCGGATCTGGTCCAGCAGCGCCAGGAAGGTCTCGCGCGAGCCGAACCGGCGCATTCGGCGCAGCACCGGCTCGCTGGCGTGTTGGAAGGACAGGTCGAAATAGCTGGCCACCCCGGGGGTGGCGGCGATGGTGGCTATCAGCGCGGGACGGGTCTCGGCCGGCTGCAGGTAGGAGACCCGGGTGCGCAGGATGCCGGGAACCACAGCCAACCGGTGCAGCAGCTCCTCCAGGGCGCCGGGGCGGCCCAGGTCCTTGCCGTAGGACGTGGAGTTCTCGCTGACCAGCACCAACTCGCGGACCCCCGTGCCGGCCAGCCACGCCGCCTCGCCCAGCACATCGTCGATCGGGCGGGAGACGAACGCGCCGCGGAAGGCTGGGATGGCGCAGAATGCGCAGCGCCGGTCACAGCCCGACGCGATCTTCAGTGGGGCGACCGGGGAATCATCCAGCCGCCGGCGCGGCACTCGTGGCCCCCAGCCGTGTCCGGGCAGCACGGGACCGGCCGCCAGCGCCGCGGGTCGGGACACCGGGGTGATCGGCAGCATGGTGCGGCGGTCCACCGGTTGGTGCGCGGGTACCGGCTGGCCGGCGAGTACGTCGCGCAGCCGACCGCCCAGCTCCGGATAGGCGTCGAACCCTAAGACGGCATCGGCCTCCGGCAAGCTGCGCGCCAGTTCGGAGCCGTAGCGCTCGGCCAGGCACCCCACCGCGACGACCTTGGCGCCGGTGTCCGCGGCGGCCAGCAGGGTGTCGATGGAGTCCTTCTTAGCAGCGGCGACGAAACCACAGGTGTTAACCACCACCACGTCGGGCGCGCCGGCGTCGGCGTCCACCAGCTCCCAGCCGTCTTCGGTCAGGCGACCCGCAAGTTCCTCGGAATCGACCTCGTTACGGGCACAGCCAAGGGTGAGCAGCGCGGCGCGCGGGGACTGCGGCAGGGCGGGCACCGGCTTAGGGTATCGGCCCGCGGCTGTGATGCGGCTGATCACGGTGTTCGACCGGATCTCGTAGGCTCGTCGGCGTGCCGACTGCCGCCGAGATCATCGTGCGTCGGGCAAGGGTTGGGGATGTTCGAACGATCAAGGATTTGGTGGACTGCTACGCAGGCGCGGTGCTACTGGACAAACAGCTCGTGGCGCTCTACGAGGACGTCCAGGAATTCTGGGTGGCTGAGCGGGACGGTTCGATACTCGGCTGCGGTGCGCTGCACGTGCTCTGGGAGGACCTGGCCGAGATCCGCACCCTGGCCGTACACCCGAACGCGGTGGGTCAGGGGGTGGGACATGCACTGGTTGCGCGGTTGATCGAGCATGGTCAGAAGCTGGGACTGCGCCGCGTCTTCGTGCTCACCTTCGAGGAGGGCTTCTTCTCCCAGCACGGGTTCCGGGCCATCGAAGGCACCCCGGTGACCACGGAGGTCTACGACGAGATGCGCCGCTCGCACGATGAAGGCGTCGCGGAATTCCTCGACCTGCCCTACGTCAAGCCCAATACCCTGGGCAACACCCGCATGCTGCTCGAGTTGTGACCCGGCTCAGTCTGCATCGCCGCCGGTCGGGCCACCGCCGCGGATCGAGTACAGCAATCCGTCAAGCTCCTCCGGCTTGGCCAGCACGTCGCGCGCCTTGGACCCCTCTGAGGGGCCGACCACTCCCCGGCTCTCCAGCAGGTCCATCAACCGCCCCGCCTTGGCGAAACCGACTCTCAACTTGCGCTGCAGCATGGAGGTCGAGCCGAACTGGCTGGTCACGACCAGCTCGGCGGCCTGCAACAATACATCGAGATCGTCACCGATGTCCGCGTCGATCTCCCGCTGCTCACCGGCCTTGGCCACGGTGACCCCATCGGTGTACTCGGGGTCGGCCTGTTCCCTTGCGTAGCTGACGACGTTGGCGATTTCAGCGTCTCCGACGAAGGCGCCCTGGATGCGCACCGGTTTGGAGGCACCCATCGGCAGGTAGAGCCCGTCACCCATGCCGATCAGCTTCTCCGCGCCGGGTTGATCCAGGATCACCCGACTGTCGGTCAGCGAGGAGGTGGCGAAGGCCAGCCGGGACGGCACGTTGGTTTTGATCAAACCGGTGACCACATCGACACTGGGTCGCTGAGTGGCCAGCACGAGATGGATCCCGGCTGCCCGGGCCTTCTGGGTGATCCGGACGACCGCATCCTCGACATCCCGCGGGGCGGTCATCATCAGGTCGGCCAGCTCGTCGACGATCGCCATGATGTACGGGTAGGGGCGGTACTCCCGCTGCGAGCCCGGCGGTGCCTGGATCTCGCCGGATCTCACTTTCACGTTGAAATCGTCGATATGGCGGACCCGGCTGACCTGCATGTCCTGGTAGCGCTGTTCCATTTCCTCAACCAGCCACGTCAGCGCCGCGGCGGCCTTTTTCGGCTGAGTGATGATAGGTGTGATCAGGTGCGGGATGCCCTCGTAAGGGGTGAGCTCCACCATCTTCGGGTCGATGAGGATCATCCGAACCTCGTCGGGGGTGGCCCGGGCAAGCATTGAGACAAGCATCGAGTTCACGAAGCTCGACTTGCCGGAACCGGTGGAGCCGGCCACCAGCAGGTGCGGCATCTTGGTCAGGTTCGCGGTGACGAAGTGGCCCTCGATGTCCTTGCCCAGCCCGATCACCATAGGGTGCTGCTCGCGGCAGGACGCCGACGAGCGCAGTACATCCCCCAGCCGCACCATCTCCCGGTCACTGTTGGGCACTTCGATGCCGACCGCGGACTTGCCTGGGATCGGAGCCAGCAACCGCAGGTTGTCGGTGGCTACCGCGTAGGCGATGTTCCGGGTCAGCTGGGTGATCTTCTCCACCTTCACCCCCGGCCCCACCTCTACCTCATAGCGGGTGACGGTCGGCCCTCGGGTGAACCCGGTGACCTGGGCGTCCACCGAGAACTGGTCGAGCACCCCGTTGATCGCCTCGATCATCGCGTCGTTGGCCTTGCTGCGGGCTTTAGGCGGATCGCCCTTGAGTAGCAGGCTGGGCGGGGGCAGCCGGTAGTCACCCTCGACTACCCGGTGACTGGATGGCTGCGGGCTGGGCTTGCCCTCGACCGGTCCTTCGGCCGGCCCCACGACCGCCACGGCGGCGGGCTTGGACGCGGTCGGTGGCTGCTCTTCGGCGAAGACTTTCGCCGTCTGCGCGGCTTGCCGGCGCCGGGCAGGCCGGCGCAACCGGGCGGTGGCGGGATCGGCGCCGGTCACCGCATCTGTGGTGGCTGTGGTGTCTTGGTCGGTGTCCTGGTCCGGGCTCTGATCCGGTGATGCCGTCCACAACCTGCGGATTCGGTCGGGTACCGCACGAACCGCAGTCCCGGTCAGCACCAGCAGCCCGTAGCCGGTCAGCAACGCCAACAACGGCGCCGCTACCCAGACGGTGAAGCCGTCGACCAGGGGATCAGCGACCAGGAACCCGATGGCGCCCGCGGCGCGAGACCTTCCCACCGCGTCGGCGGGGGCACCGACCGCCAGGTGCCACAGACCGAGCACCCCCAATGTCAGCAGCAGGGTGCCGACGGTGCGACGGGGTCGCGCCGTCGGGTCGGACTCGGTGCGCATCAAGGCCACTGCGACCCCGGCGAGCACCACGGGTAGTGCCAGCGACGCGGTGCCGAACATGGCCCGCAAGGCGTGCTGGACTCCGTCACCGACCGGCCCGCCGGCGGTCCACCACACCGCGGCGGCGGTCACCACGGCGAGCGCCACCAGGCCCAGCGCCAGACCATCGCGGCGGTGCGTGGGCTCGAGCCCACGGGTCCGACCCAACGCCCTGACGAGCCCGCCGGCGCCCCGGGCCAGCAGGGGCCACATCCCCGACAGGCTTCGGTCCGCGATCCGGCGCCGGGCTCTGCGGGGACTCCTGCTGGTGCCCCTGGGCGACGCACGCCGGACCGGTCGCTGCGCGTTGGAGGGCGAACGCGGCCTGTTGGCCGCGCTTTTACGTCCAGAACTCTGAGACCGCCGGTTCATCGTGTTCGTGGTCGTCCCTCCCCGGGGCATGCCATGCTCCTTGGTCATGGTCGCCTGGAAGGGGGTCACGGCAGCCGCGACACGCCGGAGCACGGCACGGCCACGTGTCCCGCTCGCAGCGCGGCTGCTGATCGTGATCGGCCGCCTGGTTACCGCGATTACCGGGCGGCTAGAGGTGTCGGGGACGATGCCCGAGGCGCTGCGCAGCCGCCCGTGCCTGCTCGCTGCCAACCACATCGGCGTGTTCGACGCGGCTGTGCTGCTGGCGGCCTGCGACCGGATCGGCGTCGCGCCCCGGTTCGTCACCAACGGAGGGCTGTTCGACACCCCGCTGATCGGCGGGCTGTTCCGGCGGGGCGGACACCTACGGGTCGAACCGCTCGCCGCCGGCTGTGCAGTGCGAGGGACGGCCCTGCTACCGCAACTCAGCTCCGGCCGGCCGGTGCTGATCTACCCCGAGGGCCGGATCAGCACCGACCCCGACTTGTGGCCCGACCGCGGCCAGACCGGGCTCGCCCGGCTGGCCCTGGCCACCAACCTGCCGGTGCTGCCGCTGTCTCAATGGGGTGCACACGAGGTGATTCCGGCGGCCACCCCGCCGGTACGCAGCCTCGCGGGTCTGATCAGGCTGACCAGCGTCTGGCTGCATGCCGTGCGGCGCCGGCACCGGGCCCGCTTCCGGGTACACATCGGCCCTCCGGTCGACCTTACCGGGCTACACCCGGGGCGTCCCGGCGATGCGATGCGGGCGCACGCCAGGATCATGCTGGCGATCACCGCAGGACTGGCGCCGCTGCGGGCCGACCAACCCGGCACGCCGCACTACGGTGACCCGACCCGTCCCCTGGGCCGCCACAGCCCGTGGCGTCCCCCGGTATGAACGTCAGCTGGCTGAGATCTCAGCCGACGGGCAACACCGTAGGCACGATCATCGGGCGACGCCGGTAGGTGTCGGCAACCCACCGGCCCACCACCCGCCGCACCGCCTGGGCGATCCGATGGGTATCGGTGATTCCCTCCGCTTCGGTGCGGGCCAGCTCCATTTCCACCAGCGGCACGACGTCGTCGAGGGCCTTGGGATCGTCGGAGAATCCGCGACCAGAGATCGTGGGCGGAGCCACCGCCCGGCCGGTGGCCGATGCCACCATCACGGTGATCGCGATGAACCCACCCTCGCCAAGGACCAGCCGATCGGACAGCGTCGACTCCCCCACGTCACCGACCGAGAGCCCGTCCACATAGACCTGCCCCACCTCGAACCGACCGGTGATCTCCGCGCGACCGTCCACCAGATCCACCACCACGCCGTCCTCGGCGATCACCACCCGCTCCGGCGACACCCCGGTGCGGACCGCGAGGGCGGCATTGGCCCGCAGATGTCGCCACTCGCCGTGTACCGGCATGACGTTGGAGGGTCGGATCGCGTTGTAGAGGAACAGCAACTCCCCGGCCGGTGCATGCCCGGACACGTGCACTTTCGCAGTGCCCTGGTGCACCACCGCGGCGCCCAGCCGGGTCAGCCCATTGACTACCCGGAACACCGCGGTCTCGTTGCCTGGGATGAGCGAACTGGCCAGCACGACGGTGTCACCGGAACGGATCCGGATCTGCCGGTGCTCACCACGAGCCATCCGGGACAGCGCCGACAGCGGCTCGCCCTGCGAGCCGGTAGAGACGAACAGCACCCGGTGCTCAGGCATCGCCAGCGCCTCGTCGAGATCCACCAGTAGACCCGGCGGGACCTGCAACAGCCCGAGATCGACCGCCACGCCCATGTTGCGCACCATCGACCGGCCCACCAGGACCACCTTGCGCGCATTAGCGGCGGCGACGTCGAGCACCTGCTGCACCCGGTGCACATGGCTGGCGAAACAGGCCACGATGACCCGCTGGGTGGCCTTTCCTATTACCGAGTCCAACACCGGACCGATATCACGCTCCGGGGTGACGAAGCCAGGCACCTCAGCATTGGTGGAGTCGATCAGGAGCAGGTCCACACCCTCGTCACCGAGCCGGGAGAACCCGGCGAGATCGGTCAGCCGTCCATCCAGCGGTAGCTGGTCGAGCTTGACGTCACCGGTGTGCAGCACCAGACCGGCCGGGGTGCGGATGGCGACCGCCAGTGCGTCGGGGATGGAGTGGTTCACCGCGAAGAACTCACAGTCGAACGGCCCGCAGCCGTGCCGGACGCCCTCAGTGACCTGAATCAGCTGCGGCTTCTGGTGGTGCTCCCGGCACTTCTCTGCAACCAGCGCTAGGGTGAACTCAGAACCCACCACCGGCAGGTCGGGACGTAACCGGAGCAGAAACGGTACGGCGCCGATGTGGTCCTCGTGCCCATGGGTAAGCACCAGCGCCTCGATGTCGTCCAACCGGCGCTCGATTGCCCGGAAGTCGGGCAGGATCAGGTCGACCCCGGGCGCGTCGTCCTCGGGGAACAACACCCCGCAGTCCACCACCAGCAGCCGGCCAGCGTGCTCGAAGACGGTCATGTTGCGGCCGATCTCCCCGATGCCCCCGAGGGCGACCGTGCGCAGGCCGCCGTCGGCCAGCGGCGGTGGGGCGGTCCTGGGCACGCCAGGAACCGGTAGCGGGGTGCCGGTGGGCACGGCTGTCACGCGAGGACTCCCATCTTGACAAGGGCAGTGGCGATCGCGGTGACCTGGTCGGGCTCGGCGGCGACCTGCGGTAGCCGTGGATCACCGACGTCGAGCCCGGTCAGGCGCAGTGCCGCCTTCCCGAAGGTCACTCCCCCTGCCATGCAAAAGGTCCGGATCAGTCCGAGGGTGCAGGCGTGCAGGCCGCGTGCAGTACGCACGTCACCGGCCTCGAACGCCGTGACCATGGCTCGTAGCCGGTCGGCCACCACGTTGCCGATCACGCTGACGAACCCCACCGCGCCCACCGACAGCCACGGCAAATTGAGCACGTCGTCCCCGCAGTAGTAGGCCAGGTCGGTACTGGCGATCACCTGGGCACCGCAGCCGAAATCTCCCTTGGCGTCCTTGACCGCGACGATCCGCGGGTGCTCAGCCAGTCGATAAAGGGTCTCGATGGCGATCGGCACCAGGGAACGCGAGGGGATGTCATAGAGCATCACCGGCAGATCGGTGGCATCGGCGACCGCAGTGAAGTGCGCGACCAGCCCGCTCTGCGGCGGTCGCGAATAGTACGGCGTCACCACCAGTAGGCCGTGCGCGCCGGCCTGTGCAGCCTGCCGGGCCAGCTGCATGCTGTGCGCGGTGTCGTAGGTTCCCGCGCCGGCCACCACGGTCGCTCGGTTCCCGACCGCCTGCACCACCGCCCCCACCAGGTCCGCCTTCTCAGCGTCACTGGTGGTGGGCGACTCGCCTGTGGTGCCGTTGACCACCAAGCCGTCACAACCCTGCTCCACCAACTGGTGGGCGAGCTTCTGGGCGGTATCGAGATTCAATTGTCCCGCGGGCGTGAAAGGGGTGACCATGGCGGTGAGCACCCGACCGAAGGGTCGCCCGGACGTCGAAGTCGGCGCAGTACTCATGTGCGGAACGCTACCGGTCGGTGCCGCCGCCTTCGTTCGGCGAGGCGGGTCGGTTCACTACAACCCTCGCTGACTGCCCTGGAGAGCGGCTACGGCAACCCGATCCCCCTCGATCTCGACGATCGCCTGGTCGCGGCCGAAGGCATGCAACGTCAGCTCCTCGGGGCAGCCCACTACGGTAACCGAACGCTCGCCGCGCCGAGCGGTGCGCTCGGATCCGTCCGGCAGCCGCAACACGACACCGACCGGCGAGTTCCGGTACAGGAGCCGGGCCGCCCGGAGCAGGCCCCACAGGCGTCCGGCACGGCGTGAGTCGGCCGGTCGCGGTTCCCATCCCGTTCGGGCGCGGCGCACGTCCTCGTGGTGCACGAAGAATTCCATGGTGTTGATCTTGTCGTCCAGCCAGGGCAAGCTATACGGGGACCACCGCGGAGGTCCGTTGCGAATCTGGTCAACGAGCTGTGGCCAGCGTCGTTGCGCGATGCTGGACTGCACCCGATCGGTGTAGCGAGCCAGCGGGGCCAGCAGGATGCCCCCGGCGGCGTCCGGTCGACTCTCCCGGACCACCAGATGCGCCGCCAGGTCGTGAGTCGTCCACCCCTCGCACAGCGTCGGGGCGTCCGGGCCCACCTGATCCATCAGTTCGCACAAGGCGTGCCGCTCGTCGGCCGCAACGGTGCTGCAGCCCATCGTCATTCATCCTTCCCGATCCGGCCCAGCTGAGATGAGCTCGATCTGCAGCAGCACCCGCTGGTCGCGCTCCATCGCCGTGCGGTAATCGTCCCAGTCCGGATGCTCGCCGGAGACTCTCCGGTAGTAGTAGAGCCATGCCCGGGAGTCTCGGCGCAGGTTGCGGCCCTTGAACGCGGTCTGCCGGGTACTGACGACCACCCGTCTCTGACCATCGACCGTCGCCACCACCGGAGACATCCGCGGGGTGCCGTCACGGCGCAGGGTGGCCAGCACCGCGTGGTGCTGCTCGGTGACGATGCCCGGGCGTCTAGATCCATGCGTGCACGCTACGCGGTCTCCGACCAGTCATCCCTCTGCCACGAACGGGCTGGAGGCGATCTCCGTCCCGTCCGGCAGGGCAGAGATCTCGAAGTCACTGAACGCGTTGGGAGCCGCCTTGTGCAGCTGGCGAAGGCACTCCACCGCCAGTGCGCGGATCTCCACGTCGGCGTGCTCGGTGGCGCGCATCGCGATGAAGTGCCGCCAGGCTCGGTAATTGCCGGTAACCACGATGCGCGTCTCGGTGGCGTTGGGCAGCACCGAGCGAGCCGCCTGACGGGCCTGCTTACGGCGCTGCGTGGCGTTCGGCTCACCGGCGAAGTGCTCCTCCAACCCGGCCAGCAGGTCGTTGTAGGCCTGCTGGCTAGCTCCGACCGCAGCGTGGAACCGCTCGTGCAGCTCGGGGTCATCGGCAACGACCTGCGGCTCCACCATGGCAGCGTCCCGCTCGGGAACATAGCGCTGGGACAGCTGCGAGTAGGACAAGTGCCGGTGCCGGATCAGCTCGTGGGTCAGCGACCGGGACACTCCGGTGATGTAGAAGCTGACCGTGCCGTGCTCGAGCACCGAGAGGTGGCCGACCTCCAGGATATGCCGCAAGTAACCGGCATTCGTGGCGGTCGCCGGATTGGGCTTGCGCCAAGATTGATAGCAGGCCCGGCCGGCGAACTCGGCAAGTGCCTGCCCGCCGTCGGTGTCGGTGGACCACGGTACATCGGCCGGCGGGAAGAACTCGGTCTTGGCGACCAGCTGAACTCGCAATCCCACGGTGCTCACGGCTGCGGCTGGGTTAACTCCGTCAGGCTGGCTCACGGCGTACCACTCCTCTCACAGGCCCAGCTTTAAGCGCTGGCAGCCTACTGCGTCATATATGACGCCTTGACTGGCGTCACATATGACGCCATATTTGACGTCATGGACTTGGCACCTTACCTCCGCCAACTGCGTGAGGATCTCACCGCCGCAGCGTCAGCAGGTGACGAGCAGACCCGGCGCACTGCGGCCGTACTGGGCGTTGCGCTGGAACCCGCGGCTCGCCTGGCAATCATGAATGCAATGTCCGACCTCGCCGCGGAGGTCACCGCCGCATTGGACGACCGGGTGGTGGAGGTTCGGCTCGACGGTCGGGACGTGCGGATCGCGGTAAGTTCGCCGTCCGAGGAAACGCCTGCCCGACCACGTACGGATGCCCCGCCACCGCCCCATGAAGCCGGCGCAGCGTCCTTCGGCGACGCCAGCGGCGACATCAGGCGGATGACTCTGAGGTTGATCGACCAGGTCAAGGATCAGGCTGAGCGCGCCGCCGCCGAGCAGGGAGTCTCCCTCAACGCGTGGGTCTCCCAGGCGGTTGCGGGCGCGCTGCGCGGTGAGCCGTGGAACGAGTCCCGCAGGACCCGAGAAGACCGTCGCGCTCGCAATCGAGTCCAGGGCTGGGTCCAGGGCTGAGCAACGTCCCCAGTTGATTGAGCACGTCCTGAGCAACGTCGTTGAGGAGGAATCGTGGAGCACGGTGACGCCAACGCGCCGGTGATTCGGAAGGTGGAGTTCGAGTGTGCGGGACCGATCGACATCTCCGTCGAACTCGACAGCGGACGGCTGGACATCCAGCTTGAGGAAAGTGCTGGTAATGCTCAGGTGGCCGTGCAGGTCCGCGCCGATCCGGCCGTCCAGCCACCGTGGACCGCCGGGATCGCCGGCCTGCTGAGCTGGCTGGGTGAGCAAGCCGGGGGTGGTCCCTCACCGGGGGAGCTGGCCGCCGAGGCTGTGCGCCGCACGGTGATCGACTTCACCGGCCGGCGGCTCACCGTGCGCAATCCGCGTGACTTTCCGCTGCGCGCCGTGCCGCTGACAATCCATATCAGTGCTCCGTCGGGCTCGTCGATCACCGCCCGCAGCGGCTCGGCGGACATTGCGGTCGATGGTGTGGCCGATCGGCTCGACGCCTCCACCGGCTCGGGGCAGGTCCGCGCGCAACGATGCACCGGTGCGACCGACGTCCGGACCGGCTCGGGCGATGTGCGGCTCGGGTCCGTGCTGGGCAGGCTGCGGGTACGGACCGGCTCCGGAGAGGTCGAGGTGATCTCGATAGAGAACGCTGCCGGCGCTTCGGGTGGCGCAGGCACCGTGCAGACCGGTTCCGGTGACGTCCGACTGGGCGCCGTCACGCACGACATGAGCGCTCGCACCGGCAGCGGTGATCTCACGGTGGTCGACGCCTCGGCCGGTGGCCTGGAACTCACCACCGGTTCGGGCCAGCTGCGGGTGGGCATCCACCCCGGCGTCCGGGCCGAGCTGGACGTCAGCTCCGGCTCCGGCCACGCGCGCAGCGATCTGCCGGTCGGGGGTCCACCCGCCGAGGGCGACGTCTCGCTGCGGGTGCGAGCCCGGACCGGATCGGGCGATGCGCTGGTCACCGCGGCACCTTCCTGACCGTGCCAGCAGGCCTGGTCGCGGCGCCTAGGGCCGCGGCCAGGTCACCCCGCTGTCCGATTGCGATCCCGTCCAGCTCCAGCCACTGAGCCATCTCGCGCAGCGTCCTGGCGAGCTCGGCGACCACCCGTGCGTTGTCGGCTGTCCCCGGCTCGGCGAACGTGCCCGGCACCCGCAGCACACCGGCCGCGCGATCGGCCTTGAGATCGACCCGCGCTACCAGCTCTCCGTCAAGCAGGAACGGGAAAACGTAGTAGCCGTGGCTGCGCCGGTGCTCCGGAACGTAGATCTCGATGCGGTAGCGGAAACCGAAGAGCCGCTCCGTACGCGCCCGGTCCCAGATCAGCGGATCGAACGGGCACAGCAGTGCGGCGCCAGTGATCCGCCACGGTCTGCGGGCATCGCGGTGCCGATAAGCCGGAGCTCGCCAGCCTCGGACCACCACCGGTTCCAACTCCCGGGCCGCTACCAGCTCAGCGACCGCCTGCCTGCTGCGCTCGGGCCGCAGCCGATAGTAATCCCGCAAGTCGGTCTCGGTCGCCACGCCCAGCGCGGTGCCGGCGCGGGAGATCAGCTCGCGGGCGCCTTCCTCGGCGCTGACCCGGCGGCCCAGTACCTCGGGGGGCAGCACCCGCTCGGACAGGTCGTAGAGCCGTTCGAATCCCCGCCGCGTGCCGGTGGTGAGCTCACCGATGCCGAACAACCACTCGCAGATTCGTTTGGTGTCCGTCCGGTCCCACCACGAGCCCCGCGCTGGGCTGACGCCGCCGCCCAACTCCCGCTCGAGGGTTCCCGCACCGATCGGACCCCGTTCCTGCACGGCATTCAGCACGGCCTTGACCAACTCCGGTGCTCGGGCGGCCAGCTCCCCGTACCCGTGCCACCAGCCCGGCTTCTTGGCTCCCGAGTGCAGCAGCGGCCAGTCCGACACCGGGACCAGGCTTGCCTCGTGAGCCCAGTACTCCACCAATAGGCGAGGACGCTGGGCCGTGGGCGCCCAGGCGGCGGCGTCGAGCAGTTCCTTCGGGTAGGGGCCCAGCCGGCTGAACACCGGCAGGTAATGAGCCCTAGCAAGCACGTTCACCGAGTCGAGCTGCAGTAGCCGGATCCGGTCCAACACCCGCAGCAGATGCCGCCGGGTCACCGGCCCGGTGGGGCGAGGGTCGGCGAAACCCTGCGCGGCCAGCGCGATGCGCCGCGCGGCGGCAGGTCCGATCGTCTGCATGGTCTGGATGCTGCCAGCCGGCACTGACAATCCGCCGTTGGCCGGTCTCGATACCGTGACGACATGGCACTAGCGCGGGTGCGCGCCGCGACTCCTTCGGATGCTTCCGCGCTCGCCGCTCTGCATCGCGTGACCTGGCGGACCGCCTACTCCGAGCTGTTGCCGGTTGAGGTTCTCGATGGGTTGGATGCGCCACAGGTGCAGCAGACATGGGCCGACACCGTTGAGGGCGGGGCCACGGTGTTGATCGCCACTGAGGGCGACGATCCGGTCGGTTTCGTGGTGGCTGGTCCGGCACCCGCGAGTGAGGTGGCTGCCGCCAATGGCACGCTGCCGTCCGACGCAGCTCATACCGTGCTGGTGAGCACCCTGCTGGTGGAGCCGAGGTGGGGACGCCGCGGCCACGGCGGTCGGCTGCTCGCCGCAGCCGCAGCGGCGCTACGCGATGCCGGTGCCACCCGGGGTATCGCCTGGGTACCCGCCGAAGACCCGGCCTCACTGAACTTCTACCGGCGCATCGGCTGGGATCCCGACGGCACTGTGCGCACCCTGGACGCCAACGGCCGAGCACTACGCGAAGTCCGCCTCACCGGCTCCCTCGACCTCACCATTACCTAAACCTGGGCATCCACTGCCGCCATTGGAGCCGAATTGCGGTTCGCGCACCGGCAAAACGCGATCGGAGCCGAATGGCCACAGGTGATCTGAGCTGTGGACAACTGCGGTCTACCTGTGGATGGGCATTTGGCGGTAGGGCGCGAGGGCGGCGCAGTTGCCGGCATGCGGAGGGAGATCCGAATGGCGCTGGGTGCACGGATCGGCACCGCAATTCGGCTCCGAATGGTGCCTCAGGGGAACGCTACAGGTCGAGCAGGGGTTCTAGGCCTACCGTGAGGCCTGGGCGGTCCAATATCGAGCGGACGGCAAGCAGCACACCCGGCATGAACGACGAGCGGTCCAGCGTGTCATGCCGGATTGTCAGCGTCTCGCCCTCGGTGCCCAGCAACACTTCCTGGTGAGCGACCAACCCGGACAGCCGTACCGAATGCACCCGCACTCCCTCGACGTCGGCGCCCCGGGCGCCCGGCAGGCAGCGGGTGGTGGCATCCGGCGGCGGGCCCATCCCGGCTTCGGCCCGGGCGGCCGCGATGAGCGCCGCGGTCCGGGCTGCGGTGCCGGAAGGAGCGTCGGCCTTACGAGGGTGGTGCAGCTCCACGACCTCCACCGATTCGTAGAACCGGGCGGCCATCGCGGCGAAGCGCATGGACAGGATCGCCCCGATAGCGAAATTGGGGGCGATCAGAACCCCGAGGTCCGGCTTGGGCGCGAGCCACTCGCGGACCTGGGCCAGCCTTGCGTCATCGAAGCCGGTGGTGCCCACGACAGCGTGAATGCTCTGGTCCACGCAGAACCGCACGTTGTCCATCACCACGTCAGGGTGGGTGAAGTCGACGACCACCTCGGCTCCCGCGTCGGCGACGTTGAACATCCAGTCACCCGCGTCGACCATGGCGACCAGTTCCATGTCGTCAGCGGTGTCCACGGCCTTGCACACCTCGGTGCCCACCCGACCACGAGCCCCGAGCACCCCCACCCGGATCGGGTTCTCCGCTGAGCGCTCCGCGGCCGAGGTGGCCTGCTCCCCAGGAGTCATGCGAGCAACTCCGCGACCTCGCTGGGCAGGTCCTCAGCATCCGCATAGGGACCCGCCACGGCGGCGGTGACCGGTCGGCGCAGGAACTCGCGAGCGAGCTCGGTGACCTGGCCCGCGGTCACCGCGTCGATCCGTCGTAACTCCTCGGTGAGGGTGCGGTGCTCACCGTGGTGCAGCTCGGCCTTGCCGATCCGGGTCATCCGGGAGCTCGGATCCTCCAGGCCCAGCACCAGCCCGCCGCGCAGCTGCCCCTTGCCGCGGACCAGCTCGGCGTCGGACAGACCGTCCCGGGCAACCGAGTCCAGCACGTCACCCACCACCGCCGCCACCTGGCCCAGCCGTTGCGGTGAGCAGCCGGCGTAGATCGATAAACTTCCGGTGTCTGCGTAACAGGCCACCGAGGAGTACACCGAGTAAGCCAGTCCGCGCCGCTCGCGGACCTGCTGGAACAGCCGTGAACTCATTCCGCCGCCCAGCGCGGCGTTGAGCACACCGAGCACCGTGCGTCGGTCGTCGTGCCGGTCCAGGGCCGGCACCCCCACCATCAGGTGGGCCTGTTCGGAATGGTCACTGCACACGGCAAGCCGGCGACCGCCGGTGACGATGGCTCGACCGCGGCGCGGACGTACCGGTGCTGCCGAACCGGTCAGGTGATGGGAAAAGCTGTCCTGCACCGCAGCCAACACCGCACGATGGGTGACGTTGCCGGTCACCGCCAGCACCATCCGCTCCGGCGTGTAGCACTGCCGGTAGAAGCGGTGCAGCGCCTCGCGAGTCATCCCGGTGACCGACTGCTCGGTGCCCAGCACCGGGCGACCCAGCGGATGCAGGCCGAACAACGCAGCGCAGAACTCGTCGTCCAGCAAGTCCTCCGGGTCGTCGTCGCGCATCGCGATCTCCTCGAGCACCACACCACGCTCAAGGTCAACGTCGGAGGGGTCGAGCAGCGCATCACCGAGCACGTCACACACCAGGTCGACGGCCAGTTCGAGATCCGCGTCGAGCACGTGCGCGTAGTAGCAGGTGTGTTCCTTGGTGGTGAACGCGTTGAGTTCACCACCCACCGCGTCGATCTCCTCTGCGATCGCCGCCGCAGAACGCCGCGCAGTGCCCTTGAACAGCAAATGCTCCAGGTAGTGCGCCGCACCGGCCACCGCAGTGGATTCGTCGCGGGAACCCACCGCCACCCACATGCCGACGACAGCGGAACGCGAGCCGGCCAGCTCCTCGGTCACCACTCGTAACCCGGAGGGAAGCACGCTACGCCGAAGCGTTCCGCCGTCGCGGTCCTGCCGTGAGGTCACGTGCTGGCCGGCTCCTCGATGACCGTCTCGCCGCTAGAACCACTGTCGGCAGCGTCCTCTTCTTGTACGGGCACCAGGCTGATCTTGCCTCGGTTGTCGATGTCGGCCACCTCGACGCGCAGCTTGTCGCCGACCTTGACCACATCCTCGACCTTGCCGATGCGCTTACCGTTGCCCAGCTTGGAGATGTGCACCAAGCCGTCCTTGCCGGGCACCAGCGAGACGAAGGCGCCGAAGGCGGCAGTCTTCACCACAGTGCCAAGGAACCGCTCCCCGACCTTGGGCAGCTGCGGATTGGCGATCGCGTTGATCCGGTCGATCGCAGCGTCGGCGGACGGACCGTCGTTGGCGCCGACATAGATAGTGCCATCGTCCTCGATGGAGATGTCCGCGCCGGTTTCCTCGGTGATCGAATTGATCATCTTGCCCTTCGGACCGATCACCTCGCCGATCTTGTCGATCGGGATCTTGATCGCAGTGACCCGTGGGGCGTACGGGCTCATTTCGTCCGGCCCGGGGATGGCCTGAGCCATCACCTCGAGGATGGTCAGCCGGGCGTCCCGAGCCTGCGCCAGCGCCGCCGCGAGGACCTCTGAGGGAATGCCGTCCAGCTTGGTGTCCAACTGCAGCGCGGTGACGAAGTCCTTGGTGCCGGCCACCTTGAAGTCCATGTCACCGAACGCGTCCTCGGCACCCAGGATGTCGGTGAGCGCGACATAGGCGTCTCGCGAATCCCCGGCAGTGTCTTCGATCTTGCCGGAGACCAGGCCCATCGCGATGCCCGCGACCGGTGCCTTCAGCGGCACGCCCGCGTTGTACAGCGACATCGTTGATGCACACACCGAACCCATCGACGTGGAGCCGTTGGAGCTCAGTGCCTCAGAAACCTGGCGAATCGCGTAGGGGAACTCCTCACGGCTGGGTAGTACCGGCATCAGAGCCCGCTCGGCCAGCGCACCATGCCCGATCTCGCGCCGCTTGGGCGAGCCCACTCGACCGGTCTCACCGGTGGAGAACGGCGGGAAGTTGTAGTGGTGCAGGTAGCGCTTGCTGGTTTCCGGACCCAGCGAGTCGATCTGCTGCTCCATCCGCAGCATGTTCAGCGTGGTGACACCGAGGATCTGGGTCTCGCCGCGTTCGAACAGCGCCGAACCGTGCGCCCGGGGGATCACTTCGACCTCTGCTGACAGCGGCCGGATGTCGGTGATCCCGCGGCCGTCGATGCGCACCTTGTCGCGCAGGATGCGCTGGCGTACCGCGGACTTGGTCACCGCCCGGAACGCCGCGCCGATCTCCTTCTCCCGGCCCTCGAAGGGTGCAGCCAGCCGCTCCAGGCAGCTGGCCTTGAGCTCGTCGAGCCGGTCCTCACGCTCCTTCTTGCCTGCGATGGTCAGTGCCTGCGCCAGCTCATCACCCACCGCATCGCGGACCGCTGCCATGACGTCGGATTCATAGGCGAGGAAGGTGGGGAACTCCAGCACTGGCTTGCCGACCGCCTGTGCCAGTTCCTGTTGGGCCTGGCACAGGGCGCGAATGAATGGCTTGGCGGCCTCCAGCCCGGCGGCCACGATTTCCTCGGTCGGGGCCTGAACGCCGCTGGCTACCAGCTCGATGGTGGCCTCGGTGGCCTCGGCCTCAACCATCATGATCGCGACATCGCTGTGGGGACCGTCACTGACCATCCGCCCGGCGACGACCATGTCGAACACCGATCGCGTGATCTGCTCATGGGTCGGGAAGGCCACCCAGGTGCCATCGATGAGGGAGACCCTGGTACCACCGACCGGGCCCGAGAATGGCAGGCCGGACAGCTGGGTGGACGCTGATGCGGCGTTGATGGCGAGGACATCATAGGGGTCGGCCGGGTTGAGGCTCAGGACTGTGATGACGACCTGGACCTCGTTGCGCAGGCCCTCCACAAACGTTGGACGCAGCGGACGGTCGATCAACCGGCAGGTGAGGATCGCGTCGGTGGATGGGCGGCCCTCGCGGCGGAAGAAGGAGCCGGGAATCCGCCCGGCTGCGTACATCCGCTCCTCGACGTCGACGGTCAAGGGAAAGAAGTCGAAATGGTCCTTGGGCTGCTTGGACACCGTGGTGGCGGACAGCAGCATCGTCTCCTCATCGAGGTAGGCGACGACGGAGCCAGCAGCCTGGCGGGCCAGCCGGCCGGTTTCGAACCGCACGGTGCGGGTACCGAAAGCACCGTTATCCAGGACTGCGGTGGTCTCATGCACGACATCTGCGGAAGTAGCAATGGGGTCGATCAATTCGTCTCCTCCTCGCAACGCGGACCGCGGCGGCACCACCGGTGCGGGAGCAAGGACGAGACCGGTCTTCGATCGAAGCGCTCGGGACCATCACGGTGCTCCCGAGGGCCACTACCGAGGACCGGCGGACGACGCTCCCGAGGACGGGTGGTGAGGCGGCTCGTGCGGCGATGTGTGGTTGTAATTCAGCAGCCTGGGCCAACAGCGTGGGTCAACGACGCAGGCCGAGGCGCTCGATCAGCGATCGGTAGCGCGCGATGTCGACCTTGGCGAGGTAGTTCAGCAGGTTGCGGCGGCGACCGACCATCAGGAGCAGGCCGCGCCGGGAGTGGTGATCGTGCTTGTGCTGCTTGAGGTGCTCGGTGAGGCCGACAATGCGCTTGGTCAGCAGAGCCACCTGCGCTTCAGGGGAACCGGTATCTCCCCCACGCAGCCCGTACTCGGCAAGGATCTCGCTCTTCTGTGCGGTGGACAGCGCCACGGGTCGATCTTCTCCTGTCATCTACGTACCGTGCGGGCCCCGGGAATCGCACTGCGCTGTGCCTGCGGGAACCGGACCTGATGGGACCGAGACATGGCCAGGCAAGCGAAGCCGGGGGCAGTTATCTGCCAACGGCGCCGACCGCCACGGACCGCAGCCGGACCCGTAATGAGGCTACCAGCTCCCCAACGGTGCCCAGCATCGCCCTAAGATCGCCCGGCAGGCCCCAGATCGCTGTGCGAGCTAGTCGATGTCTGGATCGACAGCCGGGTCGGTGCCAGAAGCACGCCGAAGCAATCCAGCGAGCAGCGGAAACCCTTCCTGCAGCAGGCCGGCCGCAGCAGCCAGCTCAGCGGGACCGGCCAGCCTGCGCAACCCCGGAACAAGGACTTCGTCACTGTGTTCCTCGACCGGCAACGTGTCACAGCTGACGGTAGGCCGCGAGTCACGCACCTCCTGCAGAGCTGCGCGGATCGCGGCCTGGTCACCGGATGCAACCGCAGGGGTGAGTACTCGACGCTCCAACATCACCATTCGAGCCAGCACCGCGGGATTGCCGATCTTTGCGCGGCGCCCACTCATCAGCTGGCTGAGCATCGGCGGGCTCAGCCCGAGGACCTCGGCCAGCTGCGCCTGGGAAACGGCGAAGGCGACCACGAGTCGACGCACCCGATCGCCAAGCGGCTCCCCGTACCACTCCCGCTGCAGAGCAACGTTGCGGGTGACGGTGAGCTGCTCCTCCACCGACCTCCCCTTCCCTGCGCTGTACCCGCACTAGCCCACTATCACCATCGCGAATTACCGGCATCCTGCCAGGCCGCAGCCGGTTGAGGGCGGCGATCGGCAAGTTGGTCACCTATCGAGGTCAAGCACCTCCCGGGTATGTGCCACATCGTCTTCGATCTGGGACACGAGCTGCTCGGGGGTGTCGAAGCGCCACATGCCGCGCAGCCGATCAACGAAATCCAACGCTACCTGCTCGCCGTAGAAGTCCTCGTCCACATCCAGTACGAACGCCTCCACCCGGCGCTCCCGTCCGGAGAAGGTCGGGTTGGTACCGACCGACACCGCCGCGGCCAGTTTCCGGCCGCGGTGCACGAAATGGCACACGTACACACCGTCGGCGGGGATCGCGGTGTGCCGCGGGGTCGACAGGTTCGCCGTCGGGTAACCCATGCTGCGGCCGCGCTGGTCCCCGCGGACCACGATGCCCTCCACCCGGTGCGGGCGGCCCAGAGCGGTGGCAGCGGCCGCCACGTCCCCGGCGTCGATGCAGGAGCGAATGTAGGTGGAGGAGAACGTCAGGCCATCCTGGGAAAGCAGATCCACATCCCCGGCGGTGAACCCGAACCGCTGTCCCAACGCCCGTAGCAGCTCGACGTTGCCCAGCGCTTTGTGACCGAAGGTGAAGTTGTGTCCGACGACCGCCTCAGCCACGTGCAGGCGCTCTACAAGTACCTCGTGGACGAACTCATCTGCCGGCATCCTGGACAGTTCGACGGTGAACGGCAGCACGAAGAACACGTCGACCCCGAGCTGTTCGACCAGCTCGGCCCGGCGGCGAAGGGTGGTGAGCTGTGCTGGATGGCTGCCGGGACGGATTACCTCCGAGGGATGCGGGTCGAAGGTCATCAGCACGCAGGGAACGCTCAGTTCCCGGGCGCGTCGCACGGCCTGCCCGATCAGCTGGGCGTGACCGCGGTGCACCCCGTCGAACACCCCGATGGTGACCACGCTGCGACCCCAACCGTTCGGGATGGCCTCCAGTCCACGCCAGCGCTGCACAGACGATGAGGTTAACCGGTTTCAGGTGTTCGATCAGGGCGGCCCGGGGCCTATCCTGCAGGACGTAGCACCAGGACCGGGCGGGCTTGTCCAGCGCGCTCAGAGAGCAGCGCGACGGCGTGACCTTCGGAGTCGATCGCGGCGTGCGTCCCAGCCAGTCCGGCCGCCGGCAACCATCCGCCATGCGCGAGGGTGCGGGCCTGGGTGTCGTCCACGGCGCGGTGCGGGAACGCGGTCGCCACCACCTCGTCCAGCTGGGCCGATAGACCCGGTGCGCCCGCGAGGTCGTCAAGGGTACGGGCGCCACTCACATCGAATGGGCCCACCCGGGTGCGGCGCAGCGCGATGAGGTGACCCCCGACTCCCAGCGCAGCGCCGAGGTCTCTGGCCAGCGCTCGAACGTAGGTGCCGCCGCTGCACTCCACCAGCACGTCGAGGTCGGTCACCGCGGCGCCGCGGCCCAGCGTGTGACGGCGCAGCGTGCGGAGCTCGAATCGGGACACGTTCACCAGTCGAGCGGCCAACGACACCTGCTCACCGGCCCGAGCCAGCGCGTAGGCCCGCCTGCCGCCGACCTTGACCGCGCTCACCGAGCTGGGCACCTGTTCAATGGCGCCGCTGAGATCCGCGATACCCGCAAGGATCGCCGGTTCGCTCACCGCGGACGCGTCCACGCCCCCAGTGCATTCGCCGTCGGCGTCATCGGTACTGGTGGAGACACCAAGCCGCACCGTGGCCAAGTAGACCTTGGGTTCCAGCGGAAGATGCCCGAGCAGCTTGGTGGCCCGCTGCACGCCGCAGACGAGCACGCCGGTGGCCATCGGGTCCAGCGTGCCGGCATGCCCGATCCGGCGGGTGTTCAGCAGCCGCCGTAGCCGGGATACCACGTCGTGCGACGTCATCCCGGCCGGTTTGTCCACAATCGTCAGGCCGCTGGGTACGTCCACAGAGCTCATGGCGCGATCCTGCCTTGAGGTGGCTTCCTCAACCGAGGCGGACGGCACCCGCCGAGCGGTACCGGAGTCAACGCGCCGTGGGGGGCCGGTGCAGGGCAGTGCGCAGGGCATTCAGAACGTCGTCGGTGCTGCCGTTGGCCCGATAGCCGGCGGCGAGGCGGTGGCCGCCACCGCCGAGTTCGGCCGCGACGGTGGAGACGTCCAGGCGCTGCTTGGCGCGCAGCGACACCGACCACCGATCCGGACCGACCTCTTTGAGCACCGCGGCGACCTCGGCCTCCGACGTGGTCCGCACAAGATCCACCACGCTTTCGACCTCCTCGCTGCGCAGTCCCGCTGCGTCAGCCAGCCGCACTGTGGTGTGCACCAGTCCCAGCCCCTGGGCCGATGCAGGCTCCAGCTGCGCGCGGCCGAGCACGGCCCCGAGCATGGCCAGCCAACCGAAGGGGTGGGTGTCCAGCAGCTCGCGGGTGGTCATGTTGGGATCGACTCCCGCACTCAGCAGCCGGGCGGCGATCTTGTGGGTGCCCGGGTCGGCCCGGCGAAAGCAGCTGGTGTCGGTCACCAGACCGGCGTAGAGGCAGCGGGCGATCGGCTCGTCCAGGGGCACGTCGAGCGCGTCGAGCAGCCGCAGCACGAGCACCGCGGTGGCCTCCGCGCCAGTATCCACCACATGATGGGTGCCGAATCGGCCGTTGGTGGCGTGGTGGTCGATCACGAGCACCGCGCCGGAGGTATCCACCCGGTCTGCGAGGCAACCCAGCCGATCCCGGTTAGCGGTGTCCAGCGCGACGAGCAACTCGGGTCGTGCAGGCACCTCGTCTGGCGGCACGAGCAGATCGGCGACATCCAGCCCGCGCAGCGACTCCGGGGCAGCCACCGGCTCGCCGAAGGTCACCCGCACCATGCTGCCGCGCCGGTGAAGTGCCAGACCCAGAGCCAATGCGCTGCCCAGTGCGTCGGCGTCTGGTTGCACGTGGGCTACCAGCGTGACGTCCCTCGCACTGCCGACGAGCTTCGCAGCCGCCCTCAGCTCCACGTCGTGAGTGGCTCTGCTGGTTGCCGAGTGACGGAGCACTGTTACCCACTCACGAGTCCGCTTCGCGGGGTGGACGGTAGGGGTCGGGCTCCCCAGCCGGCGACGCGGCCGCCGCGATGCGGGCGACTTCAGCGTCGGCGTCGTGCGCCTGGGCCAGCAACTCGTCGATCCGCCGCGCACCGTCCGGGATATTGTCGCAGCGGAAGGTCAGGGTGGGGGTGAACCGAACACCCGTTCCGCGGCCGACCAAGGACCGCAGCACTCCGGTCGCGCTGGCCAGCGCGGCAGCCGCCCCAGCGGTGTCCGGCGGGGTGTCGACCGTCTCCCCGAGCACTGTGTAGTAGACCGTCGCGTCTCGAAGGTCCCCGGTGACCTTTGCGTCGGTGATCGTCACCATCGTGAGCCGGGGATCTTTCACTTCGTGTTCCAGGCTGGACGCGACGATCTGGGCAATCCGTTTGGCGAGCCGGCGGGCCCGTGGGGGATCGGCCATCTCAGCGTTCTCCTCACATTCCGTTCTTTCAGGCACAGCCTGGAGTACCCACGCTAGTCGTCAGCCGGCCCCAGCATCCGGTGCCGGGCGGCCAGCATCTCCAGCTCGGGTCGTCCAGCCACGAGCCGCTCGCACGCGCCGAGCACATCGCGTACATGGCCGGCGTCGGCGGCAACGGCAGCCACTCCGATCAGCGACCGGCGGTGCAGGTCCACATGCCCGGCCTCAGCCGCCGCGACGTCGAATCGCTGCCGAAGCTCAGCGACCACGGGCCGGAGCAGCGAGCGCTTCTGCTTGAGGGAACGAACGTCGCCGAACAGGACGTCCAGCTCCAGGGCGCCGACATACATCGCTCACCCCCGGGTTTGTCGTTCTTCAAGGACCACCAACCCCGGAGTTGGTGGTCCTTGAAGGGCCACCAACCCCCGGGATGGATCAACTGCGGGGCTTTTCGCGCAGCTCGTAGGTCTCGATCTCATCGCCGACCCGGAGGTCGTGATACGACGAGAGCGTGAGGCCGCACTCGAAGCCCTCGCGGACCGACGCCGCGTCATCCTTGAACCGGCGCAGTGACGACACCGTGAAATCTTCTCGGACGACCACGTTGTCGCGCAGCAGTCGGGCCTTGGCGTTGCGCCGGATCTCTCCTGAGGTGACCATGCATCCGGCGATGGTTCCGACCTTAGAGGACCGGAACACCTCGCGGACTTCGGCCCGGCCCAGTGCCACCTCCTCGTATTCCGGCTTGAGCATGCCCTTGAGGGCCTGTTCGATCTCATCGATTGCCTGGTAGATCACCGAGTAGTAGCGGATCTCCACGCCCTCGCGGTTGGCCAGCGCGGTGGCCTTGCCATCGGCCCGCACGTTGAACCCGAGCACGACGGTGTTGTCCGCAATGGCGAGGTTGATGTCGCTTTCGGTGATGCCACCAACCCCGCGGCTGATGACCCGCAGCTCCACCTCGTCGCCGACGTCGATCTTCAGCAGGGCGTCTTCCAGCGCCTCCACGGTGCCGGAGTTGTCGCCCTTTAGGATCAGATTCAGCTGGCTGGTCTCCTTGAGAGCCTGATCCAGGTCCTCAAGGCTGACCCGGCGACGGCGCGAAGCGAGGTCGGCGTTGCGCTCCCGAGTACGCCTGCGGTCGGCGATCTGGCGAGCGATGCGGTCCTCGTCGACAACCAGGAAGTTGTCACCCGCACCCGGCACCGAGGTGAACCCGTGGACCTGCACCGGCCGGGACGGGAGTGCCTCGATGACGTCGTCGCCATGTTCGTCGACCATCCTGCGTACCCGGCCATAGGCGTCACCGGCGACCACCGAATCGCCGACCCGCAGCGTGCCCCGCTGCACCAACACGGTCGCCACCGGGCCGCGGCCGCGGTCCAGATGGGCCTCGATCGCCACTCCCTGAGCTTCCATATCGGGGTTGGCGCGCAGGTCCAGTGAGGCGTCCGCGGCGAGCAGGATGGCCTCCAGCAGCGAGTCGATGTTGGTGCCCTCCTTGGCGGAGATATCGACGAACATGGTGTCGCCGCCGTACTCCTCAGGCACCAGGCCGTACTCGGTGAGCTGGCCGCGGATCCGGGTCGGGTCCG
>JALZDN010000089.1 GCA_030862525.1 Actinomycetota bacterium | reverse complement strand
GGGGTGGGCAGCCGGGCGGGGTTTGCCCACACCGGCTGGCGCAACAGCGTCAGCCGGATGGGGCGACTACACCGGCTGCTTCCCCAGTCGGAAGACGTAGGCCGACAGGCAACCGATCCCGGCGGCGGTGGTGGAACGAAACCAGCCGCGGGGTTTGAAGCCGCGTCAGGACCGGGACGCTACGGCCGCAGCGAGAACCGGTCATCCCGCCATCGGTGTGGCATGCAGTCACGGAGCGGTGAGCGTGTGTCGCATGAGGGTGAGGACCGGGCGAAGGCTGACAGTGCGCGTGATGACGACCGCGGCACTCCCTGAGTACGGCCCTGAATACAACCGATGACGCCCGGGCAGCGGTGGCACGCTCACGTGGGTGACTGCCGCTCACGCGTCCCGATCGACCGGTAGTCGCGCAAAGGCATTACCAAAGTGGTGAAACCACACTACAGCGGCTATTCTCACCCAAGTGAGTTACTCAACCCATGACTTACAGTAGCTAAATGGGTAAAAATTCGCAGTCGAGTATCCTGGAGGTGAAAATGACTGTCAACTGCACCCTAACGCACACTCCTGCCGTCTGCCCCGACGGTGTCGAGATCGGCCGGCACGGATAGATCGACTGTTTAGCCCCAGCCCGATCAGCGACCATCTGCGTTGGCTTCCCCTCCGGCTGGGACAGGTAAATCTGGTGCCATCGTTCCCGGTGGAGGCTGTGTGCACGTGAGATGGCGCCCGTCGGGCTCCTTGTTGCCCTGTGGGCGATCGTTGGCGTCGGGCGCCTTCGTTACCGGCCTGGTACTCGCCGCCGGGATGGCCGGCGCAGCCGTAGTGCGGACCGCGCCCATCGTGCCAGATCTTGCCACGCTCCTCGGGGGCCTGGCGCTGGCGACAGCATTCGGGGTCGCACGACGCCTGGCGATCGAGGTCGACGTTCGCCGCGACACCGCATTGATCACTCCTACCGAGATCCCGCTGGTCATCGGTTTGCTTTTCCTGCCGGGCCCGGTCGTGCTGGCAGCCTATGTCGGCGTCGTGGTCATTGCCCGGCTCATCCGCCGCGACGCCTGGCCCAAGCTGCTGTTCAACGCCTCCTACGCGGCTCTCACCGTCGCGGTCACCGACTTGCTGGCCCGCCTGGTTTTCACGTCGGCGTGGCCCGGCATGCCGCAGTGGAGTTCGGTACTCGCCGGATTCGTCATCGCACACGCCGTCACGGCCGGTTTAGCCTGGGCTTTCTTCGTGTTGCTTGACCGCAGGCGTCCCGGCGAAAGTGCGCGCCCCGTAGTGCACATCTACCTCACCGGCCTACTCAATGCTGCGCTCGGGCTCGCCGCGGCGCAGATAGTCCTGACGGTGCCCTGGGGTGTCCTGTTGGTAGGCCTGCTGGCGGTGATCGTGGCCGCGGTGTACCGCGCCTATTACGGGCTCCTGCGCGATCAGCGTGACCTCGGTGTGCTCAACGACCTCAGCCTGCGGGTGGCGGTGGCCGGGAAGGGCGAGGACGACGGCCAGCCAGAACCCGACGAGGGTGGCTGGAGCGCCGCCATGGAGCTGGCCCGTGAGCAACTCAACGCCACCCGCGTCGTGCTGCACTGGATACCGGATGAGGGCGGGCCGCACACCGTGGTTGCCGGTCGGCCGCTGCCCCGTCCGCTGTCGCAGTCCGACGTCGACGTCCTGACGCCTGCCGACCGTCAGGCTGGCGCCGGCCAGGTACTTCACCTCCTGGAACGCGGTTGTGACCCGGCCATCTGCCACGCGCTGACCGCGAGGTCAGCCGCTGAGGTGCTGGTGGTCCCGCTGCAAGGCGCCGACCGACTGCTCGGCAGCATCGAGGTCCATGACAGGCAGAGTCGCCTGCGTGGCTTCGGCGCAGCGGACGTGCGATTGGTCGAGACGCTGGCCAGCCACCTCACCACCGCGCTGGACAATCGCCGGTTGCTCGCCCAGCTACGACATGACGCCTACCACGACAACCTCACCAACCTGCGTAGTCGGCTCGGTTTCCGGGCGGCCGCGACCGAAGTGCTGCGCCGGGAGTCGACGTCGTGCGCCGTGATCGTCATCGATCTTCAGCTGGTGTCCTCTGTGAACGATGCGCTGGGCCACGTCTGGGGCGACCGAGTCATCGTAGGGGCGGGCGAGCGGCTCCGCCGCATCCTGCCGGCCTGGGCGGTCACCGCCCGGCTCGAGGGGGACACCTTCGCCGCCCTGCTGGTCGGCGTCGACTCAGCACGCGGCCTGCAGGTCGCCGAGCAGGTGCAGGCCGCGCTGAGCCAGTCCTACCCGGTCGACAAGCTCGCCGTGGAGTGCAGCGCGGTAGCCGGCGTGGCACTCACCGACATCGAATCCACCCGAGACGCGGACACCCTGCTGCAGCGGGCTGACATGGCGCTGCGCGCTGCGCGCTGTGCCGATGACACCGTCCGCTGCTACGTACCCAGCATGGGTCAGCTCCTGCTGCGCCGTTTCCAGCTGGTCACGCAGTTCCGCCACGCGCTGGACAACGGGCAGTTCGACGTGCACTTCCAACCCCAGCTGGCGTTAGCAACCCGTCACGTGACCGGGGTGGAGGCGCTGGTGCGCTGGCACCACCCCGAACTAGGGATGCTCGATCCGGAAGAGTTCGTCACCATCGTCGAGGCCACCGGCCTGATCGACCCACTCACCGAGTTCGTGCTCGACCGCTCGCTGCAGCAGTGCCGTAGCTGGTTGGACCGTGGGCTGTCACTGTCAGTGGCGGTCAACCTCTCGGTGCGCAACCTGGCCGACACTGCGTTCCCCAGCCGGGTGGCCGACGCTCTGGCGCGCCATCAGGTGTCTGCAGCCTTACTGTGTTTCGAACTCACCGAGTCGGCTGTGATGAGCGATCCAGAGCGTGCACTGCCGGTGCTGCGCGGGCTGCACGGTCTGGGTGTCCGTATCGCAGTGGACGACTTCGGTACCGGGTACTCATCGCTGGCTTACCTGCGACGCCTTCCGGTGGACGAAGTCAAGATCGACAAGAGTTTCGTGCTCGGACTGGCCAGTGACCTTGGTGACCTCGCGGTGGTCCGCGCCATCGTCGACCTCGGCCACTCGCTCGGGCTGATCGTCATCGCCGAGGGTGTCGAGCAAGATGTCACCCGCGACCAGTTGGCGGAGATGGGTTGCGACGTCGCCCAGGGTTTTCTGATCTCGCGTCCGCTTCCGCCGGACCGGTTCGATGCCTGGTTGGCGGCCCGCACCGTCGGTGCCCCCGGAACGCATGACGAGACCGTGCTGACCCTGGTCCGGTGATCGCTGCGCCGCCCTGGCACTGACCACACTGTCACGGCCCACTCCGGTGTTGTGTAGAGTCGTCGTCGCTCGCTCACCTCGAGTACTGCCCCAATAGCTCAGACGGCAGAGCGTCTCCATGGTAAGGAGAAGGTCTACGGTTCGATTCCGTATTGGGGCTCGGGAACGGTCCTGGGCGAACGGCCCTGTCAGCCTGGCCCTGTCAGTCTGACTCAGGGCCCGCGGCCGGCTCGCGCGGGGAGTGCCCCTTACAGGGCGGTGTAGCTCAGTCGGAAGAGCAAGCGGCTCATAATCGCTGTGTCGCCGGTTCGAATCCGGCCACCGCTACCATCGGGTTGGCGCATCATGCGCTGGCCGCAGCAACGAAGTTCTGAGAGAGAGGCACCCGTGGCCGCCACCGACATCCGGCCCAAGATCACGTTGGCGTGCGAGGAGTGCAAGCACCGCAACTACATCACCAACAAGAACAGGCGCAACGATCCCGACCGGCTCACCATTCGCAAGTACTGCCCGAACTGCAACAAGCACCGGGCACACCGCGAGACCCGCTGAGCCGCGTCACGTGCCGGGAAGCCTGCGCCGGTGGCACTCGATCCCGCCTTCATCGGAAGGTCCTACCCCGTAGCGGGTACCTACCAGGTGGGACGCGAGAAGATCCAGGAGTTCGCTGACGCCATCGGGGACGACAACGCGGTCTACCGGGATCCCTGTGCCGCCCACGCGTTCGGCTACACCGACGTGATCGCCCCGCCCACGTTCGCGATCATCCTCGCCCTGCGAGCGCAGCAGGCGCTGATCAGCGACCCCGACCTCGGGCTGGACTACAGCCGGATGGTGCACGGCGAGCAGGCGTTCACCCACCACCGGCCGATCCGAGCCGGCGACGAGCTGGCCGCCACCTTGCATGTCGACAGCGTCCGGACCATGGGGGGCAACGATCTGCTCACGGTGCGCTGTGAGATCACCGACGGCGCGGGTGATCCGGTGACCACGGCCCGGTCCATGCTGGTCGTCCGGGGTCCAGACGGGGGGCAGGACCGGTGACGCGGCGCCGCCGCACCGAGGTCGCCGAAGGCGACGTGCTGCCAGGTCTGCAGGTCCAGGTCACTCGAGCTGAGTTGATCCGCTACGCCGGAGCCTCCGGCGACTTCAACCCGATCCACTGGAACGAACGGGTTGCTCGTGAGGCCGGACTACCCGACGTCATCGCGCACGGCATGCTCACCATGGCGCTGGCCAACCGCCTGGTGACGACATGGATCGGCGACCCGGGCGCCATCGTGGAGTGCCGGGTGCGTTTCACCCGCCCGGTCGTGGTGCCCGATGACGGCCAAGGCGCACTGGTGGAACTGTCCGGCACGGTGTCGCAACAGCGCGACGATGCCACCGTCCTGATCGCGATCACCGCCCGCTCCGCCGGCCAAACCGTGCTAGGCAAGGCCACTGCCACCGTCGCCCTGGCCTGACTGTTCCGCTGTTCCGCGCATTCAGCAGGCTCAACGGGGTAAACGCACCTGAATAACCACGCTGAGCCCGCTGAATGCGCAGCAGCCTTAGCGAACTTCGGCGAGCACGTCGGCTAGGCGGGTTACGCCGGTGCGGAGGTTCTCGTCGGACAGCGCGTAGGACAGGCGGAAGTAGCCGGGCGTGCCAAAGGCCTCGCCGGGCACCACGGCGACCTCGGCGTGCTCCAGTACGGCCGCGGCCAGCTCGATGCTGGTCCGCACCGGGGCTCCGCGTAGCGAGCGGCCCAGCAGACCCTTCACCGAGGGATAGGCGTAGAACGCGCCGTGAGGTACGGGGCAGGTCACTCCCTCGATGCCGGACAGCAGCTCGACGATGGTGCGCCGCCTGCGGTCGAATGCTTCTCGCATCCGGGCCACCGCGTGCAGCGGTCCGGATACCGCGGCCAGCGCGGCCCGCTGCGCCACGTTGCAGACGTTGGAGCTCAGGTGCGATTGCAGGTTGGTCGCCGCGGTCACCACGTCCGGCGGACCGACCAGCCAGCCGACCCGCCACCCGGTCATCGCATAGGTCTTGGCCACGCCGTTGAGCACCAAGCAGCGCCGTGCCAGCTCGGGCACCGCGACCGGCATCGATCGCGCCTGGACACCGTCATAGACCAGATGCTCGTAGATCTCGTCGGTGATCACCCACAACCCATGCTCGGCTGCCCAGCACCCGACCTCGACAACCAGCTCCGGGGGCGCCACCGCTCCGGACGGGTTTGACGGGGAGCACCACAGCAGGATCTTCGTGCGCTCGGTGCGGGCGGCCTCGAGCTGCTCGACGCTGGGCAGGTAGCCGCTGTGCTCGTCAGTGGGGACCACCACCAGGTCCCCACCGGCCAGCGCGATCGCTTCTGGATAGGTCGTCCAGTAAGGCGCAGGTAGCAGCACTTGGTCGCCCGGATCGACCAGCGTGGCGAACGCTTGATACACGGCCTGCTTGCCGCCGTTGGTGATCAGTACCTGCCGGGGCTCGATCCGGTAACCGGAGTCCCTGCTGGTCTTGGCTGCAATGGCCGCCCGCAGTTCAGGCAGGCCGGCGGTGGGCGTGTAGCGATGGTTGGCCGGGTCCGCGCACGCCGCCACCGCAGCCTGGACGATTTCCGGCGGCGTCGGAAAGTCGGGCTCCCCGGCGCCGAACCCGATCACCGGACGACCGGCCGCCTGGAGCGCTTTCGCCTTTGAGTCCACCGCGAGGGTGGCCGACTCGGAGATGCTGCCGACCCGGGCGGAGATGCGACGAGTACCGGTCCGATGGGGGGCTGCCATGCCCAGCATCGTCTCACCCGCCGACGCACTTGGTCCCGCGGAGGCGGTGGTGATGCCCACCACGAAAGATACTCGGATCTGCCTGGAGACTGGGCAGTTGGAGTGCAGTAGTTCTGGTGGCCTACACTCTGGTGTCTGGGTTACCAGCAGCTCTTTCGTGCCCGGTGATGGCCGTGGCCCGGGCGATCAACTGGTATCCATCGTGGCGCCCCCAGGGTGTCCGTAAAGGGGTGTAGCTCAACTGGCAGAGCAGCGGTCTCCAAAACCGCAGGTTGCAGGTTCAAGTCCTGTCGCCCCTGCGTTGATTGAGAACCAGCGACGATGAGAAGCCGGCGACGACCCGATCAGTGATCGGCCCGGCCGAGCGGAGGACCACCAGCGTGAGCGACGATCGCGCCCGCGAGGCGGAGGAACGGGAGGAGCGTCCCGAGGATTCGGACGACGCCCCGCAGCCCGCCTCTGCTGCTGCGCGTCGGCAACGATCCTCCAGCCGACCCGCTGGCACGGAGCGATCCGGTATCGCCGGCAAGGATCAGCCGACCAGGCCGCGGGGTGCTACCGACACCAAGGCAGCGCTGCCGGCCCGGCTGATCCGGTTCCTTCGCGAGGTCGTCTCCGAGCTCCGCAAGGTGATCTGGCCGACCCGCCGGGAACTGGTGGTCTACACCGTGGTCGTGCTGGTCTTCGTCAGCTTCATGGTCGCGTTCGTGGCACTGCTGGACATGGGGTTGGGCAGGGTCATGTTGAGCGTGTTCGGCTGACGGTCCACCAGCGCGACATGACGTATGAGAGGAAGCGAGACCCACTGTGACCTCCCCCGAAGGCCGGCCGGACCTGACGGAGCTGTTCGACGCGCAGCCTGCCGAGCCGCCCGAGGCGGTGCAGCTCGTCGAGAGCGCCGAGCAACCTGAGCTCACCGATGAGGCTTCCCGCGATGCCGAAACGGCCGAGATCGAGCTGGACAAGGCCGTGGACCCCGTCGAAGAGCTCCGGTCGGCACTGGCCGCCGCTCCCGGCGAATGGTATGTGGTGCACTCCTACGCCGGTTACGAGAACAAGGTGAAGGCGAACCTGGAGACCCGGGTGCAGACGCTGGACGTCGAGGACTTCATCTTCCAGGTGGAGGTGCCCACCGAAGAGGTCACCGAGATCAAGAACGGCCAGCGCAAACAGGTGCAGCGCAAGGTGTTGCCCGGCTACATCCTGGTTCGGATGGACCTCAACGACGCATCCTGGAGTGCCGTACGCAACACCCCCGGAGTCACTGGGTTCGTCGGCGCCACGTCGCGGCCCTCGCCGCTCACTCTGGCTGAAGTGCTGAAGTTCCTGGCCCCGCGGGTAGAGCAGCCGAAGGTGGCAGCCGGTGCCGGTAAGCAGGCAGCGGGCGTCGGCTCAGCCCGGTCCTCGATCGAGGTCGACTTCGAGGTGGGCGAGTCGGTCACCGTCATGGACGGACCGTTCGCCACGCTGCCGGCAACGATCAATGAGGTCAACGCCGACGCGCAGAAGCTCAAGGTGCTGGTTTCGATCTTCGGCCGGGAGACCCCGGTCGAGCTCTCGTTCAGCCAGGTCACCAAGATCTAACGGACAGCCCGAGGAAGGAACCATGCCCCCCAAGAGGAGAAAGAAGCTCACGGCCACCGTGAAGCTCGCGCTGGAGGCCGGCACCGCGAACCCGGCCTCGGTCGGGCAGGCGCTGGGTCCGCACGGTCTGAACATCATGGAGTTCTGCAAGGCGTACAACGCGGCAACGCAGAGCAGCCGTGGTGAGGTCGTGCCCGCGGTGATCTCGGTGTACGAGGACCGCTCGTTCGACTTCGTGCTCAAGACTCCGCCTGCCTCCATACTGCTGCTCAAGGCGGCCGGGGTGGCCAAGGGGTCGGCGGAGCCGCACAAGACCAAGGTCGCCAGAGTCGACCGGGAGCAGCTGCGGGCCATCGCCGAGCGCAAACAGGAAGACCTCAACGCCAACGACATCGATGCCGCGATCAAAATCATCGCTGGCACGGCTCGGTCGATGGGCATCACAGTCGTCGACTGAGACCTGCTTGCAGGGTCGAAGCACTACTACTAGCACCAGCAGTACCCAGCACGCGTGGAAGGGCCAGGCGCTGGTCCGTACCACGACTGATCCCTATGAAGGGCAGTGACATGAAGCGCAGCAAGCTCTATCGCCAGGCCTTCGACAAGGTCGACCGCAGCCGGTTCTACAGCCCGCTGGAGGCCGCGGCTCTGGCCAAGGAGACGTCTGCAACCAAGATGGACGCCACCGTCGAGGTGGCCATGCGACTGGGCGTCGACCCTCGCAAGGCCGACCAGATGGTTCGCGGCACGGTGAACCTTCCGCATGGCACCGGCAAGAGCGTCCGCGTCATCGTCTTCGCCAGCGGTGACCGGGCCGCCGAGGCAACAGCCGCCGGTGCTGACGCAGTAGGCTCCGAGGACCTCATCGAGCGCATCCAGGGCGGTTGGTTGGACTTCGACGCCGCCATCGCAGCGCCGGACCAGATGGCCAAGGTCGGCCGGATCGCCAGAATTCTCGGTCCCCGGGGCCTGATGCCCAACCCGAAGACCGGCACCGTGACGCCCGACGTCGCGAAGGCCATCACGGACATCAAGGGTGGCAAGATTAACTTTCGGGTGGACAAGCAGTCCAACCTCCACCTGATCATCGGCAAGGTCTCGTTCGACACCACCAAGCTGGTGGAGAACTATGCCGCTGCGCTCGACGAGGTACTGCGGGCCAAGCCGTCGACCGCCAAGGGCCGCTACCTGAAAAAGGTCAGCTTCTCGACCACCATGGGCCCCGGCATCCCAGTCGACCCCAACCGCACCCGCAACCTGCTGACCGATGACTCCGCGACCCCCTGAGCGGTCACCGGGATGCGGTGGCTGTCGTGCACCGGCCGTGATCAGCCACATGGATGCTCAAGCGCTGTTCGGTTGCGTGGGGTTGATGGGGGAGTGCCTGCCGGCGTCCCGTAAGCTGAAGTGCGTTCCACCGAAGACCGCAGGTCTGAAGTGCCATCGGCACGGACGAAGGTCCCGCGAGTGCGGGCGGCCTGCGCAGGAGGACGTGGTCGTCTCGTCACACAGCGCTTTCGTTGCGCCGTGTGATACGCCCCGCGCCTGCTGCGCTGGGGCGTTCGTCGTCTCCGGGCCTGTGCACCACATCCACTGCCCACGACAGGAGGAGGCGATCCATGGCCAGACCGGACAAGGTCGACGCCGTCGCCGAGATCGCGAACCGGTTCCGCAGTGCCAATGCTGCAGTGGTGACCGAGTACCGCGGCCTCTCCATGACGCAACTGACCAACCTGCGTCGTTCCCTCGGCGAGACAACCACCTATCGGGTCGCCAAGAACAGTCTGGTTTCGCGCGCGGCGGCTGACGCTGGCGTGGAGGGCTTGGACGCGTTGTTCGTCGGCCCGACCGCGATCGCGTTCGTGCAAGGCGAGCCGGTGAACGCGGCCAAGACGCTGCGTGACTTCGCCAGGGAGAACAACGCGCTGGTCATCAAGGGCGGCTACCTGGACGGCCGGGCGCTGACCGTCGCGGAGGTCACCCAGATCGCGGACCTGGAATCCCGCGAGGTCCTGCTGGCAAAACTGGCCGGCGCGATGCAGGCCAACCTCTCCAAGGCCGCCAGGTTGTTCACCGAGCCGGCTTCCCAGGTCGCCCGGTTGGCCGCGGCCCTGCAGAGCAAGCTGCAGGAGCAGCAACCGACCGGTGACAGCGCCGAGACTGATCGAACCGAGTGACTATCAAGACAGTGACTGTCAAGACAAGGAGAACGCCATCATGGCGAAGCTGAGCACCGACGAGCTGCTCGATGTGTTCAAGGACATGACGCTGCTCGAGTTGAGCGGTTTCGTAAAGAAGTTCGAAGAGACCTTTGATGTCACCGCTGCGGCGCCGATCGCGGTGGCGGCGGGTCCGGTCGGAGCAGCCGTCGAGGCCCCGGCCGCTGAGGAGAAGGACGAATTCAACGTCGTTCTCGAGACCATCGGCGAGAAGAAGATCCAGGTCATCAAGGTAGTCCGGGAGGTCGTCTCCGGGCTGGGTCTCAAGGAGGCCAAGGACCTCGTCGAGAGCGCGCCCAAGCCGTTGCTGGAGGCTGTGCCGAAGGACCAGGCTGAGGCCGCCAAGGCCAAGCTGGAAGAGGCCGGGGCCAAGGTCAGCCTGACCTGAGACCGCGTCACCATCGACGGCCATCCCGCGTTCAGTGGGCTGAGCGGGATTATCCGGCCGCTGTGACCCCGCTCAGCCTGCTGAACGCGAGCCAGTCCAGCTAGCTTGCAGGTAGGTGCTGCTCGAGCCAGCACACCAGGTCGGTGAGCACCTCGTCGCGCTCGGGTTCGTTGAACACCTCGTGGTAGAGGTCCGGGTAGCGACGCACAGTCTTGTCGGGGGAGGACACCCGGTCGTGCAGCATCGTCGAGCCGGTCGGGGCGCAGATCTCGTCGCCGGTGCCGTGCAGGAGCAGCAGCGGCACGGACAACCGTGGCAGTCGCGCAGGCAGGATCAGCGTCGTGGCCAAGATCTCGGCCCCGGTCCGGGCCTTGACCTTGCCGAGGTACACCAGTGGATCCTCCCGGTAGGAGCGGACCACCTCCGGATCCCGGCAGATCTTCTCGTCGACGTCCAGCGCGGTCACTCCGAGGTTGGGGGCCAGCGCCGAGAGCACCCCGGCGAGCCGCTTCAGCAGCGCCGAGCCCACCGTCACCTCCACGAGCGGACCGGACAGCACCAGACCGTCCAGTGCGGTGCCCTGCTCGGTGGCGTACTGCAACGCGATCAGCCCGCCGAGCGAGTGGCCGATCATGAACACCGGCAGGCCGGGGTGGCGTCCAGCGGCGAACCGCACGAAGGAGCCCAGGTCATCCACGATCAGCGCCATCCGCTCGAGGTTGGCTCGTCGCCCGTCGGATCGACCGTGCCCGCGATGGTCAGCGGCATAGGATGCGAAGCCTGCCCCAGCCAGCCGGGTACCGACGTGGGCATAGCGCCCGGAGTGCTCATGGATACCGTGCACGATCACGATGATTGCCCGAGCGTGCTCCGAGGGAAGCCAGGCCTGCCAGTAGGCCGATCGGCCGGGCGCCAGATGCCGGTGTCCTTCGACGTGGCCGTGGCTCACCGACTACCTCCTCGGGCGGTGACCGCCATCTCCATGGACCCTAACGCGTACCCAACATCACCTCTCTACCCTGGACGGCCATGACCAGCATCGCCGCCATCCGGCGCTTCCTGGGCGGACCGTTACGCACCGCCACCCTTGCGCTTGCGGTGCTCGCCGTGGTCGCCTTCGCTGTCGCCGGTTGGTTCGGGGTGTCCTGGTACCGGGCCGCGCATGATGACGCCCTCGCCCGAGGTGTGGCCCGAGACGCTGTGCTTCAGGATGCCCAGCAGACCGTGATCAACCTCAACACGATCGACCATCAGCAGGTGCAGGAGGGGTTGAAGCTGTGGGAGCAGTCGGCGGCCGGGGCGTTGCTCGGCGAGGTGCGGGCCAACCGGGACGACTATGCGCGCGCCATCACCGACTCGAAAACGACCACCACCGCCAGAGTGATCGATGGAGCGGTCGCCGCTCTCAATGAGCGTTCCGGCACTGCGCGGGTTCTCGTCGGGGTCGACGTCACGTCTCAATTCGACGGTGGTGCAGCGAGCTGCGTGCGCAGGCGCATACAACTCGACATGCGCCGCGACGGTGATGCCTGGAAGATCGACAAACTGGTGCCGGTCGGTGACGCCATCCCATTGGCCGGAGCGTGCCCTGCGCCCACGCCCGTGCCCGAGAAATAGCGCAGGGGACTCGGAGATCGCATGACCATCCCGACCCGCCCACAAGCCGATGCCCCTACCGAGCCGATGACCAAGCCGCCCCGGCGCCTGACCGGGGTGGCCACCCTGGTGGGACTGGTGGCTGCGTTGGTGATCGCGCTGGGTCTTGCGGCATGGTTTCGCGGCGAGGCCAACCAGCTGCTCGGATCTGCGGCGGCGAGCAATGAGGCATTGGTCGACGCCGACGCCACCGCCCAGGTCTCCGAGCAGGTGCGGGATGCGGTGGAACGCCTCTTCTCCTACGACTTCGCCCGGTTGGACGCCAACGAGCGGGCCGCTGCTGAGGTCATCACCGGCCCGTTGGTACAGGAGTATCGCCATCAGTTCGCTCAGGTGCGAGAGCTGGCGCCCCCGCAGCAGGCCGTGGTGACGACGACCGTGCCGGCGGTCGCCGTCAAGATGCTCGACGGTGACCGCGCAGTCGTGGTGGTCTTCATCGAGCGGCAGGCCAAGCAGGGACCCCAACCTCCACCGATGCTGGGGCTCACCGTCACTGCGCAGCGGGTCGATGGCAGCTGGAAGATCGCCGACGTGGCGCCGTTCTGAGCCCGTTCACCCTCGGGCAGCCCTCGACGAATCGATTCGAACTCTGACCCTGAACCGGACCGCCGATCGGCTGAGCCGATCGGGTTTACGGCCGCTGATCGTGCGTATCCGACCACTGATCGGACGTGCACTCTTGACGGGCGGCGTGCCGCAGGTCACTCTAGGAGCACGCTCGCGCCGGTTGTATCCGGTGCTGGACAGTCGCCGTCCTAGCGGTTAGACTGCTTCTTTGCGCTGCCCTCTCTTCAGTCTCCCCTGTGCTCCAGGGATGCTCGGGCTGCGTGAACGGTAACAGCTGCTCTACGACAAGCACCGCCATAACTGCATCAGTAACTGCACGAACTACAGCGCAGGGCGCGTGGTCTGCGGAGGCCATGCGGTTGTGCGCTCGGCAGCGCTAGTGTTCGGAAGGACGCATCTTGGCAGTCTCCCGCCCGACCAAGTCCTCTGCTGCGAATATCTCTATACCCCGCCTCCCCGGCGCCCCAGCCCGGCCATCGTTTGCGAAGATCCGCGAGCCGCTCGAGGTGCCCGACCTTCTGGATCTCCAGCTCCAATCGTACGAGTGGCTGGTTGGTGCCGACGAATGGTTCCAGCGCCGCATCGAGGCCGGTGATGACGGGCCGGTGGGTGGCCTCGCGGAGGTGCTCGAAGAGATCTCCCCGATCGAGGACTTCTCCGGCTCGATGGCGCTGTCCTTCTCCGATCCTCGCTTCGATGAGGTCAAGGCCTCCGTGGAGGAGTGCAAGGACAAGGACATGACCTACGCGGCGCCCTTGTTCGTCACAGCCGAGTTCACCAACAACAACACCGGTGAGATTAAATCGCAGACGGTGTTCATGGGCGACTTCCCGATGATGACGAGCAAAGGCACCTTCATCATCAACGGAACCGAGCGGGTGGTGGTGTCGCAGCTCGTCCGGTCTCCAGGGGTGTACTTCGATCACGCGGTGGACAAGACCACCGACAAGGACGTCTACAGCGTCAAGATCATTCCCAGCCGTGGTGCATGGCTGGAGTTCGACGTGGACAAGCGCGACACGGTGGGTGTGCGGATCGACCGCAAGCGTCGCCAGCCGGTGACGGTGCTGCTCAAGGCGTTGGGCTGGACGACCGACCAGATCGCCGCTCGATTCGCGCACTCCGAGACGCTGCTCGCCACCCTGGAAAAGGACCACACCGGCGGCCCCGACGAGGCACTGCTGGACATTTACCGCAAGCTGCGCCCCGGTGAGCCGCCGACCAAGGAGAGCGCGCAAGCGCTGCTGGAGAACCTCTTCTTCAAGGTCAAGCGATACGACTTGGCGAAGGTCGGCCGGTACAAGGTCAACAAGAAGCTGGGGCTGGCCCTGCCGCACCGCAACGGGGTGCTCACCGAGGACGACATCGTCACCACCATCGACTACCTGGTTCGGCTGCACGCAGGCGAAACGACGATGCCTGCCGCCAGCGGCGGTCCGGACGCCGTGGTCCCGGTGGAGACCGATGACATCGACCACTTCGGTAACCGCAGGCTGCGTACCGTGGGTGAGCTGATCCAGAACCAGATCCGGGTCGGCCTGTCCCGCATGGAGCGCGTCGTCCGCGAGCGGATGACGACCCAGGACGTCGAGGCCATCACGCCGCAGACCCTGATCAACATTCGGCCGGTGGTAGCGGCGATCAAGGAGTTCTTCGGCACCTCCCAGCTGTCCCAGTTCATGGACCAGACCAACCCGCTGGCCGGGTTGACCCACAAGCGCCGGCTATCCGCCCTGGGTCCCGGTGGCTTGTCCCGGGAGCGGGCCGGCTTCGAGGTCCGCGACGTTCACCATTCGCACTACGGCCGGATGTGCCCGATCGAAACTCCGGAGGGCCCGAATATCGGGCTCATCGGCTCGCTGTCCTCGTATGCCCGGGTCAACCCGTTCGGTTTCATCGAGACGCCCTACCGCAAGGTCGTCGACGGTCTGGTGACCGAGCAGATCGACTACCTCACCGCTGATGAGGAGGATCGACACGTCATCGCGCAGGCCAACGCGGTGTTGGCCGAGGACGGCCACTTCGCCGAGGAGCGTGTGCTGGTTCGTCGCAAGGGTGGTGACGTCGACTACATCGACCCGTTCGGCGTGGACTACATGGACGTCTCGCCGCGGCAGATGGTGTCGGTAGCCACCGCCATGATCCCGTTCGTCGAGCACGACGACGCCAACCGCGCATTGATGGGCGCCAACATGCAGCGCCAGGCGGTGCCGCTGCTACGTAGCGAGTCGCCGCTAGTGGGAACCGGCATGGAGCTGCGGGCCGCGGTCGATGCCGGTGACGTTGTGGTTGCGGACAAGGCCGGTGTGGTCGAGGAGCTGTGCGCCGACTACGTCACCGTGATGGCCGACGACGGCAGCAGGCAGACCTACCGGATGCACAAGTTCCACCGGTCCAACCAGGGCACCTGCATCAACCAGCGGCCCGTCGTGGCCGAGGGGGACCGGGTCGAGGTCGGTCACGTGATCGCCGACGGACCGTGCACCGACTCCGGGGAGATGGCCCTGGGCAAGAACCTGCTCGTGGCGATCATGCCGTGGGAGGGGCACAACTATGAGGACGCGATCATCCTGAGCCAGCGGCTGGTGCAGGATGACGTGCTCACCTCGATCCACATCGACGAGCACGAGATCGATGCTCGGGACACCAAGCTGGGTGCTGAAGAGATCACTCGCGACATCCCGAATGTCTCCGAGGAGGTGTTGGCGGATCTCGACGAGCGAGGCATCATCCGAATTGGTGCTGAGGTACAGGCTGGAGACATCCTGGTCGGCAAGGTGACGCCGAAGGGCGAGACCGAGCTGACTCCTGAGGAGCGATTGCTCCGCGCCATCTTCGGCGAGAAGGCTCGCGAGGTTCGCGACACCAGCCTCAAGGTGCCGCACGGCGAAACCGGGAAGGTCATCGGCATCCGGGTGTTCTCCCGGGAGGACGACGATGAGCTGTCACCTGGTGTCAACGAGCTGGTCCGGGTCTACGTCGCGCAAAAGCGCAAGATTCAGGACGGTGACAAGCTCGCCGGCCGGCACGGCAACAAGGGCGTGATTGGCAAAATCCTGCCGGTAGAGGACATGCCGTTCCTGACCGACGGCACGCCGGTGGACATCATCCTCAACACCCACGGTGTGCCGCGCCGGATGAACATCGGGCAGATCCTGGAGACCCACCTTGGGTGGATCGCCAAGAGCGGGTGGCATATCGACGGTGATCCGGACTGGGCCTCTCGGCTGCCGGAGGAGCTGTACCACTCCGAGCCTGGCAGCTTGGTGGCCACGCCGGTGTTCGACGGCGCTCGGGAAGAAGAGATCACTGGACTGCTGGGATCCAGCCGACCCAACCGGGACGGCGACCAGATGGTCGGACCCAACGGCAAGGCGCAGTTGTTGGACGGTCGTACCGGTGAGCCGTATCCCTTCCCGATCGCGGTCGGCTATATGTACATCATCAAGTTGCTGCACCTGGTTGATGACAAGATCCACGCTCGTTCGACCGGCCCATACTCGATGATCACGCAGCAGCCCTTGGGTGGAAAGGCACAGTTCGGTGGTCAGCGCTTCGGCGAGATGGAGTGTTGGGCGATGCAGGCCTACGGGGCGGCATACACCCTGCAGGAACTGTTGACGATCAAGTCCGATGATGTGCTCGGCCGGGTCAAGGTGTACGAGGCCATCGTCAAGGGCGAAAACATTCCCGAGCCCGGAATTCCCGAGTCGTTCAAGGTGTTGCTCAAGGAGCTGCAGTCGCTGTGTCTCAACGTCGAGGTGCTTTCCAGCGACGGCGCAGCGATCGAGATGCGCGACTCCGACGACGAGGACCTGGAACGAGCCGCCGCCAACCTCGGGATCAATCTGTCTCGCAACGAGTCTCCTTCGGTAGACGACGTCGTGCAGTAACAGCTGGCAAAGACCGTGTGCGGTGCGGGGGTGGTCCTCCCGCCCACCCTCGCGCCGCACACATCAGGTACGAAGCGAGCGAATACCCGCACGAACCGA
>JALZDN010000043.1 GCA_030862525.1 Actinomycetota bacterium | reverse complement strand
GCCGTGTATAGGGACCGCCGACCGGGTATCAGGGGGGGCTGGGGGGTGCCCGGTCGGCGGCCAGTACGCACTGATGACCTCGGGCGTGCACCCACCGATTGCACGTCGACCACCACCGTCGAACCGCAAAAACGTCCCGGTACGCTGGCGCACCCGGTGCAACCGGGAGTACTCGCAGAGACGGTGGTTTCAACGTGGAGTTCGAGCTTGAGCGGGATGTGTTCGCCGAGGCGGTCGCGTGGACGGCGCGCGGCTTGCCGACCCGGCCCGTCGTCCCGGTCACCGCGGGCGTGGTGCTCGAGGTAACCGATGGTGCAATGATCGTCTCCGGATTCGACTTCGAGGTGCTCAACCGCATCGAAGTACCCGTCACCGACAAGGCTGCTGGACGAGTCCTGGTGTCCGGCCGGTTGCTCGCCGAGATCGCCCGGGCACTGCCGCCCAAGGACGTGCGGGTGGCCGTTGAGGGAAACCGGTTGGCGGTCCGTTGTGGCTCAGCCCGATTCAACCTGCCGCTGTTGCATGTCGAGGACTATCCAGCGGTGCCAGAACTGCCCGCCACTTCGGGCAAGGTGCGCGGTGACGTCTTTGCCACCGCGGTTTCCCAGGTCACCGCAGCGGCCAGCAGGGACGAGACGTTGCCCATGCTCACCGGAGTACGCATGGAGATCGGTTCCGACGCGCTCACCTTCGCCGCGACCGACCGGTACCGCCTCGCCGAACGGCGTATCCCATGGACACCGTCGCCCAGCGGCACGGCTCCCGACGCCGCGTCAATGCTCGACCCTGCAAGCAGGTCTTCGGGGTCAATGCTCGACCCTGCAAGCAGGTCTTCGGTCATCGTTCCGGCCAAGACGCTCGCTGATGCCGCCAAGTCCCTCGGCTCGGCCAGTGAGGTGCTGCTGTCGATGGGCAACGCCGCCGACGCGGGTTTCCTCGGTTTCTCCGCGGGTGGACGCCAGACGCTGACCCGGCTGCTGGACGGTGAGTTCGTCAAGTTCGCTTCGCTGTGGCCCACTGAGGTCACCACCACCGTGGAGGTGGAGGTCAGCCAGTTCGTGGCGGCCCTCAAGCGGGTGTCGCTGGTTGCCCAGCGCTTCGCGCCAGTCCGTCTGGCCTTCGCCGAGGACTCCGTGCAGCTGTCCGCGGAAGCCGACGACGAATCCAGTGCCGAAGAGGAACTCGAAGTCGGTATCACCGGTGAACCACTGACCATCGGATTCAATGCTGGATACCTGCTCGACGGGCTCAGCGGGGTCACCACTCCGCGAGCGACGCTGTCGTTCACCGCGCCGTCGCGTCCCACCGTCATCTCCTCGTTGACCGGCCTCGATGCAGATGAACCGGATAACGGGGACGGCTCCTACCGCTATCTCGTCATGTCGATGCGGCTGCGCGGCTAGTCGCGGCGACCTGTACGTCGCGCACCGTGCAGCCCGACAGTGTCCGCGGCACCGGCAGTCGCGCCAGCCGGGCCGCGCTGAACGACTTCACCCCGAGGACCGCTGCGGCGAGCACGGTCGCCGCCATCGGGGACTCGGTGATCAGCCACAGCAACACCACCGCACCGGTGTTCGTGGCCTTCGCCGGCATTGACCAATTCAGCCGGTACACCGTGGTGTCGACCAGATTGAAGTAGTTCGGGGACAGCAGCGACCAGCGGGCGAAGGCCAGCGTGAGGTAGGCGTCGAGTACCACGAACTGGATCAAGAACACTGCAGCGGGTGCTACCGCAGCCGGATGGGTGACCACGTAGCTGACCAGAACCAGGCAGACGCACAACCGATCGGCGAGCACGTCGAATATCGCCCCGGTGCGGGTCTCGCGATGGGTCAGCCTGGCCACGACCCCATCGGCGATATCCCCGATCCAATAGCAGAGCAGGGCAGCGAGCAGCCAGCCGTCGCTCCCAGTGGTCACCGCGACGGCCCAGGCAGCCACCGTCGCAACCGTGCGCACCGCCGTCACCAGATTGGCCCCGGTGCGCCACTGATCCCCGAACGCGGCAGTGCAGCCATGATGCTCGCAAACGCCCGGGCCAGGATCAGCGCTCAACGGGTGCGCCGTCGGAAGGGCCAGGATCGCCGGGCGGTATCGGTATCGGGCACCGGCTGCCGGAGCGACTCGGAGCGGGTTCGCCAGCCGGCGAACTGGACGATCGCCTCACCGGGTTCCAGCACCGGAATGCCAAGAGTGGCCGCGGCGCGCACAGTGGGGTGTTCCGCAGACACCGAGGGATCGGCGATAACGACGGCGACCCCCGGCGTGAGCCGACTACGAGTCACCGCCCCGTGTGCCTCCATCAACCGACGCAGTGCTCCAAGATCGGCGGAACTGCCGACGTAAAGCACATGCAACGGGTCCTGGGCGGCCGCGTGACGACCCAACCGCGTCTCCAGTCTCCCCGACTATGCGGTCCAGCGTAGGCCTCCCTACCAAACACAGGGCCGCGACACGCCGAGTCCACCCGGCCAAGAGATCGGCATACGCAAAAGAGCAACGTTCAGTAGTCACATTGCCGGTATCGCTCTGGGCTGACCCGCACGAATAGGCGAGGAAACCCTTGAGACTCGCTTCGTTCAGTCACCAGTCCAGCCGGTGAGTCGAGCAGCCCGGGAGCGTAGCGCAGCGTGCGCCTCCGCGGAATCGACCCGAGTCGGCGTACCGCCGGCGACAACTTGCTCTCCGGCTACCCACACATCCCGCACAGCTCGGGCCCCGGCGCCCCACACCACGTTGGCCAGCAACTGGCCATCAGGGACGTCGAGTCCGGCGGCGAACGCCGGGTCGTCGGCTCCCAAGTGCACCAGATCGGCCCACCCCCCCAGGCGCAGCGTGCCCAGATCGTCGCGCCCGATCGCGGCCGCGCCGCCCCGAGTGGCCAGCAGCAGCGCCTGCGCGGCGGTGAGTGCAGCGGCGTTCCCGCTGGCCAACCGGGCCAGCCGGGCGGCGAGCTTGGCGTCGTCCCAGAGATCGAGGCTGTCGTTGGATGCAGGGCCATCGGTACCCAGCCCCACTGCGATCCCGGCGGCGCGCAGGTCGAGCACTCGCGCGATGCCCGAGGCCAATTTGCTGTTGGAGCCGGGGCAGTGCGCCACCCCGGCGCGGTGCCGGGACAGCACCGCGATGTCGGTGTCGGACAGCTGCACAGCATGTGCCGCCAGCACCCGGCCGTGCTGGCCGAAATCATCACTGCCCAGCACCCCGAGGTGTTCCAGCATCAACGGCACCGAGCCGTACTGGTCGCGGATTGCACTGTCCTCGCCGGCGGTCTCGGCCACGTGAATGTGCAGCAGCGCCCCGCGCTCCCGGGCGGCGGCGCCGGCAGCCACCAGCGCCTCCGGTGGCAGCGTGTAGGCGGCGTGCGGACCGTATCCCAACTCGATGCGCTCGCCGGGACCGAAGCGGATCCCGTCGGCGTCGATCCAGCTGCTGATGGCGTCGAGCATCTGTTCCCAGGTGCCCAACCGCTCCCAGCCGGGGGCGGCGATGATGCCCGGGGTGATCACTGCGCGGCTCCCGGCGGCCAGCACCGCCTCTACCACTGCGTGATTGTAGAAATACATCTCCACACTGGTAGTGATGCCGGCACCCAGCATCTCCAACGCGCCGACCAGCATCCCGGCTCGCACGTCGCCGGCGCCGACCCGGGCCTCGGCCGGCCAGATCACCTCGGTCAGCCACCGCATCAGCGGCAGGTCTCCGCCCAGCCCGCGCAGGGCGGTCATCGCGGTGTGCGCATGGGCATTGATCAGTCCGGGCATCAGGATGCCGGTCAGCGCCAGCACCGGTCCGAGGGCCGCCGGCGCCTCGGCCGAAGGCCCGATGTGCACGATCCGGCCGGCGCTGTCGACGTCCACCACGGCGTCGCGCAGCACAGTGCACTGCTCGTCGCACGGCAGGATCACCGGTGCGGCCAATCTCATCATCGGCGCAGGCGCATCATGGGGCCGCATCAAGGCGTGGTCTCCACGGGGGTGTACCGCAGCAGGGCCGACAGCGGACGCAACGGGGGCAGCCAGGCGCCCTCAGGAGGCAACGTCTCGAGAGTGATCCGAGGCAGCGGTTGCAGGAACAGCTCCGGGATGTCCTCCAGGTCCTCGAAGTCCAGCACTCCGGAGTTGACCGCGAACGACGCATGCTCCCGAAACCCGAGCACGGTGACCTCGACGCCATCGGCCACCAGGTCTTCCAGCGGCTCCCGGAAGGCGCGACTGTCCCCGGAGGCCACCAGCAGTCGGCGCAGCACACCCTGCTCGTGGCGGGACTGGATATGCGCGAGCATGTCCTCGTCGATGTCCGATTCATCGATCTTGGGCTTGGCGAACACCGCGAAGCCGGTGTTGCGCAGCGCTTCCACCCAGGGCCGCACGAAATCTGTGCTGCTCGGGGCAACGTTGGTGAAGACCGTCGCCTCGGCTTCGGTTTCGGATCCGGCGCGGGCGATCAGCCAACGACCCAGTGCGTCGAACCTGGGCCGGGATGCGGAGCTGGGGCGTCCGCCGAGGATCGAGCCCAGGCTCATGTCGATGTTGGGCGCGTCCCAGACGAGCAGCGTGGTCGGGGCCATCGAGAGCTGGGCCGGGTTCATGGTCACCGATGCTAGACGCGGGTGAGAAGCAGATCGCGCACGGCGCGGCCCTCGTTGCGGGCACGCTGCTCGAACTTGGTCACCGGCCGCCACGCCGGCCGGGGCGCGAAACCCTGGTCACAGCCGGTGTTGCGCAGCCCCGGCTCGGCGGCGCACACCGCGAGCATCTCCTCGGCGTAGGACTCCCAGTCGGTGGCCAAGTGCAGCGTGCCGCCCACTTCCAGCCGGGAGACCACCAGAGCCACGAACTCCGAGCAGACCAATCGGCGCTTGTGGTGCCGCCGCTTGGGCCACGGATCCGGGAAGTAGGCGCGGACGGCGTGCAGGCTGCCCGGTGCGACGTGTTCGGTGAGCAATGTCAGCGCGTCGCCGCGCAGCAGGCGCAGGTTGGTGGTCTGGGCCTGCTCGATGCGCAGGAGTAGCTGCGCCAGACCGGGCTGGTAAACCTCGACGGCGAGATGATCGACGTCAGGCGCGGCGATGGCCATCGCCACGGTCGACTCCCCCATCCCGGAGCCGATCTCGAGCACCACCGGCGCGCAGCGCCCGAACCACGCAGCGGTGTCCAGCGGCCCATCGGGCAGGTGCGCGACGTCAGCGCCCCACCGGTCCCAGGCCCGAGCCCAGGCCCGCTGCTGCCCGATGGTCATCCGGCTGCGTTGGGCGTAGTGGAGGGATTGCACGCCACCAGCCTTGCGCATCGGGTAGTCGCACGGATGAGAAGGCGGCCCAGATGAAAAGGTGGCACGGTGAACACGCTTGAGGAGTGGGTCGCCGCGGTGTGCCGGGAGCTGGACATCACCGATGCCGTGCAACCGACCGCCATGCAGCCGCGGGTGCTGGACATGGCGCGCGACGTTGCGCACGGCGTCGCGCGACCGGCTGCTCCGCTCACCGCCTACCTGCTGGGCTTGGCGGCCGGCCTCACTGGAGACCCTGAGGCTGCCGCCGACGAGCTCGCGCAGCGGGTGTGTCTGCTGGCCCAGCGCTGGGTGGACGAGAAGGGCGGGTAATCCAGGCCCAGGCCGCCCCTTCGAATGGCGGCCCGGGCTGCTCCCCCTCTGATGCCCATGCCGCGCACCCCCCGAGCCTGCGCGCCATGGGCGTCGGTCAGCCTGGGCGTCCCGGCGCAGCGCCCAGGTGTACCGAGCTAGGCCCGGTGAGATCGTGTCCCCTCGATCTTCGCCTTGTGCCTGTCTCGACCGACAATCACTACGGTGCCGCACCGCGTCGTCAGGCACATGAGGGTTCTCCCCTACCAGGACCCTGGTTAACACCATGATCGGGGAGTTTGCGGCGAGCCTGCAAGGCGTCCCGATGGCGGATCCCGAGATGGTGCTGCACCTGCGGCTGGCCGACCTCGACGCATTCGATCAGGTGGTGCGGACCGCCCGATGCACGCTGGGCGTCCTCGGTTCATGCAGGACACAGTCGAGCCGGAGAAGATCACCTTCGGTAGCGAACTCGCCGTGGTCGCGCTGGTGGGTGTGATCCGGATCCTGGTGGTCCAGGAACTGCCCATTGCTGAAGTGGTCACCGTCGAGCGCCAGTTGGTCGAGGATCGGCCACCGATCGACGTGCCGGTTGTCCCGCTGAGGGCGCTGCAGGAGTCCGGCCTTGTCCACAATGCCGCCTCCGCGGGACCAAGCGCGTCGTCGGGGGCCGCTGCGGCGGCGTTGGCCGCGAGGTTGCTGCAGCGGGCGGGCGGCTAGGGTCTGGTGGATGTGAGCACCGGCGTGATCGATCCCGATTTCCTTGACCTGCCGTTGCGGTCACTGTCCGACGCTGCTATTGGACGGGCCCGCGAGCTGGGTGCCGAGCACGCCGACGTCCGAATCGAACGGACCACCCGGCAGCTGCTGCGGCTGCGGGACGGGGCGGTGGCGACGGCGCAGGACTCGTCCACCGTTGGGCTGGCCGTGCGGGTGATCGTCGAGGGGACCTGGGGGTTCGCCTCGCACCTCGAGCTGAGCCCGCGGTCGGCCGTGGCCACCGCCCAGCGGGCCGTCGATGTCGCCCGCACGCTTCGCCGGCTCAACGCCGAGCGGGTGGAACTGGCGGCTGAGCCGGTGCACGCCGACGCGGTCTGGGTCGGGGACCACGAGATCGATCCGTTCACGGTGCCGCTGGCCGAGAAGGTGGCGTTGCTGTCGGAGTGGTCTGGCCGGCTGCTCGCCACCGACGGGGTCGAGCACACCGATGTGCTGCTCTGGGCTGAGAAGGAGACCAAGTTCTACGCCGACTCCGCCGGCACCAGCACCACCCAGCAGCGGGTACGAATGCACCCCGAGGTCACCGCAATCGCGGTGGATCGGGCCGCCGGCTCGTTCGAGAGCATGCGGACCTGCGCGCCGCCGACCGCCCGGGGGTGGGAGTATCTGGCCGGCAACACCGTCTGGGACTGGGACGATGAGCTAGCGCAGCTCCCGGAGTGGCTGGTGGAGAAGGTCAAGGCGCCCAGCGTGTCGCCCGGCCGGTACGACCTGGTGATCGACCCCACCAACTTGTGGTTGACGATTCACGAGTCGGTGGGCCACGCCACCGAGTACGACCGGGCGATCGGCTACGAGGCAGCCTATGCCGGGTCCTCCTTCGCCACCCCCGACAAGCTCGGCACCCTGCGCTACGGCTCACCGGCGATGCACGTCACCGGCGACCGCACCCAGCCGCACGGGCTGGCCACCATCGGCTACGACGACGACGGGGTCGCCACCTCCCAGTGGGACCTGGTGGCCGGCGGGACGCTGGTCGGCTACCAGACCGATCGAGTGTTCGCCCGCCGACTGGGGTTGAAACGTTCAGCGGGCTGCGCCTATGCCGACTCACCGCACCACGTGCCCATCCAGCGGATGGCCAACGTGTCGCTGCAACCTGATCCCCGCGCCGACACCACGACGTCCGATCTGATCTCCAGGGTGCAGCGCGGCATCTACATCGTCGGTAACCGCTCCTGGTCGATCGACATGCAGCGGTACAACTTCCAGTTCACCGGGCAGCGTTTCTACCGCATCGAGGGCGGCAGGCTGGCCGGGCAGCTCCGAGACGTCGCTTACCAGGCCACCACCACAGATTTCTGGGGCGCGATGGAGGCGGTCGGCGGCGCCTCGACGTGGTTGCTCGCCGGCGCGATGAATTGCGGCAAGGCTCAGCCCGGTCAAGTCGCGGCGGTCAGCCACGGGTGCCCCTCCGCCTTGTTCCGCGGCATCAACGTGCTCAACACCCGCGAGGAGGGCGGCCAGTGATGATCGGGGCCGACGAGCTGACCGCGGCCGCGCTGGCCGCGTCGAAGGCCGACGGATGCATGGTGGTGCTCACTGACACCAGCGAGGCCAACCTGCGCTGGGCCAATAACACGATGACCACCAACGGGCACAGCACGACCCGCTCTTTCTCGGTGATCTCGGTTGTGGAAGGAACCGGTGGCTCCGCGGCGAGCCCCTCAATCGGCACGGTGACCGGAAACGGGGTCGACCTCGACGAGGTGCGCGCCGTGGTGGCGGCCAGCGAAGAGGCCGCTCGGCAGTCTGGGCCGGCCCGGGACGCCGCGCCGCTGGTGGAAGGCACGGCCGACGACGATTTCGACGCGCCGGCAGCGGCCACCGAGATCGGAGTGTTCGCCAGGCTGGCTGATGAGCTGGCAGCGGCCTTCAAGGGGGCGTCTGGTGAGCTGCTCTACGGCTTCGCCGAGCACCGCCTGGAGACCACCTGGCTGGCGTCCTCCACCGGACTACGCCGTCGCTGGGTTCAGCCCACCGGCACCGTGGAGGTCAACGGCAAGATCGCCGACGATCTCGCCCGCAGCGCCTGGGCTGGGGCCTACACCGCTGACTTCGCCGATGTGGATCTCACTGCGATCATCGCCGAGGTGCGGCGACGGTTGGGCTGGTCGCAGCGGCAGGTGCAACTGCCTGCGGGTCGGTACGACACGATCCTACCGCCCTCTGCGGTCGCCGATCTGATGATCGATCTGGTCTGGTCGATGGAAGGCCGTCCGGCGCACGAGGGGCGCTCGCCCTGGTCTGCCGCGGCGGGGTCGAGCTCGCCGACCCGGCTGGGTGAGCGGCTCACCGACCTGCCGCTCACGCTGTCCAGCGATCCGGTCGCGGCCGGGCTGTCCACCGCGCCGGTCCTGGCCACTACCGCCTCCAGCGACTCGGTGAGCGTCTTCGACAACGGCGCACCGGTGCGCCGGGTGGACTGGCTCCGTGACGGCGCAGTCAACGCGCTGACCTACCCCCGGGCGGCCGCAGCCGAGCTGGGTGGTGTGTTCACGCCACCGCCGGAGAACCTGGTGTTGACCGGTGGGTCGCCGGCCTCGACCGACGACCTGGTGGCGCGCACCGAACGGGGATTGCTGCTGACCTGCCTGTGGTACATCCGTGAGGTCGACCCGACCTCGTTGCTGCTCACGGGGCTGACTCGGGACGGGGTTTACCTCATCGAGGGTGGCGAGGTGGTCGGCCAGGTGAACAACTTCCGGTTCAACGAGAGCCCGATCGACCTGCTTCGGCGCGTCGGTGACATCAGGGATGTCGGTGCGACCGAGGGCACCCTGTGCCGGGAGGCGAAGGGCTGGTTCGACCGCACCTCGATGCCCCCCATCCGGATACCGGACTTCAACATGTCCTCAGTCAGCCAGGCCAGCTAGCTGACCGCGCTGCCGGTTTGTGAGGGATTTCTCAGTTGCGGGTCACGCTGTGCCGCCAGGACTAATCTTGTAGCGATCCTTTGACGTCTCACCGCCCGTGCTTCCCATGGGCGGTACTCGGCGTCCCGCAGGTAGGAGACGAGCAGTGACGGCAGCAACCATCCCCGGTCTCGACGATGCCCCTCTCAACCACGCACGGCTGTGTGACTGGGTGCGCGACACGGCGGAGCTGACCATGCCGGACCGCGTGGCCTGGTGCGACGGCTCGGAGCAGGAGTGGGAACGGCTCACCGAACAGCTGGTCGACGCGGGCACCTTCACCCGGCTGCGTCGCAAGCCGAACTCGTTCTGGACCGTCTCGGACCCGTCCGATGTCGCCCGGGTGGAAGAGCGCACCTTCATCTGCTCGCGCGAGGAGCGCGACGCCGGTGTCACCAACAACTGGATGCACCCGGACGAGATGAAGGCGATCATGTCCGAGCTGTACCGGGGATGCATGCGCGGCCGGACGATGTACGTGGTGCCTTTCTGCATGGGTCCGCTGGAGGATCCGACTCCCAAACTGGGCGTGGAGATCACCGATTCGGCCTACGTGGTGTGCTCAATGAAGATCATGACCCGGATGGGCGCTGCGGCACTGCGCAAGTTCATCCGGCCCGACGGCCGCGACGCGGATTTCGTGCCCTGCCTGCACTCGGTGGGCCACCCGCTGGAACCCGGCCAGGCCGACGTGCCCTGGCCGTGCAACGACACCAAGTACATCAGCCACTTCCCCGACGAGCGGCTGATCTGGAGCTTCGGCTCCGGCTACGGGGGCAACGCGCTGCTGGGCAAGAAGTGCTACTCGCTGCGGATCGCCTCGGTGATGGCCCGCGACGAGGGCTGGCTCGCCGAACACATGCTGATCATTAAACTCACCAGCCCGCAGAACCGGACCCATTACGTCGCGGCCGCGTTCCCCTCGGCGTGCGGCAAGACCAACCTGGCGATGTTGCAGCCGACCATCCCCGACTGGAAGGTCGAGACGCTGGGTGACGACATCGCCTGGATGCGCTTCGGTGCCGACGGTCGGCTCTATGCGGTGAATCCCGAGAACGGGTTCTTCGGTGTCGCCCCGAATACCAGCTGGAAGACCAACCCCAATGCCATGCGCACCCTGCAGTACGGCAATTCACTCTTCACCAACGTCGCGCTCACCGATGACGGCGACATCTGGTGGGAGGGCATGGAGGACACCCCGGCGCACGCCACCTCGTGGACCAAGCAGGATTGGACGCCGGCTGATGGCGCAGCCGGGCAGCGCTGCGCGCACCCGAACTCGCGGTACTGCACCCCGATGGCGCAGTGCCCGGTGCTCGCCGACGAGTGGGACGATCCGGCCGGCGTGCCGATCTCGGCGATCGTCTTCGGTGGTCGTCGGGCTGACACCATCCCGCTGGCCAACGAGGCCTTCGACTGGCAGCACGGGGTGTTCCTGGGCGCCACGCTGTCCAGCGAGAAGACCGCGGCGGCGGTTGGTGGGCTCGGCGAGGTGCGCCGCGACCCGATGGCGATGCTGCCGTTCATCGGCTACAACGCCGGTGACTACTTCCAGCATTGGATCAACGTCGGCAAGGGCGCCGACGCCGGCAAGCTGCCGAAGATTTTCTATGTGAACTGGTTTCGCCGCGGTGCCGACCAGCGCTTCCTGTGGCCGGGCTTCGGGGAGAACAGCCGGGTGCTGAAGTGGATCATCGAGCGGATCGAGGGTAGGGCCGCGGCGATCGACACTCCGATCGGTCGGGTACCCACCGCCGAGACGCTTGATCTGTCCGGACTGGATACCCCGAGTGAAGACGTCGGCGCCGCGCTGGCGGTGGACGTCGACGAGTGGCGGGCGGAGATCCCGCGCATCGAGCAGTGGTTCACCAAGATCGGCACCACCCTCCCCAGCTCCCTGCACGACGAGCTCGACGCCCTCAAGCTTCGCCTGGCCACTCGTGACCCGCATTCAGCAGGCTGAGCGGATTATCCGGCCTTGTTTACCCCGCTGAGCCCGCTGAATGCGCATAATGTCGGGATGTCGTCCCGCCCCTCGTCGCTGCGGTGGAGTAACTGGAATCTGTTGTTGCTGGTGCCGCTACTCATCCTGGTCACACCGGTGTATAACCGCATCGAACCGCGGGTGCTGGGTTTCCCGTTCTTCTACTGGTACCAGTTCCTGTGGGTGCCGGTCGGGGTCATCTGCACCGCTGTCGTATACCTGAAGACGCGGGGTGACCGGCGATGAACCCGCAGTGGACCGAGATCATCGTCTTCACGCTGCTGTTCGGTTTTGTCACGGTACTCGGCTTCGTCGCGGTGCGGTGGCGGACCGCGGCCACGCTGGACCACCTGGACGAATGGGGGCTCGGCGGTCGGAAATTCGGCTCCTGGATCACCTGGTTTCTCATCGGTGGTGATCTCTACACCGCATACACCTTCGTCGCGGTCCCGGCGCTGGTGTTCGGGGCGGGTGCGCTGGGCTTGTTCGCGCTGCCCTACACGATCATCGCCTACCCGCTGGTGTTCATGCCACTGCTGCGGTTGTGGTCGGTGTCCCGGGTACACGGATACGTCACACCCGCCGATTTCGTGCAGGGTCGCTATGGCTCGTCGGGGCTCGCGCTGATGATCGCCATCACCGGGATCGTCGCGACCATGCCGTACATCGCGTTGCAGCTGGTCGGGCTGGAAGCCGTGCTGCGCACGATGGGACTCAACGGCATCGGGATCGTGGGGCACCTGCCGCTGATCGTGGCGTTTCTCATCCTCGCCATCTACACCTACAAGTCCGGGTTACGGGCTCCGGCGCTGATCGCATTCGTCAAGGATGGGCTGATCTACCTGGTGATCGCAGTGGCGGTGGTGTACCTGCCGGCCAAGCTGGGTGGCTGGGGCACGATCTTCGACGCCGCGAACACCAAGTTCACCAACTCCCCGGCGCCCGCCGACGGGCTGCTGCTCAATGCCAACAACCAGCTGCAGTTCGCGACGCTCGCCTTGGGCTCGGCCCTGGCGCTGTTCTTGTACCCGCATTCGGTGACCGGGGTACTGGCCTCCGGGGGCCGCAACGTGATCAAGCGGAACATGTCGGCATTGCCGGCGTATTCGCTGCTGCTCGGGCTGATCGCGCTGCTCGGGTACGCGGCGATCGCCGCAGGGACCACGCCCATCGTCAACGCTGCCACCGGCCGGCCGGACTCCAACACGATCATCCCGGTGCTCTTCGGCACCCAGTTCCCAGCCTGGTTCGCCGGCGTCGCCTATGCCGCCATCGGGATCGGCGCGCTGGTGCCGGCGGCGATCATGTCGATCGCGGCTGCGAACCTGTGGACCCGCAACATCTACAAGGCCTACCTGAACCGGAGTGCGGACTCCCGGGCCGAGGCGCAGCAGGCCAAGCTCGCCTCGCTGGTGGTCAAGCTTGGCGCGGTCGGGTTCGTGGTCTTCATCGACCCGCAGTACGCCATCGACCTGCAGCTGATCGGTGGGGTGATCATCCTGCAGACCCTGCCTGCGGTGGCGCTGGCCCTCTACACCCGATGGTTTCACCGCTGGGGCCTGCTTGCAGGATGGGCGGTGGGATTGGCGTGGGGTTTGTCGATGCTCTACGGCATCCCCAATCCGAACACCGGTGCGGCGCATTTCGGTGGTTCGGCGCTGCGGCTGGGCGGACTGTCGATCCTGGGTTGGGAACCATTTGCCGGCTCGACGTTCCAGATTTACGCCGGTCTCATCGCACTGGTCGGCAACCTCGTGGTCGCCGCGCTGGTCACCATCGTGCTCCGGCGGCTGCGGGTGTTCAACGGCACCGACGAGACCGACCCGGAGGACTACCACGCCGACGAGGGCTCCCCGCGCCTGAAGCCGGTAGCCGGAGTACTCCAACAAACCACCTCGACCTAATAGGCGTGCCCGTTTCCGCGTCCTTTCACACATTCGCAATTCGGGTACGTTGAGGGGCATGGGCCCGGTCGTTACGTTGAATAACGGTGTGCAGATGCCTCAGCTTGGTTTCGGGGTCTTCCAGGTGCCGGCGGACAAGACCGAGCGAGTGGTGTCCATGGCACTGGAGATTGGGTACCGCAGCATCGACACCGCGGCGGCATACCAGAACGAGGAGGGCGTCGGAAGGGCGATCGCGTCCTGTGGGCTGGACCGTGACGAGGTCTTCGTGACCACGAAACTGTGGAACGCCGACCACGGCTACGACCGAGCCCTACGGGCGTTCGACGCCGCCATGGCCCGGCTTGGCCTGGACACTCTGGATCTCTACCTCATCCACTGGCCAGTGCCCGCCGTGGACCGGTACGTCGAGACCTGGAAGGCGCTGGAGAAGCTGGCATCCGACGGTCGGGTGCGGGCGATCGGGGTGTCCAACTTCGGCGTCGAGCACCTGCGTCGGTTGATTGCCGAGACCGGCACGGTACCCGCCGTCAACCAGGTCGAGCTGCACCCGTACTTTCAGCAGACCGACCTGCGCGCGGAGCATGCCGAGCAGGGGATCGCCACTGAAGCGTGGAGCCCGCTAGGCCAGGGCGGTGCACTGCTCTCCGACGCCACCATCACCCGGATCGCTGATCGGCACGGCGTGACCCCGGCCCAGGTAGTGCTGCGCTGGCACGTGCAGCTGGGAAACATCGCGATCCCCAAATCGGCGAACCCAGCGCGGATGCGGCAGAACATCGACGTATTCGGCTTCGAACTCTCCGCCGAGGACCTTTCCGCGATCGCGGACCTGGAGACCGGCCAGCGAATCGGCCCAGACCCCGCCACCGCCAACTTCTGACCTAACCCGGCTTTCCGCTGGATGTGTCGTCAGGCCAGGACGGAGGCGAGCGCGCCGAGCAGGGTGGTCACTGCGCGGTCTTGGGCGTTGTGGCCCATCAGACCGATCCGCCAGCCGGCGCCGGTCAGCGGTCCGAGACCGCCACCGACCTCGATACCGAAGTCCTCCCGCAACGCGGCACGGGCCTTGGCGTCCACCACACCCTCGGGCAGCCGAGCCGCAGTGAGCTGCGGCAACCGGTGCCCCTGCTCGGCGAACAACGCGAAACCGTGCTCGGGCAGCGCCATCTGCAGCCGCTCGCCCACTCTCGCGTGGCGTTCCCACACTGCCGGCAGGCCCTCCTCAAGCAGCCGCCCCAGACCCCCGTGCACGGCCGAGATCAGGGTGGAGCTCGCGGTGTGGTGATAGCGGGGCGGATCACCTTGGTAGTACTCGTCCAGCAAGGTCAGGTCGAGATAGAACGAGCAGACCGGCCGTTCCCGGTCCCGGATCCGCTGCACGGCTCGGTCGGACAGGGTCACCGGCGCGATTCCCGACGGTGCGCCGAGGCACTTCTGGGTCGCCGAGTAGCAGGCGTCGACGCCCCAAGCGTCCACCTCCACCGGGATCCCGCCCAGTGAGGTGACGGCGTCGACGACCAGCAGGGTGTCGGTGTCCTGCAACTCACGCAGTGGGGCGATCTGGTTGCGGACCCCGGTGGAGGTCTCGGCGTGCACCACCGCGACGAGCCGGGCCTGCGGCCTGCGGCGTTGGGCGTCGAGCAGCTGGTCGGGGTCCAGGGGTCGTCCCCAGGGGGCGTGCACGGCCTGCACCTGCGCACCGACCCGGCGCGCCACCTCGCACAACCGGTCACCGAAGTAGCCGTTCACGCCGACGATGGCCAGCTCGCCGGGCTCGAGCAGGCTGGCCAGGCACGCCTCCATCCCGGCCGACCCGGTACCGCTGACCGGGAGGGTGAGCCGGTTGCGGGTGCCGAAGACGGCCCGTAACCGTTGCGATGTGTCGGCCACCAGGGTGAGGAACTCCGGGTCGAGATGTCCCAGCACCGGGCGGGCCAGCGCCTCGCCGGCCTCCGGGTAGGGATTGGACGGGCCTGGCCCGAGCAGCAGACGATCGGAATGCACAGACCCGATCTTGCCACTGTCGTACTGTCGCCGCGATGGACAGCCTGCGCCGTGTGCAGCAGTGGCCGGTGAACACGGTGGCCGTTGCGGTGGTGGACGCCTCCGGTGCGGTGGTAGGTAGCCACGGCCCGCAGGACCGACCGTTCCGGCTGGCCTCGGTGACCAAGCTGCTCTCGGCCTACGCGATGCTGCTGGCGGTGCAGGAGGCAGCGGTGGACTTCGACCAGCCGGCCGGCCCGCCGGGCTCCACGGTGCGCCACCTCCTGGCGCATACGTCGGGGTTGGCGTTCAACTCCGCGCAGGTCTTGGCGACACCTGGCACGAAACGGATCTATTCCAATACCGGCTTCGCGGTGCTGGCCGACACGGTGGCTGCCGCGTCCGGCATCCGCTTCCTCGACTACCTGGCTGAAGGGGTGCTCCAGCCGTTGGGCATGGCCGCGTCGCGCCTGGAGGGACCCGCCGGATACGGCGCGGTGTCGACCTGCGCCGATCTGGCCCGGTTCGCCGCCGAGCTGCAGGCGCCCATGCTGCTCGCCCCGCAGACCCTGGCCGAGGCGACCCAGGTCGCCTACCCCGGCCTGGACGGGCTGCTGCCCGGCTTCGGCATGCAGCGTCCCAACGACTGGGGCCTGGGCTTCGAGCTGCGCGACCACAAGAGTCCACACTGGACGGGCAACCGGAACTCGCCGCAGACCTTCGGGCACTTCGGGCAGTCCGGGACGTTCCTGTGGGCGGACCCGGTGGCCGGCGCGGCCTGTGTCGCGCTGACCGACCGTGACTTCGGTCCCTGGGCCCGCAACACCTGGCCAGCGTTCTCAGACAACGTACTCGCCGAACTACTCATCCACCTCTAGCCGCCCCTAGCCGGGTAAATGGGCCGGGCGAAGTTAGGGGCGGCGCACGCCTCGGGAGGCGATCGCGGCGGCTGCGACGGTGAGGGCGACGGCGGTGAGCAGCGCACCGATGGTCGCACCGAAGGCCGGCTCGGCCAGCGCCCATCCCCGGGCGGCGTCGATCGCGTAGCTGAGCGGATTAATGATCGCGATCACCCGCATCCACGACGGCAGCTCGGCAATGGGCACGAACGCGCTGGAGGCGAACATCAGCGGGAAGATCACCACGAAACCGACCATCTGCATCAGCTCAACGTTGCGCATCCAACTGGCCAGCGCGATGAACACCCAGGACAGCCCCACGCCGACGGACAGCCCGATCAGCAACGCCATCGCGGTGCCGAGAATCCCACCGGCCGGGGCGTAACCGAAGAGCGTGGCGCCGGCCACGGTGAGCACGATGAGCTGGGAGGCGCTGCGCACGAGATCGAACACACTTCGCCCGACCAGCACCGAGGTCATCGAGATGGGCAACGTGCGAAACCGCGCCAGTGCACCGTTGCGCAGGTCGGTGGCCAGCCCCGCACCAGACCACATCGCCGCCTGGCTCGCCGTGGTCACCAGGATCGCGGGCAGCACGTAGTCGATGTAACCCACTCCGGACGGGAAGCCGGGAGAGTTCGCGATGCTGCGAAACACCTGACTGAACAGCGTCAACATGATCAACGGCTGGAGCAGGCTCAGCACGATCATCCGCGGGTCCGACAGCCGGCGCAGCGCCCGGCCGGTGAGCACGTGTACCTGGGTGAGCACCCCGCTGCCGGCCGGGCGAATCCGCGCGGTGCTGGGCTGCGTGGCGAGCGCGGTCATGGTCGGGCTCCGGTCAGGGTGAGGTAGACGTCGTCGAGCGTGGGTTCGTGCAGACCGAGCTCGTCGGCCTCGATGCCTGCGTCGTCCAACGCGCGCACCACGACGGCCAGCGCGCGGGAGGACTCCACCGCAGCGGTCAGCGTCCGGCCGGACTGCAATGGCTCCAACCCTGCTCGTCGCAGGGTGTCCAGCGCGGGGCCGATGTCAGCCGCGACGGCCAGCGTCGCGCTGACGGTGCGCCGCCCCACGCGGTCTTTGAGCTCGGCCGCGGTGCCCGCCGCGACCACCTGTCCTTGGGCCAGCACGGTGATGGTGTCGGCCAACCGGTCGGCCTCATCGAGGTACTGGGTGGTGAGCAACACCGTGGTGCCGCCGGTCACCAGGTTTCGCACGACGTCCCACATGCCCAGCCGGCTCTCCGGGTCCAAGCCGGTGGTGGGCTCGTCGAGGAACACCACATCGGGGCGCCCGACCAAGCTGCTCGCCAGGTCGAGTTTGCGCCGCATCCCTCCGGAGTAACCCTGGGCGCACCGGTCGGCGGCCTCGGTGAGCCCGAACAGTTCGAGCAGCTCGGCGGCCCGCCGGCTCGCCTCGCGCCGGCCGGCACCCAGCAGCCGGCCCAGCAGCACCAGGTTCTGGGTGCCGGTGAGGTCCTCATCCACCGAGGCGAACTGACCGGTGACACCGATCCGGCGGCGCACCTCGGCGGCGCCGCGCACCACGTCGAAACCGGCCACCGCCGCGCTCCCGCTGGTTGGGGCGAAAAGCGTGGTGAGCACGTTGACCAGGGTGGTCTTGCCGGCGCCGTTGTGCCCTAGCAGGCCGTGCACGGTGCCGGCGGGGACAGCCACGCTGATCCCGTCCAAGGCCGTGACATCACCGAACGTCTTGCGCACCTCGACGGCGTCGATCATCAGCTGGCTCACCCGTGTCTACCCCGCAGCGCGCCGTGCAGGAACACATCCACCAGCTCCTCGATATCCCCGAGGGCCGGTGCGCCGAACCCACCCATCCGCAGCCGCAGCATCCGATCGCTGCTCACCGTCAGCAGGAACAGCTGCGCGGTGCGCTCCGGGCTCAGCCGCAACGCTGCGACGTCCGGAGCCAGCAGATCGGCGAGTGCTCTGATGAGCTCACGCATCGCCGCACCCGGGCCGCTGGGCGTTCCCGCCCTGGGTGGCCCGGTGCAGGCCGCGTGTATCGCATGCCCGACCGACAGTGCCCGGTCCCAGTGTTCGGCAACGGTGTCGGTGGCCTGCAGTAACCGGTCCCGAACCGGGAGATGACGCGGGATCTGTCCCAGCGTGGCTACCGGATCAGCCGGATCGAATGCAGTGTCGAGGCACGCTGCCAGCAACTCTTGCTTATCGGTGAAAACCCGGAACACGGTGCCCTCGGCGACGCCGGACGCGGCGGCGATCTGCCCGGTGGTCACCGTTGCGCCGTGCTCGATGATCAACGGCAGGGTGGCGGCCACGATCGCCGCGCGACGATCGTCCGGCCGCATCGCCGTGGCCCTCTTGCGGTGTGTCTCAATCACCCCCGCGATGGTACGGAGTGAGCGCTCACTCCGATAGGTCGCTCCGGTGACCGCGGGCCTTCCCGCATCCCGGCCCGCTCAGCGGCCTCTCATACCGGATCACCACCACGTCTTCAGGATGTGACGGCAGTGTGCCTTCCACCGTGGTGGCGAGCTCGGCGGCGCAAGCACATAGATCTCCGTGGTGAGCCTGTACCGCGTGGCCAGCCTTCAGCGACGCAGTGCCGCGACCCCTACGAGTGGCGTTCACCTCGGCGATCACGGGGCGCCATCTGCACCAAGGACTCAAACCGACGAAACACCCCGTTAGCGAGCTGACGTTCGTCCTCAGCGCGTGCAGTGACCATCGCGATGACCTGCCTGATCGCGGCGACCTGTCTGGCATCGAGTGCGGCAAAGCGCGCGGCCAACACCTGCACCGAGTCGATATCGGGCTCAGTGGAGCTGCCTGGGGGATGAAAGCATGAAGCAGGCGTGTCGAAAAATCTGGAAAGAAGACCCCTGGTTCCGCTAGCCATGCGGAGGATCCGTCACGGGCCACAGAGCCGTCCACCTACGCGCCCGCCTCCACTCACGTGAACAATCTGTCCACTGCACATCCATGTAGTAGACACCGAGCAAGAAAGAAAGTTGGGACCTGCTCATGACGACGGCAGCGGTGTCACGACCAACTTTGATGGCTGTTCATGCCCATCCCGACGATGAGTCCACCTCAACCGGCGGCATCCTCGCGCACTATGCCCTGCATGGAGTGCGGACCGTCGTCGTCACGTGTACCGACGGGGAACTCGGTGACGGACCCGGTGGTGTCAAGCCGGGCGAATACGGTCATGATCCCCCGCGAGGTGGCAGCCATCCGGCAGGATGAGCTCCGCCGTGCCTGCGCGCGCCTCGGTGTCTCGCACCTTGAATTGCTCGGTTACCACGACTCCAGCATGACGGACTTTCAGCGCCGTCAAGAGGCGTTTTGTAACGTGCCCGTCGAGTCTGCTGCCAGCCGGATCGCTGAGCTCATCGAACGTTATCGGCCGCAGGTGGTCGTCACCTATGATCCACACAACCTCTACCAGCATCCTGACCATGTCCATGCAGCTCAGGTCGCCACATGTGCCGTGGATTCCGGACACGTTGCGGCAAAGCTTTACTATAAAGCTCACGGCATCCGTTATTGGCGGCAGCTGAATCAGTCATTGGCTGAGATCGGTATCCAACGGCCTGCTCCATCTGGTGAAATGCTACGGACACTGGAGTCCGTCGAGCACCGGATCACAACAACTGCCCGAGATGCTCGGCGACCTGCGCAACCGGCAGCCCGTCGAGGTAGCGCAGGGTCAGCGCGGCGCGGTGGTGTGCACCCAAGGCGTCGAGCACCTGATGGGCTACCACGGTGTCGATCTCGACGTCCCACGGATCCCGAGTTTTCTCTACCCGAGCCGTTGGGCCAGCGAGATCGCGTCCACCGGGGCGCGCACTTTGGCGTCATTGTCGAAATAGACGAACACCTTCCGCGGCCGGACCGGCGCGGGCGGGGCAATGGTGTGCTCGGTGCGTGGGCTCTCGCCGGCCTGCCAGCCGCGGATCCGCTGCGCCCAGGTGTCCAGCGCCTCGTCGCTGTAGCCGCTGACGTAGAGCTCGGAATCCCCGTGCAGCCGGACGTAGACGAAGTCGGCGGTGACGTCCTCCAGGTAGGGCCAGGTGCCTGCGGTGTCGGCGACCACCAGCGCGACACCCTCCGTGCGGAGCAGCTCGATCAGCGCCGGGTCGCGGTGGCTGGGGTGGCGCACCTCCAGCGCGTGACGCAGCGGGCGGTCGACGTCGGTACTGGTCCAGGCCCGGCCGTCGAGCCGCTCGTCGTGGCACTGCGCCAGCGCGGCGGCCTCGGCGGTGCTGCGTGGCAGCAGGGCGAGAAACGTGGCCAGCCGGTCGGCGTCGAAGGGCAGGTTGGGCGGCAGCTGCCACAGCAGCGGCCCGAGTTTGGCGCCCAGCGCGAGCACTCCGGACGCGAAGAAGTTCGCCAGCGGCGTCTCGACTTCACGCAGCTTCTTCATATGCGTGATGAACCGGCCGCCCTTGACCGCGAAGACGAAGTCCTCCGGGGTTGCCGCCGCCCAAGCTTGGTAACTCGTGGGCCGCTGCAGCGAGTAGAAGGAACCGTTGATCTCGATGCTGTTCACCTGCCGGGACAGGTACTCCAGCTCCCGGCGGTGCGCCAGCCCTGGCGGATAGAACGTGCCCCGCCACGGTGGGTACACCCATCCGGACGTGCCTATCCGGCACCGGTCGTGAGTGGGTGACAGTGTCATGACACCGTTACCCACTCACGAGTTATCCACAGACGGCACCTTCCGCGGCGGAGCCGACCAGCCGGGCGTACTTGGCCAGCACGCCGCGTAGCGGGCGCTGCGGGGCCTTCCACTCCTGCTGGCGCCGTGCTAGTTCCCCGACGTCGACCTGCAGGTTCAGCTCGCGACGGTCCATGTCCAGCACGATCGGGTCGCCGTCGCGGACCAGCGCGATCGGTCCGCCGTGGGTGGCCTCGGGTGCCACGTGCCCGACGCACAGCCCGGTGGTGCCCCCGGAGAAACGCCCGTCGGTGAGCAACAGAACGTCCTTACCCAACCCTGCGCCCTTGATCGCTCCGGTGACCGCGAGCATCTCCCGCATCCCAGGACCGCCCTGCGGACCCTCGTACCGGATCACCACGACGTCGCCAGGCTGCAGGTGCGGGACAGCGTCCATCGCCGCCTGCTCGCCGTCAAACACGCGGGCGGTGCCCTCGAAGCGGGCTGAGTCGAAGCCGGCGCTCTTCACCACCGCGCCCTCGGGAGCCAGCGTGCCGTGCAGGATGGCGATCCCGCCGGTGGGATGAATCGGGTCGTTGAGGCGGTGCAGGATCTTGCCGTCCAGGTCGGGCGGGTCCAGCTCGGTGAGGTTCTCAGCGACGGTGCGCCCGGTGACGGTGAGGCAGTCACCGTGCAGCAGACCGGCGTCCAGCAGAGCTTTCATCACCACCGGCACGCCGCCGACCTGATCGACCGAGGCCATCACGTGCACGCCGAAGGGTTTGACGTCGGCCAGGTGCGGCACCTTGTCGCCGATCCGGTTGAAGTCGTCCAGCTCCAGCGGCACCCCGGCCTCGTTCGCGATGGCCAGCAGGTGCAGCACCGCGTTGGTCGAGCCGCCGAAGGCCATCACCACCGCGATCGCGTTCTCGAACGCCTGGCGGGTGAGGATCTGCCGCGCGGTGATCCCGCGGGCGATAAGGCCCACCACGGCGGCGCCGCTGGCCCGGGCGAACCCGTCGCGGCGCCGGTCCACCGCGGGCGGGCTGGCCGACCCGGGCAGCGACATGCCCAGCGCCTCGGCCGCGCAGGCCATCGTGTTGGCGGTGTACATGCCGGCGCAGGCGCCCTCGCCGGGGCAGATTGCCCGCTCGATCGCGTCGACGTCGGCCCGGCTGATGAGACCGCGGACGCAGGCCCCCACTGCTTCGAAGGCGTCGATGATGGTGACCTCACGGTCGCCCACTCGGCCGGGCAGGATGGTGCCCCCGTAGAGGAATACCGCCGCCAGATCGAGCCGGGCGGCGGCCATCAGCATTCCGGGCAGGCTCTTGTCGCAGCCGGCCAGCAGCACCGTCCCGTCCAGTCGTTCGGCCTCCACCACGGTCTCCACCGAGTCGGCGATCAGCTCGCGGGAGACCAGCGAATAGTGCATCCCGACGTGGCCCATGGAGATGCCATCGGAGACGGAGATCGTGCCGAACTCCATCGGGAAGCCACCGGCGGCGTGCACACCTTCCTTGCTGGCCTTGGCCAGGCGGTCCAGCGACAGGTTGCACGGGGTGATCTCGTTCCAGGACGAGGCGACACCGATCTGCGGCTTGGCGAAGTCGTCGTCACCCATGCCGACGGCGCGCAACATGCCACGGGCTGCGGCGCGCTCCAAGCCGTCGGTGACGTCCCGGCTGCGTGGTTTGAGGTCTGGCTGGCTCATGCCGATCTCCCCGTCCTCGTGCTACGGCCTACCGCTCGCCTGAGAGAGCATGTCACGTAGGCACACAGACCGCGATCACCACGCGAACCGGCTTGTAACGCCGCTCAATGCCACTCCGATGAACCTGACGAGCCCCGGCGATTTCCCCCGACCGCCGGGGCTCAACCCCGCGTGTCCGGCTTTCCTGCACGGTGTGTCGTGCTCTGGTGCACGGTGTGAAACGCCGTCAGGATCGGGTCGCTGAACAGTACGAACCGAGCCTCACGCACGCTGGTGGGTGTCGCGGCGACGGTGGTGAGCGCGATGCGGGCGGCGTCAGCCAGTGGCCACCCGTAGATTCCGGCGGACACCGCAGGGAAGGCGACGGTCTGAGCGCCGAGCTCGTCGGCCACCCGCAGTGATTCCCGGTAGCACGAGGCCAGCAGCTGGGAGCGGTCTTCGGACTCGCTGTACACCGGGCCGACGGTGTGGATCACCCAGCGGGCCGGCAAGTCACCCGCGGTAGTGGCGACCGCCTGACCGATGGGCAGACCGTCGCGGTAGCGGCCGGCCCGCAGCACCTGGCACTGCGCCAGGATCTCTGGTCCTCCCCCGCGGTGAATCGCGCCGTCCACGCCGCCCCCACCGAGTAGCGAGCTGTTGGCGGCATTCACTACCGCATCGACGTGCTGTTCGGTGATGTCACCCCGCACCAGGATGATCTGCGCTGCCATTACCGCACTGTAGCCACTGTGAAGCGGTGTGGTAGGTCATCGCCAGCCTGCCTGGACCGGTTGACCCTCGGTTGTGCCGAGCGGTTGCCGCGTGAGGCCCAGCAGCAGTTCGGCGTTGGTGTGGCAAAGCAGGATGTGTATTACCCATTACGGGCCACGCCTCTTACCAGTGCCGCGGTGCACCAGTCGGGTCCATCCCCACCGGGGGGTGGATGTCGAAGGCATCCGCGATGCGGTTGAAGCAGTTGAGCAACGCCGCGTCATAGACGGTCTCGGCGATCTGTGTATCCGTCCAGCCGACCTCCCGCAGGTCTTGAACCTGCTCATCGGTGATGCGGTAAGCGTGACGAGTCAGGGTACCCCACGAACTGCAACAACAACCGCTCGGTGGTATTAAGCCCCGCCGCCTCAAGATCACCGTCACGCAGCGCTTGGGCGGTCTGGTGGTATTGCTTGCCCTGCAATTGCAGGAACGAGGTGTGAGCCGACAGGCAATAGTGGTAGCGGTTCAGCGCGGAGACGTAGGAGGCGATCAGCTCGTGCTGGGCTCGGGTAAGCGCACCGTCGGTGAAATGCAGGCGCGTGGCCTGCACGATGGAGGCCAGGAAGTCTGGACGCAGACTCAGGCAGCGGATGACGTCATCTACCTCCCCGGTGAGAGAAATCCCCTTCACTTTCTCGTAGAGACCGGCGAGTTCGCCACGGGCGTCGGCATCTTCGATCAGGTAATTCTGGGCATTGGTCATTTCCATTCCGTAAGTGTGGCGTCGGCTCGCTCGGCGTCGGCCGCTGTAGCCAGGAGCTGGTGTGGCAGACTCCTTCCCTCGCGCGCACACCATGCTCTAGGGGAACACGTGAGTAACGAGAACCAGCTGATCGGCGCCGCCAGCGATACCGGCAACGTGCTGACCGGCACGGCGCTGGGCGCACTGCTTGGTAGGAGCGGCGCGGCGCAGGGCTTCTCGATCGACTACGAGCGCGTCCCGCAAGCCATCGCCGACCT
>JALZDN010000031.1 GCA_030862525.1 Actinomycetota bacterium | reverse complement strand
GTGCTACGGCACCGATTGCCACTCCCGAGTGCTACAGCTGCTCGGTCTCGGCGTAGTCCTGGCCGTCATCGGTGCCGTAATCGGTGCCGTTGTCCACCCCGTTGTCGCTGACGTCGCCCCACCCGTCGATCGAGTACTCCGCCGCCGCAGCTGAAGGATCGAACCCAGGCGGGCTGTCCTTGAGTTGCAGGCCAAGACCGGCCAGCTTCAGCTTCACCTCGTCGATCGACTTGGCGCCGAAGTTGCGGATGTCCAGCAGGTCGGCTTCGCTGCGGCTGACCAGCTCGCCGACGGTGTGGATGCCCTCCCGCTTGAGGCAGTTATAGGACCGGACGGTGAGATCCAGGTCCTCGATGGGCATCGCGAAGGCCGCGATCGTGTCCGCCTCCGCCGGTGAGGGGCCGATCTCGATACCTTCGGCTTCCACGTTGAGCTCTCGGGCCAGCCCGAACAGCTCCACCATGGTGCGACCGGCCGAGGCCAGTGCGTCCCGAGGAGACAGCGACGGCTTGGTTTCCACGTCCAGAATCAGCTTGTCGAAGTCGGTGCGCTGCTCGACCCGGGTGGCCTCGACCTTGTAGGTCACCTTCATCACCGGCGAGTAGATGGAGTCCACCGGAATCCGGCCGATCTCCGCACCGGACGCCTTGTTCTGCACCGCAGGCACGTAGCCGCGGCCCCGCTCGACGACCAGCTCGATCTCCAGCTTTCCCTTCCCGTTGAGGGTGGCGATGTGCAGATCAGGGTTGTACACGGTGACGCCGGCCGGCGGCACGATGTCGCCCGCCGTCACGTCACCGGGGCCCTGCTTGCGCAGGTACATCGTCACCGGCTCATCCTCCTCGGAGCTGACTACGAGCTCCTTAAGGTTGAGGATGATCTCGGTGACGTCCTCCTTGACACCTGGAACGGTGGTGAACTCGTGCAGCACACCATCGATACGAATGCTGGTGACGGCCGCCCCCGGGATGGACGAGAGCAAGGTCCGGCGCAGTGAGTTGCCCAGGGTGTAACCGAAGCCCGGCTCCAGCGGTTCGATGACGAACCGGGAACGGGTTTCGAGGACCGGCTCCTCGCTGAGGTTGGGTCGCTGGGTGATCAGCATGGTGACTTTCCTCCTCTGGCGCCCGCTATTTGACGCCGTTGGTTGAAATTACTTGGAGTAGAGCTCGACGATCAGTTGTTCCTGCAGCGGCACGTCGATCTGAGCCCGCTCCGGCAGCCGGTGCACCAGCACCCGCAGCGAAGAGGGGACGACCTGCAGCCACGCCGGCACGGGGCGGTCTCCGAGGGTCTCTTTGGCAACCACGAAAGGTAGCGTGGGGATCGACTTCGGCTTGACATCGATGATGTCGAACCTGGACACCCGGAAACTGGGAACGTCCACCTTTTTGCCGTTGACCAGGAAATGCCCATGGGACACCAGCTGGCGCGACTGACGACGGGTGCGGGCTAGCCCCGCCCGATAGACGACGTTGTCCAGCCTGGACTCCAGGATCTGCAGCAGCGTGTCACCGGTCTTGCCGGGGCGGCGGTTGGCCTCGACGTAGTACCGGTGGAACTGCTTTTCCATGATGCCGTAGGTGAAGCGCGCCTTCTGCTTCTCCTGCATCTGCAGGAGGTACTCGCTCTCCTTGATCCGCGCACGGCCGTGCTGGCCGGGCGGATACGGACGGCGCTCGAAGGCCTGATCGCCACCGACCAGATCGGTCTTGAGCCGGCGGGACTTGCGGGTTGCGGGTCCGGTGTACCGAGCCATCTGTCTATTCCCTCCCGCGCCTCAGACCCGACGCCGCTTCGGCGGCCGACAGCCGTTGTGCGGCTGCGGGGTCACGTCCTGGATGGTGCCGACCTCAAGGCCGGCGGCCTGCAGCGACCGGATCGCCGTTTCCCGACCCGAACCCGGGCCCTTCACGAAGACGTCGACCTTTTTCATACCGTGCTCAGCGGCCTTGCGGGCCGCGCTCTCGGCGGCCATCTGCGCGGCGAACGGGGTGGACTTGCGCGAGCCCTTGAAGCCGACGTGACCCGCGGAAGCCCACGCGATCACCGCACCAGTGGGGTCGGTGATCGAGACGATCGTGTTGTTGAACGTCGACTTAATGTGCGCATGACCATGCGCGACGTTCTTCTTTTCCTTGCGCCGCACCTTCTTGACGCCGGTACCTGTTCGTGCTCTGGGTGGCATACGGTTGCACTCCTACAAAAGTCTGGGGTCTGCGGGGATTACTTCTTCCCGGCCTTCTTCTTGCCGGCGACCGTCTTCTTCGGGCCCTTGCGGGTGCGGGCGTTGGTCTTGGTGCGCTGACCGCGCACGGGCAGCCCGCGGCGCCACCGCAGCCCCTCGTAGCAGCCGATCTCGATCTTCCGGCGGATGTCGGCTTGGACCTCGCGGCGGAGGTCTCCCTCGACTCTGTAGTTGGTCTCGATGTAGTCCCGCAGCCGGACGAGGTCCTCGTCGGACAGGTCCTTGGAGCGCAGTTCTGGGCTAACCCCGGTAGCGCTCAGTATTTCGTGCGAGCGGGTGCGGCCGATGCCGTAGATGTACGTCAGCGCGATCTCCATCCGCTTGTCGCGGGGAAGGTCTACGCCGGAGAGTCGTGCCATGCGACGTGTCTCCTGTCTCGTCGTCCCAGGTCTGCTCCCCGTCCGCCCCGTGCGACTCGTCGTCCACGGGCCCCAGCCTGGCGTCCGGGGGTGAAACCGATCCCGTCTGGATCGGCTGGAGCGGGGAGGTCTTCTTGCGCCGTAGACCGGCGACATCGTGCGCTGCTAGCCCTGACGCTGCTTGTGGCGTTGGTTCTCGCAGATCACCATGACCACGCCGTGGCGGCGGATCACCTTGCACTTGTCACAGATCTTTTTGACGCTCGGCTGCACCTTCACGTCATCTCTCCTGGTGCGCTACTTGTAGCGGTAGACAATGCGGCCGCGGGACAGGTCGTAGGGCGAAAGCTCCACGACCACCCGGTCCTCGGGCAGGATGCGGATGTAGTGCTGGCGCATCTTGCCGCTGATGTGCGCGAGAACGCGGTGACCGTTCTCCAACTCGACTCGGAACATCGCGTTGGGGAGTGGCTCGACCACCTTGCCCTCGACCTCGATAGCGCCGTCCTTCTTGCCCATATCCTCCGCGTTCCTGCTGGTTAGCCGTGCCGTCGGGTGGTGGCCTTGCCGCGACGCAGGTACCGGCCAGTTCCAAGACGTGGGGAGGCATCAGTAAGGAGTGCGGGGACGCACTGCTGAGCAGGAAACCTGCGTAGATACCTGTGGACACGCTAGAAACCGGCGCAATGCTCGCGCCGATAGCACAGTTTACGTCCAGGTCACGCTCGGGTCCAAACCGGCCCCGCGCTGATCACCGCACGGGCCTGAGGGCTCGCGCCCGCTCGCCTATCCAGCCGGCCAGCAGCATCGCACCCCACGGGCCCGCGACCCAGATCCACCAGGGATAGCTCCAGCTCATGGTGGCCAGTGACACCAAAGCCCAGATCAGCAGATTGACCACGCTCACGCCGGCCCAGGCGGTCACCGCAGCCCGCCCGCCGCGCCCATGCCGGTGTTGCCAGTGCGGCCGTCGCACCTCGTGGCTGGCGGCCAGATCGGCCGGTGGACGAGCCTGCGGAAGATCTGCGGTAAGCGTCTCGAGCTCGTTATAGGTCCGGGCCGCCCAAGCCTGCTGAACGCGCTCGTCATACTCGGCGAGGTCGAGGCGACCCTCGGCGTGCGCCGACCGCAACTGCTCGGCGACCCGTTCCCGATCGGTGTCCGCAGCCCGCATCCGATCCCGTGGGGCCTGGCCGTCCACGACCCCCATCGTGCCGTTCGTCGCATCCATCGGTACCTCCAGCTAAGGCCGCTCTCCGCCCAACTATAACACTGTTACGAGCCAGCCTCTACTGCGCGCGTCCCACTTCCTCGCCTCGCTGCCGATCTCGCTGCACTGCGACCCAGCGGACCAGCATCGGGCCTGGCACCTCGCTCGACGCTACGACAACCATCCGATCTACGACATGGTCAACGTGGCGCTGGCCGAACGGCTCGGCGAACCGCTTGTCACGGCCGATGACAAGTTGCGCCGCCGTCTCTCTCACCACGGCCTGGTAATTGGACTGGAGCCGCTCCCCATCGCTCGAAAGCCCTGACTGCCAGCACACCTGGCCCGTGCGCGGACAATCGGGCTGTACGCAGAAAGCGAGCTATGCCTTGACCGGCTCGGGCTCTGCGATGGGATTTGCGCCGTGGATGGGCCCGTCGGCATCGGCGAGCCGGGTGGCACTGCCGCCCCAGCGCAGCGAGATCAGCTCGGCGGCGATGGAGACCGCGGTCTCCTCGGGCGTGCGCGCTCCCAGATCCAGGCCGATCGGCGAGGCAATCTTGGATAGCTTGTCATCGGTGACGCCCGCCTCGCGCAGCCGTTCCTCCCGGTTCTTGTGGGTTCTGCGCGAACCCATCGCGCCGATATAGGCAAGGTCCATGTCCAGCGCCTCGACGAGTACCGGAACATCGAACTTAGGGTCGTGAGTAAGGACCGTAATGACGGTCCGCGGGTCGATCCGGCCGGCTTCGGCTTCTTCCTTCAGGTAGCGGTGCGGCCAGTTCACGATGACCTCGTGCGCGTCCGGGAAGCGGCTCTTGGTGGCAAACACCGGTCGCGCATCGCATACCGTCACGTGGTAACCGAGGAACACCCCGATCCGGGCCATCGCAGCAGCAAAGTCGATCGCGCCGAACACCAGCATCCGGGGCGGCGGCTGCATAGCGTTGACGAACACGTCCATGCCCTCGCCGCGGCGCTCTCCTTCGGGGCCGTAGTGCAAGGTGGCGGTGCGGCCGGCGGCCAGCGCGCCGCGGACGTCTTCGAGGATCGCCTCGTCAGCGGCTGATGAGCCCGTGGTGCCGGAGTGCCGATCGGGCCAGACCACCATGCGCAGGCCGACGCGTTCACGATTGGGATGCGCGACCACGGTGGCCACCGCAACCCCTTCCTTCTTGGCCACCGAGTCGGCCACTTCTGCGAGCTCGGGGAAGTGGACCGGGTCTACCTTCTCGACGAACACATCGATGATGCCGCCGCAAGTCAGCCCGACGGTGAAGGCGTCATCGTCGGAGACGCCGTAGCGCTGAAGGACCGGAGCGTCGTCGGCGAGCACCTGCTGGCCCAATTCGAAGACCGCGCCTTCCACACAGCCACCGGAGACACTGCCGACCGCCCGCTCGTCGGACGTCACCAGCATCGACGCTCCAGCAGGGCGTGGTGCCGAGCGGTAGGTGGATACCACCGTGCCGACCGCGGTGGATTTGCCCTCGCGCCATTCCGCCACCAGTTCGTCGAGCACCTCACGCACCGCGGACCTCCTCGAGCAGAGCTTCCCATGTGGCCAGGCTGTGTCGGGCCAGGTACTTAGAGACTATTCGGTGCGACCGGTCTGTGGGTTCACTCACAACACCGACTTACAACGACGCTCCAGCCGCTGGATCTGTTCCCGGCTCCGGTGAGGGGCGATCCACGTCGATACCGCTGGCGAGGTCGGAGCAATCCACCACCGCCAGGTCGGACCGTTGCGCCAGCCAGTCGCGGGCCCCGCGGTCGCCGCGTGCCGATGCGACGATGTCGGCCCAGTGCTGCCGGCCGAACAACACCGGATGGCCGGGCTGGCTCGTGAAACCGGCCCTGGCCACCACCGCGGGGCCGGCCAACGCGACGAGCCTGCGGACCACGGAAGCGTCCACGTCGGGCAGATCCACCAAATGCACCAGCGCAGCCTGCACCTGCGGGGGCGCGCTGCGGATCAGCTCGGCCAAGCCGGCGCGCAGTGAGGCACCCATGCCCTCAGCCCAGTCCGTGGCCAGCACCGTGCTGGCGGGATCGGGCACCAAGGGCGCGACCCGATCGGCCTGGGCACCGATGACGACGAGTACCGGGTCGCATCCACCGTCGGTAAGTGTGGCCACCGCCCGACGCAACCAGGCACCGTCGTCGACCAGGGCCTTGGGCATGCCGTAACGCCGCCCGGCCCCAGCTGCCAGCAGCAGTCCGGCGATCATGGTCGCATCCTCCCATGATTGTCCTTGCTCGAACGGAGCGGCTGAACCAAGTCGACTATGAGCGCCATCGCATCGTCATCGAGAGTCAGACGGACGGCATCCCAGCCACAGCCTGGTCGTCAGACGCGGCGGAGCGATGGCCATCGAAGGCCATATGGCTGGCACTTGACGAGCTAAGTCTTGGGGCAGTTCGATGATCGGGTGGAGTATCGGGTGTGCGATCTGCGGGACCCGGACTGGCCAGCGCACTGCTTCGTCGAGGTGGGCTGCGTATGGATGCAGTTATCCGAGGTGCTCTGTGTGGATTCCGTAGCCCAGAGCCTCGAGGCCAGCCATTGCGCGACAATAAAGAGGCATCTGCACCGCTGGACCAGTTGCAAGACTGGCGCATTAATTGCGCGTCGAAAGACTTGCCGGTAACCCCTTAGTGGCGTGTAGAGTTCGTTGATAGAGCCGGGCCTTCGCGCAACTATTGCGAGATGTCGGCATTAGAACGAACGGCAAGAAGGGACAACAACCGATGGAGCAGCACACCCATGAGCACGCTCACGGCGATATGACCCATATCCACGCGCACCTTCTGCATGATCACGATCACGTCGAGCACGAGCACGAGCACAGTCACAGCGGGGAGTCACACGCTCACCCGCATGTCCACCAAAAGGATCTCGAGAAAGTTCACGAACACGCGCACTGATTGGCATAAGGCGCCTCCTCCGGATCCGGTGAGTGACGTGCCCAGGCGGCAGGCCGCATGGTTTGAGCACGCGGCTCGTTTTCCCGAGTCGGCAATCATGAACCATGAATTCAGATATGGAGGCGGCGAGACGAGCGCGCGCACGGCGACTTGCTTGCACCCGAGCGCGCTCCGTCCTTCAGTCTGGAGGCAGACTCACTAATCGGACCTCATTTACAGCAGTCAGTCTTCAGACTCCGCATGCATGCTCAGCGCGCCCGAGTTGCCGCGGCTGACGAGATCGCCTCAATCTCGTCAGCCAGCTGCAAAACCGTGGCCCGGTAGATCTTTCCGGGATCCTGGGCCAGCCAGTGCAGGTGCCCGAACAACTCCAATGTGATCAACCCGTGCAGCTGGCCCCACCACCGGATGAAGCGGTGCAGCGCGGCGGGGGGCAGCACGCTTCCCGGCGACGCGAACTTCTGTTGGGCGGCGACGAGTTCAGCGTGCAGCGCTGAATCGACGTGCTCGTCGGGCATCGCCTGCAACTGCTCCTCGGACCAACCGGCGAATACCACGCTGTGGAAGACGGTGCCGATGCGCGCCGCGGCCGGCACGGGTGTGTCGCTCGGCGACGGCGGCGCTTGGTAGTCAGGGATCGGTGTGCCGTAGATGAGCTGGAACTCTCTGCGGTGGTGCACCGACCAGTCTCGATACGCCCACGATGTCGCGATCAGGCGATCCCGGCGCGCGCTGACCGGGTGCGCGTCGCGCGCCGCCTCCAGCGCGTCGGCCAGCCCGTTGTGGCCGTCTTCGACCAGCTCGGCGATCAGATGGTCCCTGCTGGCGAAGTAGTGGTAGAGCGACTGGACGCTCAGACCCATGTCACGCGCGATAGCGCGCAATGACAGCGCCTCCGGTCCGTCGCTGGCCAGGCGCCCGAGCGCGGTGTCCTTGATTTCCTTCACGACGGCCGCGCGACGGCGGTCCCGATAGCTGAGCACGACTCAGATTAACACTGTCAGAAGGGCTTGACGGTGCTCGACCTCGCAGCTTAGGTTTACGGCTGCCCAGGTTTTCGAACACTGTCAGGGAGATGCAGCGATGTCGGTTTCCACCCTTGCGGTGCGCCGGTCGATGGCCTGGCACCGGCCGCTGATGATCTTCGTCGGGCTGATGGCGGTATTGACGGCGGCCGCTGCGCTAGGCGTGCTGATGGACGACCGGGTCCTGGGCGGGGCTCCGATCTGGCTCAAGCCGTTCAAGTTCGCGGTGTCGTTCGTCATCTACGGCGCCACCATTGCTTGGATCATCTCCCGACTGCCCGATCGACGCCGCTGGGCGTGGGTTCTGGGCACGATCATCGCGATCACCGCCGTGATCGAGATGGTGATCATCGTTGGGCAGGCCGCGCGGGGAACGCACAGCCACTTCAACGTCAGCTCCGCGCTGAACGCCGCCCTCTGGTCCACCATGGGTTTCGCCATCGTGGTTCTCTGGCTGGCCACGTTGGTGATCGCGGCCTTCGCCGCCCGGCGCCAGTTCGGCGACTGGCCGTTCACTCTGGCGATCCGGTTCGGGTTGCTGGTCGCGCTGATCGGAATGGCGCTGGGCTTCCTGATGACCGCGCCGACGGCCGATCAGCTCCAGGCGATCGAGAGCGGCGCCGCCTCGCTGGCCGGGGCGCACAGCGTCGGAGTGGCCGACGGCGGACCCGGTCTGCCGGTCACCGCGTGGAGTACCACGGGCGGCGATCTGCGGGTGTCGCACTTCGTGGGGCTGCACGGGCTACAGGCCTTGCCGCTACTGGCATGGCTGCTCGCCCTCCCGCGGCTGGGGCTCGACGAACGCACCCGGACCCGGCTGGTGACCACCGGCGCGGCCGGCTATCTCGGACTGGTCGGACTGCTGCTCTGGCAGGCGCTGCGCGGTCAGCCGCTGATAATGCCGGATGGGTGGACCCTCGGCGCGACGACCGCGCTGTTCGTCGCGGTGGTCACCTCGGTGATGACGATCCTGTACCGGGCTCGCCATACTGGATCGGCTCGGACGGCGGCGCGGTCATGACCGCCAACGCAACTGGTCCCCGCGAAGGCGGCGTTGTGACCACGGGGTTGTTCCATCGACTGGCCTCACTTCATCGCGTTCGGCCTGTTCGTCGGCCGGTGGCCGTACCTGGACGCACGCCGACGTGGCGTACACCCGCTGGTCGTGGCGCCGGTGCTGTTGCTGAGCATCCTGCTCCGCGCTGCTGGGCATGCTGGTGTACCTCGCCGTCGGCCACCGCAGCGCGAAGGCCGACCTGCCCCCTCCCCCGCGGCTCGTCGTCACCGTCGTACTCGGCCGTGTGCATCAGCGTGTTCGCTACGCACTGCGAGGTCGAGGAGGATTGCTGTCTGGACGATCCAGGGTGTGCCGTCGGTGGTCGGGGCCTTTGGTCGGTCGGTGAAACAGCGCGGGCTGCGCTGCAGGCCGCGCATGGTGATCGTGCCGGGGACCGGTAGCCAGCCACCCCCGTCGGCGCGGGCACGTGCTGGCTGACCAGCCGGACCGTCACCCCGGTAATCCTCACCGCGTTGCATCTACGGCGGTGCAGTCATCCGACGAAGAAAGGACCATGGGATGCGGCGTGTGCTCGCTCTCCCGGCGGTGGCACTGGCGAGCGTGCTCGCCCTAGCCGGATGTTCGACCGTGGCGCAGCAGTCGAGTGGAGCACAAGATAGGGCCGGGGATGTCGCCACCGACTTCGGTGTCACCCGCTCTGAGATCACCCTTGGTGCGCTGACCGACAACTCCGGCCCGTTGAAGGAACTCGGTCTCGGCGTCGTGCAGGGCAATCAGATCTGGATCAACGAGACCAACGCCGAGGGCGGGATCTGCGGGCGACAGATCAAGCTGACCGTCCGCGACCACGGGTACGACGTGGGCAAAGCAAAGGCCCACTACCCGACACTGGAATCCAACGTCTTGGGCTTCATGCACATCATGGGCTCCCAGGTCAACGCAGCGCTGAGCCAGAAGCTCATCTACAACGAGACCACCGCGGTGGCACTGTCGCAGTCCTCGGAGCTCCTCGCCAACCCGTATATGGTCGTTCCGGGCACCACTTACGACGTCGAGATGATCAATGGCCTCTCCTACCTGATGGAGACCGGCAGGCTTCGCGACGACGACACGATCGGCCACATCTGGATCGACGATGAGTACGGCGCCAACGGGTTGCGCGGTACCCAGTACTTCGCCGAGAAGCACCGCCTCACGGTGCGCGAGGCCAAAATCAGCTCCACCGACTCCGATCTGCGCGACGTCGTGGCCGGTTTCGCCAGTGACCCTCGGGTGACGGTCATCGCCCTGACCACCACCCCCGAGCAAGCCGCGTCCGCCGCCGTAGCCAACCAGCAGCTGGGGCTCAATGTGCCGATGATCGGCAACAATCCAGTGTTCGCACCCGGACTGCTGGGGGGTCCGGCCGCAGGTGCTTTGAGCAACCTCAGCGTGGTGGCCAGCTCGGTGCCGTTCTCCTCCGACGTGCCGCAGGCGCAGCAGGTCGCCCAGGCGTTTCAGGAGGGTGGCTTCGAAGGGCGACCCAACAGCGGGGTGCCCTACGGCTACGCGATAGGCGAGATTTGGGGTCAACTCCTACAGCGCGCCTGTACCAACGGCGACATCACCCGGGCCGGAGTCCAGGAGGCGCTGCGGCAGAGTTCTGACATCGCCACCGACAACCTGGTCGCCGACCTGGACTTTGCGGAGCCGGGTGCCCCGGCCGCCCGGGAGGTCTACGTCGGCGTCCCCGACGCGTTCGTGCCGGGCGGGATCCGGCAGGTGAAGCCGCTGTTCGTGGCACCGGAAGCACGCAGTTACGCCGCCCCACACCAAAGCGGCGACTGATCGGTCAGCTTCGGTTGTTGACGGTACGGACGGCCCTGCCGACAAGACCAAGGGCCAGGACGGTGGTGCCGATCAGGACGGTTGTCGGCGGCAGGGCGAGCGCGAGTAGGGCACAGCCGGTGATCCCCAGCACGGCAAGCGGACGCAGCCAGCGGCGTTGTCGGCCAGGCAGGGTGAACGCGGCGGCGTTGGCGATGGCGTAGTAGGTGAGGATCGCGAAGCTGGAAAAGCCGATGGCGTTGCGCAGATCGGCGGTCGCCACGATGGCGATGATGGTGACGCCGAGCAGGACTTCGGCGCGGTGCGGCACCCGGTAGCGGGGATGGACGGCGGCCAGGACGCGCGGGAGTTCGCAGTCGCGGGCCATCGCCAGGGTGGTGCGGCCGATGCCCGCCATCAACGACAGCAACGCGCCGGCCGACGCGATGGCGCCTCCGACGCGCACCGCGGGTGTGAGCCAACTCAGGCTGCCGGATTGGGTGGCCGCCGCGAGCGGTGCGGTGGAGCTGGCCAGCTGGGTGGGGCCGACGGCCGCCAGCACGGCGGCGCCGGTGACGGCGTAGATGGTGACGACGATGCCCAGGGCGAGTGGGATGGCCAGCGGGATGATTCGCGCGGGTTCGCGGACCTCCTCGCCCAGGGTGGCGATCCGGGCGTAGCCGGCGAAAGCGAAGAACAACAGCGCGGCGGCTTGGGTGATGCCGGTCAGTCCGCCGCTGGCCCAGCCGCTGAGGTTGGCCGGATCGGCCTGGCCACCGACCAGGGCGGCCACCACGACTGCGGTCAAGGCGCCCACTGTGAGTGCGACCAGGACCCGGGTCAGCCGGGCGGTCTTGGTGACCCCGAGGCAGTTCACCACGGTGAGCACCGCCACCGCGGCGATCGCAGGCGGGGTGGGATGGGCGGGCCAGGTGTAGGCGCCGAAGGTCATGGCCATCGCCGCGCAGCTGGCTGTCTTGCCGATCACGAATCCCCAGCCCGCCAGGAAGCCCCAAGCCGGCCCCAGCCGATGGCGACCGTAGCGGTAGCTGCCACCGGACTCGGGGTAACGGGCCGCGAGCTGGGCCGAGGAGATCGCGTTGCAGTAGGCCACGATGGCGGCGATGACCAGAGCGATCAGCAGGCCGGCACCTGCGGCCGCTGCGGCCGGTGCGAACGCGGCGAAAACGCCGGCACCGAGCATCGAACCCAACCCGAGCACCACGGCGTCGGCCAGGCCCAGCCGCCGCGCCAGCTGCGGTCCGGAATCCGGATGCGGCGGTGTCACACCGTCATCCTGTCCAAGAACCAGCGATCCCAACCCACGCTGTTACCGCGTTCTGCCTCCAGAACGCGGTAACAGCGCCGTTTTACCGCGTTCTGCTCCAGAACGCGTGCAACGGGGCCGGTCCTGAGTGACAGGACCGGCCCCGTTTGGGACTACGGACGGATCAGAAGTCCATGCCGCCGCCGTCGGGCATGCCGCCGCCCGCCGGTGCCGGTTGCCTCTCCGGCTTGTCAACGATCACGGCTTCGGTGGTGAGGAACAGGGCCGCGATCGACGCCGCATTCTGCAGCGCCGAGCGGGTGACCTTGGCCGGGTCGATGATGCCGGCCTTGATCAGGTCCTCGTACTCGCCGGTGGCCGCGTTGAGGCCGTGCCCGGCGGACAGGCCGCGCACCTTCTCGGCCACCACGCCACCCTCGAGGCCGGCGTTGATGGCGATCTGCTTCAACGGAGCCTCCAGCGCCACGCGGACGATAGTCGCACCCGTAGCCTCATCACCGTTGACGTCGAGCTTCTCGAACGCCAACGCACCGGCCTGGATGAGCGCCACGCCGCCGCCGGCGACGATGCCCTCCTCGACGGCAGCCTTGGCGTTGCGCACCGCGTCCTCGATGCGGTGCTTGCGCTCCTTGAGCTCGACCTCGGTCGCCGCGCCGACCTTGATGACGGCAACGCCGCCGGCCAGCTTGGCAAGCCGCTCCTGCAGCTTCTCCTTGTCGTAGTCGGAGTCGCTGTTCTCGATCTCGGCGCGGATCTGGTTCACCCGGCCGTTGATCTGGTCGGCGTCGCCCGAGCCCTCGACGATTGTCGTCTCGTCCTTGGTGACGACCACCTTGCGGGCGCGACCGAGCAGCTCGATGCCGATGTTGTCGAGCTTGAGGCCGACCTCCTCGCTGATCACCTGACCACCGGTGAGGATGGCGATGTCAGCGAGCATTGCCT
>JALZDN010000088.1 GCA_030862525.1 Actinomycetota bacterium | reverse complement strand
CGCGGCCGGAGTGGGTCACGACGCGGCAGCAGCAACCTTGGTCCGGATCGCCGTCCCGGTGCTGGGCGAGCAGGCCGCCGTGCTACTGCCGGCGCCACGGGCGCGGATGTCGTGGTGGCGCTTCGGGCACGGCGAGGCGCGGCCGGCCCGCGGCACCAGCCGGGCGCCCGCCGCTCGAACGGCTCCGGTCCTGGCCAGTGCGCTGCGCGGGGCCACCGGGGACACGGCCACGGTGCCGACCGACGAGCTGGTCGTGTTGGCTGCAGTGTTCGGCCCCGAAGTCACCGAACGGCGGCCGGTCGTGGTGACGCCGTTGCGGGGACCGCAACGGACTGAGGGGCTGCTGGTGGTGGTCCGGCCGGTCGCGACCGAGCTGCTCACACCACTGTCGGCGCTGGCCGGCCCGGCGCTCGAGGCTGGGCGGCGGCGGCGCGCTAGAGCTATCGCTTTGACTCAGCTGCAGGCGCCACTGCTGCCACTTGGGCCCGAGGCATTGCCACAGCTGTCTGGGGTGCAACTGGGCGTAGCGCATCGCGCCGCTCCGGGAGAGCTGGCGGTGGGCGGCGACTTTTACCTGATCCGTCCAATCACGGACGAGTACACGCTGTTCGCCCTCGGCGACGTGTGCGGCAAGGGCGCCGAGGCTCTGGCGGAGAGCAGCCGAGTGCAGCACTCGCTGGCCGCATTGATGGTCATCGAGAAGGAGCCGGCCCGGTTGCTGCACCTGCTCAATCGGGCGCTGCTGGCCGCTGGACGGACCGTCTTCACCACGCTGGTGCTCGGCGCGTTGCAACGCGTCCCGATGGGGCTGACGCTCACGCTGACCGCCGGCGGCCATCCCGCGCCGTTGGTGTTGCGGGGCGACGGCCACGTCGAGGAGGTCGGGGTGCCCGGAACGGTGGTGGGGATCTTGCCTGACGCCCGTTTCGGCCGAACCTCGATCACGCTGAAGCACGGCGAGACCTGCCTGCTCTACAGCGACGGCGTCACCGAGGCCGGCCGCCGCACCGGCGAGAACCAGGAGCAGTTCGGCCCGGCCCGGCTGGCTGCTTGCCTGCGTGGCTGCGCCGGGATGACCGCGCAGGCGGTGGCCACCTGCGTCGAAGACACCGTCACTGACTGGCTGGGCCGCAATGATGGCGATGATTTGGCGGTGCTCGCCGTCCAGGCCGTGACACAGGACACCGAGTAGGTGGCGCCATCACTGACCCGGCCGCGTAGCGTGCGCTGTAACGTGCCCGATATCGTGCGGTGTGTGAGCAGTGACTTCGCCGATATCATGGGTCTTCAGGTCACCGAGCACGGTGACGACGCACGTGTGGTCACCGTGCTCGGCGAAGTCGACGCGCTTACCGCGCCGGAACTGGCCGCCTTCCTGACCACGCAACTGGCCGCTGCCCGCGTTGTGGTAGTTGATCTCGATGGTGTGGGATTCCTGGGATCTGCCGGATTATCCGTGTTGTTCGAGGCGAATGAGCAAGCTAGCCGAGAAGATCGTGTCCTGCGATTGGTCTGTAACTCCCGGATTGCCAATCGAGCACTGGAGGCCACCGAGCTGAAAGAACACTTCTCCTTCGCCGACAATGTGCCAGACGCCCTCCAGGGTTCACCCTAAGGGATGGTTTACCGATCTTCGGCGCCGGGAAGTGGGAGGTGTGAAGCCACCTCCCAGGACGGGTGCGCCGTGAGATCTACCGGCGCACCGACCTTATTATGTGCCTGTTTAATCGACCGCCGACCTGGCATGGGCCAAGTTTGGATCTTGTGAAAACCGACCGTTCCCTCCTCAACGGCCATGCAGCGTCGTCGGCCCCTTCACCGGCGTTGTCAGTCGAGCTGCACACCACGGCCAGCGCCATCGCCATCCCCACGATCCGCACGGTTGCTGCCGATCTCGCCGCGCGGGCGGATTTCGACCTGGACTCGATCGACGACCTGCGCATGGCAGTCGACGACGTGTGCGCCATGCTGGTCCGGATCGCTGTCCTCAACGCCACTCTGAGTTGCAGCTTTACCGTTCGCGCGGAGCGTATCGAGCTGGCCGCGGAGGTCGACGTGGACGCCCTGACGGGTCCATTGCCGACGACGTCGTTCGGGTGGCGGGTACTGGAGTCGCTTACCAACGAGGTCAGTGTTCAGTACCTGCCCGGTGTCCAAGGCCAAGGTGGCAAGGTGTGCATCACTCTGGCCAAAGACGCTGCGGCCGTGCCCCAGACGTGACGTCATCCGGGTCATCGGCCGCCGCCACCCGCGACGGCGAATACGCGCATCTCGTTCCGGTGCAGCGACGCTATGCGGAGCTGGCGATCGACGATCCTGACCGCCAGCGGCTACGCGAGCAGCTGATCAACGGTTACCGGCCGATGGCCGAACACATCGCACGCAGGTTCGCCGGCCGCGGCGAACCGCTGGATGACCTGGTCCAGGTCGCCACCATGGGGCTGATCAATGCCGTGGACCGGTTCGAGCCAGACCGCGGCTCGGACTTCTTCTCCTTCGCGGTGCCCACGATCACGGGTGAGGTACGCCGGTACTTCCGCGACCACGGCTGGTCGACACGGGTGCCGCGCCGGCTCAAGGATCTACACATTGCCATCCGGGGCACTCTGGCCGACCTGTCCCAGCAGCTCGGTAGGGCGCCCCGGCCCAGCGAGATCGCCGTCCGGCTGGAGTTGCCCGTCGCCGATGTCATCGAGGGATTGCGGGCGGGGGATGCCTACCGAAGCTCGTCTCTGGACGAGATGCTCGGCTCGGGGGAGGGGAGCGCGACCCTCGGCGAACTCATGGGCGGTCTGGACAGCGATCTGGCGCTCATCGACGACCGGGAAGCGCTGCGGCCACTACTGGCCGGGCTCGCGCCCCGCGAACGGACGATCCTCACCCTGCGGTTTTTCCGTCAGATGACGCAGACGCAGATCGCCGAGCAGGTCGGCATCTCGCAGATGCACGTCTCGCGCGTGCTCCGCCAGACCCTGGCAGATCTGCGGGAACGCATGTCCATCCCGGACTGAACTAGTGAGCACTGAATCGGGCAGGAGGAATCAGGGTGCGCGACGAGGAGTTCATCACAGAGGTGCAAATCAGGGCCGGGCTGAGTACTCGCGCCGAGGCCGAACGCGTCACCCACGCGACGCTGGCGGTTCTGGGGGAGAATTTACCGGACAGCGTGGCCGGCGCCGCGGCGGCCGCCTTGCCGGAGCGGCTTGGCGGGCAGCTGTGGGGTCGTGGAGCACGTTCGCAAGAGACCGCGGCGCAGGCCGGGAGACTGAGTAGAGGGGTGGAGCGAGGTGAGGGCAGCTGGCCCGGTGATAACACCAGCGCCGATGCCGATATCGACGTCGGAGATCTTCACGCGGCAGGCCGATCGCCCAGTGGTGGCACTGGCTGACCCGCTCAGGGTCACCGACCTGCTGGTCGCCTGGCGGTCAGCAGGTTACGGCGAAATGCAAGCGGGTATCATAGAGCATGCATAACGGCCAGGTGTCGGCCCGCGCGGCCAAACTTGCGGTCACACCGCCGAACAAGATGTTCTTTTCCCTCCGCGAGCAGCTGGACAACGTCCGGGAATGGAACGAGCGGCGCCGATGGGGATTGCGCGCTGACGAGCTCGACTCCGTTGACCTTATTCCCTCGGCGGCCTCCTCGGCTGAGAACAAGCCACTCGTCGTTGACGTCTTGGCCGTGTACCTCCGCGGCAACGACGAACTCAACGGTGTCCGACGCACATGCCACGAACTGTGGACGGTGGCCGGCGAGCAGCAGCCGCACACCTGGGCCTGGGACTGGTATTGGGACAAGTGGATGAATAGCCCCAAACCGGTGCGCCTACTCGACGGAATCGTCCATCGGCCCGGTGTCCGCCGGGTGACCGTCGACCTGGGTGCCCACTTCCAGCCAGGCCGCCACCTGCGGTCTCGCAGCGTTCGCGGTCAAGACTCAGCGCATGCCGAAGTGCTCGCCGCGGCTGCGCACTTCCCGCGATGGATCAGGGCCATGGATGGCAAAACAATCCCCTACACCTGGGTCCCGGGCTATGACGTGATGATCCGGGAGCGCCCGAGCCCTGAACGTCTACTCGCACTGAGTTGGAGTGCGTTTCGCCGCACCATGAGCCTTACCGCTAGTTGGACCGATCACGCCCACAGCGGCTGGGCAGCGCCGACCTGCGAGAGGTGAGCGCGTTGTCATCACAGGTTCAACGCGGTGAGTCGTTCTTGCTCGGCCTGTGCATGCGCACCTGGCCGAGCTGCCCGTCCTCGATCTCGGCGGTCATCCAACTGCAGGTCGGCTGGCGGCGCCGATCGGTCGGGGAACCCGGGTTCAACAGCCGCAGGCCAGTAGGGGCGACCGTGTCCCACGGGATGTGGCTATGCCCGAATACCAGCACGTCGGTGTCGGGGAAACGGGCGGCGCACCGTTCCTCCCGGCCACGCGCCGATCCAGTCTCATGCACGACCGCAAGCCGCACGCCGTCGAGCTCAGCCGTCGCGATGTCCGGCAATCTTGCCGACAACGACGGCCCGTCATTGTTCCCGACCACTGCGATCAGCCTGTTCGCTCGAGCTAACAACGTATCCAGCAACTCCACGCAGACCCAGTCCCCGGCGTGCACCACGACGTCGGCTTCGCCTACCGCCTGCCACAGCTGCTCGGGCAGGTCCCGGGCGCGCTGCGGGACGTGCGTGTCGGCCATCAATAGCAGCTTCACGCGTCCATCGTGCCCTCTCTCAGAGGCGGCTGCGCGGATCTAGAACAGATTTCCCCCCGCCGTCCCCAGCATCTGCTCGCGCACCAGCGGGATCGGTGGCCCGCCGTAGGACAGGAAACGGTCGTGAAATTCGCGCCAGGCGGCGCGTCCACCACGGTTGGCAGTCCAGTCCGCGCGCAGCTTGCGAATCATCAGCTTACCCATCGTGTAATTGAGATATGCCGGGTCGTACGTGCCGCGCGCCGCCTGTTGGCGTGCGCTGCCGGGATCCTGATATCCCTGTTCACGGAACATCGTCTCGCAGCTCGCCATGCTCATGCCCTGCGTGTGCATGCCGATCGCACACAGGAAGCGCACGTTGCGCAGCAGCGCCTCGCTGAGTTGGCCGATGTGTACCTCCGGTGCGCCATTACCGAGGCCCGCTTCCCACATCATTTCTTCGGTGTAGTGCGCCCAGCCTTCCGCGTAGGCGTAGCCGACGAACATCTGTCCGATCTTGAACGACGAGCGGTTCGCGTGCAGGAACTGCAGGAAATGTCCTGGCCAGACTTCGTGCGCTGAGGTGAACAGCAGACTGGACTTACCCGGCACGTAGGCGTCCTGATCGGACTTGGACCACGATGGATCCGGCGGCGCGATGTAGTAGACCGAGGGCATGCCCTTGTCGTATGGGCCGGGGATATCGATGTAGGCGAAGTTCGAGCGCTGGTACGGCGGCGCTTCCGCGACCAGCGCTTGTTCGGTACCGGGAATGCTGACGAGATCGTGATCGACGATGAACTGGCCCAGCATGCCGAGCTGAGCACGCGCGCCTTCTACCGGGCCGCCGCTCGGCTTGTCCGCCTGCACCTTGGTGACGCAGGCTTCGATCGCCACGCCTGGTAGATATTCCGCGCACGCCTGCTTGAGTGCGGCGAGGTTGCGCGCGAGATCAGCGCGGCCCACGCTCTCTAACTCCGCGAGCGGAGTGGTGACGCGCTCGGTTCTGCGAAGCATGTCGGCGAACTTCGCCGGGCCGAGCGCGAAGTTCTCGGTGGCCTGCGGCAGGCCGTTGTTGAGCCAGGCCGCGAGGTCCTGCATCGCCTGCGCCGCCGGCTCGATCACACTCGTCAGCTCCGCCTGCAGCGCAGGATCTTTGACCTCGGCAAAAATCTTCGGCACGTCCTTGCGGTAGAAATCCGGAAAGCCACCGAAGCCATCGACGCCGTACTGGATGAAGCTTTTCGGTAATGGGGTACGCAGGTTCGAGCGAATCTGCGCAGCGGCCGCAGGCACGGCGCGTGCGTAGCTGATAAACGCTTTAAGCCTCGTGTCGGCTGCGGCGTAAGGACGCGTGAGATACACGCTCGGATCGAGGCCGCTGAGGTAGAATGCTGGGTTCGTGAAGGGCTCCTGTACTTCTTCCAACCAGAACAGATCGGCGTCGATTTGCGAGAGGAGATATTGCCGTTCGAAGCGCTGCTCGGCGCTCAGCGCATTGTGGTCGAACGCTTCAGTCTGCGTGCGCTGCGCATGCAGCCACTGGGTCTCGGCGCGAAGGCCGGCCTCACTCCAGTCCGGCAAGCGGCCGTCATATTCGTGCCTGCCTTGCTGGACGGCGAAGGTAGGACTCAGCGCGAAATAGCCTTCCTCAAACTGGCCTAGGTGCTTCGTCCATTCGGGGCTGCCGGCGGTCCGCGTGGCGCTTTCGGGCGGCGGCGCTGCCGTGGTTTCGCGGCCACAGGCGAGTACGACGAGCAGCATCGCGATAGCGCCGACGAAGAGCCGCACGGGGATCGGATGGGCCATGGGATTCCTTTGTGAGGAACAGGACTGGCCTCAAGATTACGAGCTGGTGATGGCCTGGGGGAAGGTGAGTACGTCCCGCCGTGACCACCGTCGCACGCCACCAGCCGATCACAGGCCAGCCCGTACTTGCGGGACAGTATGCCGATCCCGCCGCCGAGCGTGAGACCGGCAATAGCGACCGACGGGCACGATTCGGCCGGTAGGCACCGCCCAGCAGGCACTGCCCAGCCTCAGCGAATGTGGTGTAGACGTCGATCAGCCCCGCGCCGGCACCGATGACCGCAGTGCCAGTCTGGGTGTCACCACAGCCGGCCAGCGCGGTCGCTGCCGCGCCGAGGCCAGCGACATGCAGAAACGAGCGCCGGCTGATGGCACGGTGCCGACACCTCCACACGAAGGACCGGCCCGCGGTAGGACTAGCTGATCAATCAAGGACGCTGGTCCGGTGCAGTTGGCCGTCAAGGTGGTAACGACCCAAAACCCGAACCCGATGTATGAGGTGAGATCTATTGCTCTCAAAGCGCCGGCGCGTCGCCGGCAAACGTACTGGAGGGACTCATGAGATTCGGCGGAAGCATCTTCCTCGTCGCCGTCGGACTCATCCTGGCGCTGGCCGTTGATGTCAGCGTGTCCGGCATCGACCTGGAGCTGGTCGGCTGGATCCTCAGCGGGGTGGGTGCGTTGGGATTGTTGCTGAGCCTGGTGTTCTACTGGCGAAGCCGCTCGGTCATCGTAGAGCCGCCACCGGTGGCCCCGGACGAGTATTCGCCGCGGTACTGATTCCGTCCCCTGAACGCATCTAGCGCCGGGTCGCCGTCTCGACAAGACACATCGTCGGCGCTTAGGGTGAAGGATCCTTGAAGATGCTCTCCCTCCGTAGGTGGGATGGCGGGAAACGACGGTGTGGTTCTAGCCAGCCGATGGCCACATCGCGACGTCGGCGGACTCCAGCGCGACCGGTCCGGTACCGGAATGAGCTGGCTGTATGCGTCCTAGTCATGGCCGGCGACGCGGGACGTAGACGGTTGCCGTCCGGCAGTGTCTTCGTCGGTCGGGAGTGGGAACTGGCCCAGCTTCGTGCTGCGCTAAGCGAAGCGCAGGTGGGTCGAGGACAGCTCTTCGTTGTCAGCGGGGAAGCAGGTATCGGGAAGACGCGCCTCGTGGGGAAGCTGGCAAATCTCGCCGAGGGCGAGCAGGTCCGGGTGCTGCGGGGGCGCTGCTGGAAGGGGAGGAGGCGCCGGCCTTCTGGCCGTGGATTCAGATCTTCCGCAGCATGATCTTCGGTTTGGATCTGACGCCCTCGTCGGCACCACGGGTCAGAGTCTCCCCGACTTGGCTCGCCTCATCCCTGAGTTCCAAGGACTCCTCCCGGATGCCGACGCGCTGTCCTACCACCTGGCGGATCAGGCGCGCTTTCGTCTGTTGATGCAACCGCCATGTCGATCAGGACGGCTGCGGCGGATAGGCCTCTTGTCCTCATCTTGGAGGACCTGCATGAGGCGGGACCGCTCCTCTTTACTACTGCTCGAATTCGTCGTCCGCCAGCTCTCGATATCTTCCTCACCGAAAAATGCCTGTCCGCCGTGCAGGAGGGGACCGGGGGGAATCCCTTCTTTCTCGACGAGCTGGTGCGTAGGTTCATGACCGAGCGGCGGTTTCGGGACGCTCCAGGCGGCGGCCTGGAGGTTCCGGAAGGCTTGAAGTCTCCCCTCCGCACTTGAACAGCTGGGCGTCGCACCGGCCCCGGCACCCGCGTCGCGTCGAGGGAGGGGCCGCGGCCGCCAGGCCGGCGCCACGCCACCCGTGGTGGCGGTGTCGACGCCGTCGGGCTCGGTCGAGATCCCACTGCTCCCGGTCGATGAGGCCGTCGCGGCGGGCGAGGAGCGCGACGTCGGCCTGCTTGTGGCGCGCACCCTCGCCGGCCTGCAGCGCCACGCCGACGGGCCCGTGCGCGCGTCGGGTGCTCAAGCGGGCGGTCCTGCGTAAGGACCCCACCTTCGACGAGGCCGACCAGGGATTCCGGGGGTTCGGCGAGCTGCTCCGCAACCTCGAGAGCCAGCGTGTCGTGGAGCTGCGGCGGGGATCGGCGCAAGGTGACCCCGAGGTGACGTTCCCCGAGGACGACTCGGCCGACGACCACCACGCCTTCCGGCTGTTCGTCGATGTCGTTCGTGACCTACAGGCGTCCGGCGCGCCGCCCAGCTGAGCGGGCTCAAGAACCAGTTGCGCAAGCGCCTATCCGACTTCAGCGAAAAGCGCCACGGTTTCAACAGCTTCCTGTCCTTCGCCAAGGCAGCACGCGCGCGTGACCTGATCACCATGGAGTGGGACGACGACGCCGGTGACTACCTGCTGCGCGGACCCGGCTAACGCCACCACGCCTACGACGCAGGGCCTATGGCCGCATCACGATCGACGTCAACGATGAGTGGTTTGAGGCTGCGCGCGACGTTTCGGCACGGAGACCAAGGTCGCGACTGTGAACGAGGCACTGAGGTCATTCGCTGCGCGTAAAGAAGCGAAGAGATTGTCGCCGCCCTGGACAGCGCCGAAATGGACTACTCCGGCTCGGTAGTGGTCTAGCGATTCGGCGGCGGCCGTGAATTGACCCGCGTCATCGAGGACGCGCAGGACACAGTCCACCGACCAGACCGGCAAACGCCCCAGCTATTCGACGACCGTGTGCAGCGCCGCTGGCGCGAATGTCTCTGATCCAGGAGGTGTTCGTGATGCCTCGTTGTCGTCGTGTGACGGGGCACCCAGCTGGGCTGGGTCATCGCAGCGTGACTCACCAAAGCGTCACCGGCCACTCGTCGGAACGTGGGTCACCGTGAGGCCGAACTGTGTTGTTGCGGTACGCGCCAGGCGCCCGTCCGTAGTGACCAGCGGGCATCGCAGGCTTCCAGCGAGGGCGGCGTAGAGCGCGTCGTAGCCGGACATCGCATTGACGAACAGGCGAGCCGTGGCAAGAAGCTCCCGGCAGGGAACCCGTTCGATCGGAGCGTCATCAAGCAGCGCCAAGCGCTCGTCGAGCTGTGTCGGCTGAAGTGCACCGCACTGTTGGGCGCGGACTAGCCGATGGAACACCTCAGCATCCAGCAGCTCAGGGGACATCGTGTCCTCGAGCAGCGCTTCCACGGCCAACCCGGACGTCGAGCGCATGAGCACTTCGAGAAACGCGCTCGCGTCGATCACGATCACGCTTGGCGCTGTTCCGGCAACGACTCGAGGTCGCGCGCGGCACGGTCCTCCTGGACGAAATCGGCGGCGGGTGTACCAAGATCGAGCGGCTGCAGCCGACGAAGGCGTGCCAACCACTCCGTCTGCGGCGGGCGTTGCTGGTCGTTTCGGATGAGGCGCAGCAGATAATCTCGGATGCTCAGCCCGTCAAGATCGGCACGACGCCGCAGCTCCCGATGCAAATCTTCCGGAACGTCCTTCACCTGCAAGGTTGCCATAGGCATGATTTTAGCATGCTTATAGCACCCATCTCGTCACCGACTCGTGCCCGTGCCGCGTCGCGGTCCGCGGAGACGGCCTCGGCGTCGATGGCCGCCGCGCCGTCTGCGCGGACCCACATCGCGCAAGAAGTCTGTCTGGCCGTGCTCGGCGCCCTCAAGGTACGAGATCATCACTCTTTCAACGTGCCGAACGGCGCTTACTGGATCTGCTGCTTCTCGTAAGCCCCGTCGCCAGCTGGCGGAGTGGGAGTCGATATCACTGCCACCCTCATGCAAGGCGTCCACCCGCCGAACACACCGCCATCTCGATCATGTTTTCCAGTTCCGTGAAGATTGATGATGGCAGCACCGCCCTCCCGACAATGGTCGCCTCACGCAAAGCTGCGATGGCTGCTCCGCAGCCCTCTCCTTAGACTTGCTATGAACGATCCTGCGCTGAGGAAGCGGTGGTGGAGTTGGCACGAACGGATGCTCGATCCGGCACATCTGGAGGAGCTGGACTGTTCAACGTCGTCAGTGTCGTCACCCTCATTGTTGGCGTGCTGATGATCGGTATAGCGGCCGCCCTGCTCGCCCGCACGCTGGCGGCGGCACAGAGCATCGACCAGAAGGCGCAGGCTATCGCGGAAAATGCTGGCAAGATCAACTCAACGACCGACTCGGTCGTCGAGTTGAACCGGACCAATGAGGTTGCATCCTCGATCTTGTCGAGTGCGAAGCCGCTCGAGGGTTTACTCAACACGGTCGACGCCACCGCCCGGGACATCGCTGGCTTGGCCAAGTCAATCAACACAACCGCGCAAAGTATCGAAGCTACCGCCGGGACGATCAACGGTACGGCTGCCACGATCAACGAAACCGCTACCGAGATCGACAACAGTGTCGGGGCGATCAACGACGCCGCTACCGAGATCGACAACAGTGTCGGGGCGATCAACGACACCACGCAGGACACGGGATCACGGAGTTAGAGACGCTGTGCCCGGGTTGACTTCCTGCTCTGATTAGGTCGGTTGGCCAAGTCCCGATCCTCCGGGCAGGCAGTTCGGTGCGGCCAGTTAAGCGCAGCCGCAGGGTGCTGCGGCGGGATCGTCGGGCGATGCGGGCGGGCACGGTGATCAGGCAGCGAGCATGTCGCCGCGGCGCGGGCGCTGCGCCGGGAACGCATCGGGCTGCTGCGCCCCGCCCCCGAGCCGGCCGTCGAGATCCGCTGCCTTGGCGACTACGACACCGCCCTGGGCCTAGACGACATCGCCGACAACGGTGGGGTGGCGTGATGGCCACCACCGCCAAGACCACGGCCAGCACCGCCACGAATCACACGACTTCCAGCGCCCCGGCCAGCACCTCGGCTCGGGACCTGGCCGGTGAGGTGGCGTTTTTGACCCGGGCGCTGAAGGCCCCGACCCTGCGGAACTCGGTGTCACGCCTCGCCCAGCGAGCCCGCGGCCCGTCCGGGAAGTGTCGTCAAAGATGTGGCCACACGTTCCGCTGCTACCGACCATGTCGGTAGCAGCTACCGATGGTAGATATCTCAACCAGGGGGGTATCCTCACCTACGGCTTGAGTGGCAGGTTCTTTTGCCCCGGTGACCACCATAACCACGGTCTCAACGAACGCATCCCGGTCCGTTCGCTCTACGAGGCGCGTGACTTCCTCTACGAAATAACGAAGCTGTACACCAACTCCTCGTGAATCGGCGTTTCACCTCAGGCCAGGGATGGGCCTGAGCGAAGGTGCGCTGGAGTGGTGAGCCGACGATGCGGCTGTCGCCGAGTCGACGCCACGCTGACCGGGCCTGCGGGTACCACGAGCTGGCTCGACGGCTAGGTGCGCGCGCATGCTGCCACAAACAACCCATTGTTGGTGGTGACAAGTAGACAGCGCTCAGCCCTGCCAACGGCCTTCCGATCCTGCGTCTTCAGAGGTTCTCAGCGTCGGGATAGGGCGAGCCAGGACTGTGCGTGTCGAGCACGAGGCCCATGGTGACCGCGTCCCAGAGTTGCCCGTTGGCTCGACGGTGGTGGCGGCCCAGCCGACCCTCGACGGTGAAGCCATGGGAGCGATAGAGGGCTATCGCTGCAGCGTTGTGAGGCCACACTTGAAGGTCTACCTTGTGCAGGCCGCGCTCACGTGCCCAGCGCAGGCTTTCATCCAACAGCCGACCGCCGATGCCCTGCCTACGGTGGTGGCGGGCGACCATCATGCCCAGCGAGCCCACGCTATGGTGCACCTGGACGCTCAGGCTGCCCACAACGACGTCTTCGCTAGCAGCGACCAGCACGCAGTTTGCACCCTGTTCAATTGAGGTGAGGATGCTGGACTGGCGTCGGGCGACGTCGAAGCCGGGTTCAGTGCCGATGCTGTCCCGTTCCTCCGCGACAGCGGTGAACAGTGCGATCATGCCTGGCACATCAGCTGGCCGAGCTGGACGAATGAGGATGCCCGCAAGCATGGGCGACAGTATGACCTCCACGATGAGGTCGCTTCGGTATCGAAACCGACAGCTGAACCGTGGCAGACCCTAACGAGGGCACCAGGCAACGTATCGCTCGAACCAAAACGGGAAGCATGACGCTCAGCGGTATCCGTGGGCTTGGATACCGCTGACCGTCACCGGAACCCCTACGAGAACGCCGCAGGTCATCCGCGTACTGGGGCAAAGGTCCGGTCCCACATCGGTGGGCATCTACGGCGCGCTCCGCTCCCGGGGAGCACTCCAGCGGTGATGACGACGAGAGTATGTGACCCCGAGTGAAGGAGTCGGCTCGGCGTCACGGCAGGGGTAATGAGCGTGCTCTGTCCAAGTCCAAGCCAACGGTTTGAGCCCGGTACCTCCGCGCCGGCGGCACTGCCTGCCGGTGAGGCCGGCATCCGTGACTAAGCTGCTGCGTGCGCTTGGTCGAACGCCTGCTGGATCGATCCCGGGATCCTGCCCCGCTCGCTGATGTTGTGGCCGTGCTGGCGCGCCCACTCCCGTACAGCTCGGGTCTGCTCGCGGGACTGCCCACCGCCACCACCTGGAGCGCTGCGGGTACGACGTCCGCTGCTGCCCTTGGCCTTCCGGGCGCTTTCGATGAAGCCACCGATAGCGGACTTGAACTCTGCAATGTTCTGCGTGGACAGGTCGATCTCGTAGGAGACTCCATCGACAGCGAACGAGAACGTCCGCTCGGCTGGTGAACCGTCAATGTCATCGACGAACTCACGGATAATCTTCTGCGCCATGCCAAGTTCCTCCTCGGGAACAACTAAGACTAGTCGCCACATGCGACGGGACCGTTCTTACGTGCCTGTTCTATCACAACACGCGCGCCGGGTGTTAATTGACCTGTGTTGCGGGCTGCGTGGTGCGCCGCGGCTGGTGCAATGCCGGCTGCCACGTATGCTGCCATCTTCGCTGCGACTTCCACCTCTTCTGATTGGGAGAACAAGCGGTGATAGCCACTGTTCTGGCTGGGCAGGTTGGGTGTAGGTAGTTTTTCGAAACTCAGTAATGGACTTGTCGGTAAGAGACGCCTGTTAGGTGTATCAGGTCTAACTGTGGCATAGCTGGTGGGATTGAGGCGCAGCCGGCGAGTTTTCAATAGGGTACCAGCGGTGTTGGCCGCCGCTCCCGGCGTGCAAGACTTGGACTCAGATCAACTGCGTGAGGTCAGCGAGTGGCTCGCCACGCTGTACCGGGAACCCGGCCGGTACGGATCGTGGTTGCAACCCGACCGACTTGCCGAAAACCTCATCGCCAGCATTCTCGAGCCTGACGCAAGCCCCGGCCTGCTCTCACACCAGCGGCCGCGGTCACCACTGAGAATCGGATGGTTAACGCGCTAACCGCGCTCGCCCGGGCCGTGGTAGGTCAGCTGCGCGAGCTTCTTCGGCATGGGTTCATCGCGCCGCTCCGTGGTCAGCCAGGCTCATCATCGCAGAGCGCGGCGAGCAGCCGGTCGAGGAATTCCGCCTGGCCGCGCGCTAGCTTGACCCGGGCTGTAGAGCAGTCGAACCACTCGGCCCGATCGATCTCGGGGAAGTTGCGGATTTGGCCGGATCCCGGCGGCCACTCCAACTCGAAGGTATTGCTCCGGGCCTGCCTGGCGTCGAAGTCGGACTCGACGGCGTAGACAATG
>JALZDN010000010.1 GCA_030862525.1 Actinomycetota bacterium | reverse complement strand
GAGTCGATGTCCCGGGTGCCGATGGGCTCCGACGGTGGTGCCATCGCGATGGACCCGGAAACCGCCTACGACGTCGGCTTCGTCCCGCAAGGCATCAGCGCCGACCTGATCGCCACCATCGAGGGTTTCACCCGCGACGACGTCGACTCCTACGCCCTGGAATCTCAGCACCGCGCCGCCAAGGCCTGGAGCAACGGGTACTTCGCACGGTCCGTGGTCGCAGTCCGGGACCGCAATGGCACAGTGGTGCTGGAACGCGACGAGCACCTGCGCCCGGACGCCACCCTCGAGGGTCTCGGCGCGCTCAAGCCGTCCTTCGCCGAACTCGGCGAGCAGGCCGGATTCGACGCCGTCGCGCTGCAGCGCTACCACTGGGTGGAGCGCATCGAGCATGTGCACCACGCCGGCAACTCCTCGGGCATCGTCGACGGCGCGGCGCTGGTGCTGGTCGGTTCCGAGCAGGTCGGCCGGGATCTCGGGCTGGCCCCGCGGGCCCGGATCGTGGCCGGCGCGATCACCGGCGAAGAGCCGACGGTCATGCTCACCGGTCCGGCACCGGCGACCCGCAAGGCACTGGCCAAGGCCGGTATGACCATGGATCAGATCGACCTGGTCGAGCTCAACGAGGCCTTCGCCGCGGTGGTGCTGCGCTTCATGCGTGAAATGGACGTGCCGCACGACAAGCTCAACGTCAACGGCGGCGCGATCGCCATGGGCCATCCGCTGGGCGCCACCGGCGCGATGATCCTCGGCACCCTGATCGACGAGCTGGAGCGCCGCGACCTGCGCTATGGCCTGGCCACGCTGTGCGTCGGCGGCGGCATGGGCATCGCCACCATCATCGAGCGACTGTGACAAGGGGAGCAGGGATGATTCGCTGGGATGGCGACGCCGACGGCATGGTCACGCTGACGTTGGACGATCCAGGCAAGTCCGCGAACACGCTGAACGAGCGCTACGTCACCTCGATGGGCGACACTCTGGATCGCCTGGAAGCCGAACGCGACTCGATCACCGGGATCATCCTCACTTCGGCGAAGAAGACCTTCGTCGCCGGTGCCGATCTCAACGAGCTGCACGCCATCACCCCGGACAATGCCCGCGAGTTCAGCGCCCACCTGGCGCTACTCAAAAACCAGCTGCGGCGGCTGGAGACGCTGGGCAAGCCGGTCGTGGCCGCGATCAACGGCACCGCCCTGGGTGGTGGCCTGGAGCTCGCGCTGGCCTGCCATCACCGGATCGCGCTGGACGTCCCAAGCTCGAAGATCGGGTTCCCGGAGGTGACCCTCGGGTTGTTGCCGGGTCTCGGCGGGGTGGTCCGCACCGTGCGGATGCTCGGCCTGGCCAACGCGTTGACCCAGCTGCTGCTGCAGGGCCAGCAGGTGCGCCCGGCGCAGGCCAAGGAGATCGGCATCGTCGACGAGGTCGCCGCCACGCCAGAGGAGATGTTCGCCAAGGCCCGGCAGTGGATCACGGCGAACCCGCAGGCGCAGCAACCCTGGGACGCCAAGGGCTACAAGATCCCCGGTGGCACGCCATCCACCCCGGCGCTGGCGCAGATCCTGCCCGCGTTCCCGGCCACGCTGCGCAAACAGCTCAAGGGTGCACCGATGCCGGCACCGCATCACATCCTGTGTGCCGCCGTCGAGAGCTCGCAGGTGGACGTGGACACCGCATTGCAGATCGAGGGCCGCTACTTCATGGACCTCGCCACCGGCCAGATCGCCAAGAACATGATCAAGGCATTCTTCTTCGACCTACAGCACATCAATGCCGGCGGCAGCCGCCCTGACGGATACCCCCGGCGCGCCTTCGGCAAGGTCGGCGTACTCGGCGCCGGGATGATGGGCGCCGGCATCGCCTATTCCTGTGCTCGCGCGGGTATGGACGTCGTGCTCAAGGACACCGACCTCGCGGCGGCGACCCGAGGCAAGGGATATTCCTCCAGGCTGCTGGACAAGGCCGTGTCGCTGGGTAGATCCACCCCAGAGCAGCGCGATGAGATGTTGGACCGGATCATCCCGACCGCCCGCACGGAAGACCTCAAGGGCTGTGATCTGGTGATCGAGGCCGTGTTCGAGGATCCAGCGGTGAAGAAGAAGGTCTTCGCTGAAATCGCCGACGTGGTCGATCCCGATGCGCTGCTGTGCTCGAACACCTCAACGCTGCCGATCACCGACCTCGCATCAGCAGTCGACCGCCCGGCCGACTTCCTGGGCCTGCACTTCTTCTCGCCGGTGGACAAGATGCCGCTGGTGGAGATCGTCCGCGGACAGCAGACGTCCGACGCGGCGCTGGCCGCCGCGATCGACGTCGTGCAGCAGATCCGCAAAACCCCGATCGTGGTCAACGACAGCCGCGGCTTTTTCACCAGCCGGGTGATCGGCACCTTCATCAACGAGGGCGTGGCCATGCTCGCCGAGGGCGCGGCCCCGGCGTCCATCGAGCAGGCCACGTTGCAGGCCGGCTACCCGGCGCCGGTGTTGCAGCTGGTTGACGAGCTGACGTTGACGCTGATGCGCAAGATCCGGGAGGAAACCCGGCGTGGCGTCGAGGCGGCGGGCGGCACCTGGACCCCGCATCCGGCCGACGCGATCGTTGACCGGATGGTGCTGGATTTCGAACGTCTGGGGCGTTCGAGCGGTGCGGGGTTCTACGACTACACCGACGGCCGGCGCACCCGGCTGTGGCCCGGCCTGGGCGAGCACTTCGGTCCGTCTCGTCCGGCCGCGATCCCGTTTGCCGATATGAAGGAACGGATGCTGTTCGCCGAGGCGCTGGAGACCGCGAAATGCTTCGACGAGGGCGTCATCACCTCGGTGCCCGACGCCAACATCGGCTCCATCATGGGTATCGGGTTCCCACCGTGGACCGGCGGCGTGGTGCAGTTCATGACCGGCTACCCCGGCGGCCTGGCCGGCTTCGTCACCCGAGCCAGGGAACTGGCCGACCGCTACGGCCCCCGCTTCACCCCACCCGCCTCGCTACTCACCAAACCTCCCTTCAACTAGCGCACCCCCCTCTTCAGCGCGACATGGATGCTTGTCGTTGCTACGGCACGCCATGCGACGACGACAAGCATCCATGTGTCCCAGCAAGGATCGGGATAGCGTGACGACGTGAATCCCAGCCCGCCCCCTCGCGTGGCGAGCCGTGATGCGGAGGCCGCGGTGCCTTACCCGTTGCGGGTGGCGGCCGCGGTGTCCTGGCGTGTGCTGGTGGTGCTGGGGTTGACCGTGGTGGTGGGTTATGTGGTGGTCGCCCTGCGGGTGGTGGTGATCCCGGTGGCGGTGGCGTTGTTGTTAACCGCGCTGCTGGGTCCGGTGGTGGACTGGTTGACCAGGCATCGGGTGCCCAGGGCCCTTGCCACCGGGGTGGTGGTGATCGCCGGGTTGTCGGCGATCGGTGGGCTGCTGGGGTTTGTGATCCAGGCCTTCGTGACGGGGCTGCCCGAATTGCAGGTTCAGGTCACCGGCGGTCTTCAGCAGATCCGAATGTGGTTGCAGGATCCACCCTTTGGCCTGCCCCCGATCGAACTGCAGAACCTGCTGGATTCAGCGAGCCGGTCGTTGGTTGCCAACCGGGATTCGATCACTTCAGGTGCGTTGTCTACCGCATACACCGTCGGGCAGTACCTCGCCGGTGCCGCGCTGGCGTTGTTCACGTTGATCTATTTCCTGTACAGCGGCAGGTCGATGTGGCGCTTTGCGTTGCAGGGGGTGCCGCGCTGGTCCCGGGCCCGGTTCGATGTCGCCGGCCAGCGTGGCTACGCGTCGCTGGTGGGATTCATCCGGGCCACAGTGCTGGTGGCGGTGGTGGATGCGGTCGGGATCGGAATCGGGTTGCTGGCAGTGGGTGCCCCGCTGGTGGTGCCGTTGGCTGCGCTGACGTTTCTGGCGGCGTTCATCCCGGTGATCGGTGCGGTGGTGTCCGGGGTGGTCGCGGTGCTGGTGGTGTTGGTAGCCAACGGTGTGGGGTCGGCGCTGATCGTGCTGGGGGTGGTGCTCGCAGTGCAGCAGTTGGAGGGCAATGTGTTGCAGCCGCTGTTGATGGGTCGCGCTGTCCAGCTCAACGGGGTGGCGGTGGTGCTGGCCGTCGCGGTGGGCTCGGTGCTGGCCGGCATTGCCGGTGCGCTGCTGGCGGTGCCGCTGCTGGCCATGCTCAACTCCGGGGCCCGGGCACTGGTCAGCAAGGATGTCGAGCCGGGCGACGGCTCGAGCGACGCTGACGTCCCGGCGGATCCGCTCATTGCGCGGCCTGCCGATAAGCCGAATACGCCACGGCACTCCCACCGCGGTGGGGACCGCGGGTGAAGCCCGCGGACCTTGCTCAGGCGCGGGACCGCACGATTCCCGACGTGCTGCCCGGGCCGGACCACCCACCGCTACGGGTGTTGTTCTGCGGGATCAATCCGGGCTTGGCCTCCGCCGCCACCGGTCATCACTTCGCCCGGCCGGGCAACCGGTTCTGGCCGGCGCTGCACGGTGCCGGGTTCACCCCACGGCGGCTGCGACCCGAGGAGCAGGACCTGTTGCCTTCCCTGGGGCTCGGGATCACCAACATCGCATCCCGGGCAACCGCCCGGGCCGACGAATTGAGCACGGCGGAATTGGTGGCAGGCGGCGAGCGACTCCGGGAACTCGTCCGCGACCTGCGTCCGGCTGGCCTGGGCGTCGTCGGCATCACCGCCTACCGGGTTGCCTTCGCCGCACCGCGCGCCATCGTCGGGCTGCAGCCCGCCCTGGGCCCCACCCTGGTGTGGGCGTTGCCCAACCCGAGCGGTCT
>JALZDN010000005.1 GCA_030862525.1 Actinomycetota bacterium | reverse complement strand
TTGACTTGGCGACGGGGTGTACGCCGTGCTTGCACACGTGCGGCAGAATTCCGTGCGGGTTGAGCCCGGTGCCTCGGTGCGGGCCGGCCAGCACATTGCCGACTGCGGCAACTCCGGCACTTCCGCCGAGCTGCAGCTGCACCTGCAGCTGATGGACCACCCGTGGATTGCCGTCGCCGCCGGGCTGCCGGTCAAGTTCGATGACTACGAGATCGAAGGGAGCCGCCGGTGCGGGGTATCCGGCAACGGCCAGCCGTTCGTGGTGGCGTCGGCCAGATGACACCTCATCCGCAGAGAACAAGACGTCCGGCGCTGCGCGGCTTCTCACCGTGGATGCTCGTGTCCTGCCTGGTTCCGCTCACGGCATGCGGGACAGTCGGGCCGCAGCCGGCTCCGGCGGCCTCTCCGTCGGCAATGTCGCCGACCACGCAGTCTCCGTCGCGCTCAACGAGCCCGTTGGCGGTACCGGTAGAGCTCACAGTGGTGCTCGACCCGGGGCACAACGGCGCCAACGCCTCACACCCGGCGGAGATCAACCGCCCGGTTCCCAACGGTCGGGGTAGCACCAAGGCGTGCAACACCACCGGCACCTCCACCGATGGTGGCTACCCCGAGCACGCCTTCAACTGGGACATCGCACTGCAGGTCCGCGATGCGCTGACCGCGCGCGGAGTGCAGGTAGTGCTGACCCGACCGGACGACGCCGGGGTCGGCCCCTGTGTGAACGACCGCGCCACGATCGCGAATCGGGCGGGCGCCGACGCGATGGTCTCCCTGCACGCCGACGGGGCGGCGCCGTCCGCGCATGGTTTCCACGTCGCCTACTCCGACCCGCCATTGCACGCCAGCCAGGGTCCACCTTCAGTGGCCCTGGCCGAAGCACTCGTCGACGCCTTGCGCGGGGGCGGCTTCTCCACCGCCGACTACACCGGCTCCAGTGGCCTGGACGCTCGCTCGGACATCGCCGGACTGAACCTCGCCGAGATCCCGGCAGTGCTGGTCGAGTGCGCCAACATGCGCAATCCGGTGGAGGCCGCGCTGATGTCCACATCGGACGGCCGGGCTCGCTACGCGGCGGCCATCGCCGACGGCATCATGACCTGGCTCATCCGCTAGGCACCCGAACAGAGCTCGACATCCTTGGCCGCCAACACGTGCGTGACGGCGGCGTTCACCCGTGACTCGGGAAGGGATCCGTCCGCAACGGCCTGCTCAAGATGGTCAAGCACCTCGGGGAGTCGGTTCGTGGTGATCCACAGTGCCATGTCCACTCCGGCCGCGAGGGATTGACGCACCGCCTCGGGCAGGTCGACCCGGTCGGTGATAGCCGCCATAGCAGCAAGATCGTCGGTGAACACCAGACCGTCGAAGGAGAGCTGATCACGCAGGAGCGCGAGTGCTGCCGGGCTGATGCTCGCCGGGGTGTTCGGCTCGGTGAGCTTCGGTACGTCGAGGTGGCCGACCATCACCGCGGCGGGCTGACCATCGAGCAGCTGCCGGTAGGGCAGCAGGTCGACTTTCTGCAGCTCGGCCAATGGCGGGGTACGCACCGCGCCACGGTGTGAGTCACCGGTGGCTCGCCCGTGTCCGGGGAAGTGCTTGAACACCGGCAACACCCCAGCGTCGCGCAGTCCCTTGGCGAACGCACCGGCGTAACGCGCCACGGTGTTCGGATCCCTACTGAAAGATCGATCCCCGATCACGGCGCCGGCCGGCTGGCTGGAGACATCGACGCTGGGTGCGAAGTCGACGGTGACACCGCGCGCACGAAGCTGGCCGCCGCGCTGCACGGCGAGCTCGTAGACCTGCTCAACGGACAGGTTCGCCGCCATGGACCGGGCGCTGGGCAGCTCCCCGTCCAGCGTGTCGATCCGCTGCACCCGGCCACCCTCGTCATCCACCGCCACCGCGATCGGCAACTCAGCGGCGGCCTGCACCTGCTCCAGCGCTCCGTCGGACAGCAAACCGGTGGCAGAGCCCGGCAGGAAGATCCCACCGACCTGCTCGGATCTGACGACAGCGAGCGCTTCTTGCGGCCCCCGAGCGTCCACTCCGACCATGACCAGCTGGGCCAACCGGCGCCGGATCGGCAACTGCGCGATGGCCGACTCCTGAGTGCACCGCACTAGCTCGATTGATGGCATCGGCACCATCGGCGGCGTTACCGGCTCTACCGGCGTTGCGGCCCTGGTGGATTTGGCTTGAGGTTGCGCCCGACCCTGCATCGCCTGCGTGCCCACGACGATCCCAGCCGAGACGATCCCAGCCGCGCAGACCACAAGCACCGCCACGAGACCAACCCAGTGCGTTGCTGATCGTCCCGACCGATGCGTCACCGCCGACCCTGGCGGGGTGGATCGGCGGCAGGCACGAACACGGCGGCACGGCGCAGGTTGACGAACATCCGCGGCACTCTAGCGACTCTCAGCTAACGAACGGAGCGGCACCGGCGATTACGCCTTGTGCTGGACCCGTCACAGCAGAGCACGGGTCGTTCATCTGCGTTGGTACTGCGGAGCGGTACTGCAGAAAGGAAGAACTGTTGATGTTCAGACGTTTCGGAGCGTGCCTCGCCGTTGTGTCGTCGATCCTCGTCGCGGCCGCCCTCCCGGGCACCGCGGCTGCGCACGACGATCGGGGGTATGACCGCGCTGAGTTCTCCATCCGGTTGACCCCTGACCAGGTCCGCGGTGGCGGAGATCGGGGTGCGATCGGCGTCGCGCGGCTCGCGTTCGACGAAGACCGTAGGGTCGCCTGCTACGTCATCGAGTGGAGAGGCCTCGAGGGCGACGTCACCGCCGCACATCTGCACGCCGCGCGCCGGCATGCCGACGGTCCACATGCGATCGATTTCTTCAACGATCAACGTTACAAGGGGAGTCACGATACGGTTGCGGGCTGCGTAACGAGCGACCGAAAGACGATTCGGGACATCATCAACCGTCCATCGGACTTCTACCTCAACATCCACACGACGGACTTTGAGCGTGGAGCGATTCGTGGCCAGCTCGATTAGCTGAGGGGGTGGTCGCGCTGCCACGGCTCCCCAGATTCGAGGGAGCCGTGGCAGCCGCGGTAACTACTGGTTCAGCGGGATCGCGATGTCGACCACGTTGCGGTCGAGGCCACTGACCTGCTCGGCCTTACCGGAGAACAGGGTGATCCGGTAGAGACCGTACTGGCCGCCGACCGGCAGCGTGGCGAAGGCCCTCTGGCCGGTGATCGAGCCGCCGCTCGTCGTGCTGTAGATGTCGAACCCGCCGCTGGAACCGGCGTCGACGGTGAGCTTGCCGGTGGGGGCGAGCTGGCCGGAGTTGGCCGGCGACTGGAGCGCGATCTGGTCCGTCGTGCTGTCCAGGTCGTACAGCGTGGTGGCGGTGTTCGGGTCGTTGTCGTTGTTCGTGTACGCCGCGCCGGTGACTCCGGGGGTCTGCTGGGCGGTCCCAGGTGCCGGTGGGTAGCTCAGCTGGCTGTCGGCGACGGTCGCCGGCAGTGGGGTCGTGGCCATCGGCTGCCGCAGGTTCTGGCCGGTGTCGCTGACCACCCGCAGCGCGTCGGCGGCCGGGTTGAAGTCGATCCCGAAGTTCGTGCCCTCCGGGGCGATCGTCAGCTTTCCCACGCTGGTCGCTTGGCCGCTCGTCTCGACGGTGTAGATGCCGCCCTTGTCGCCGACGCCGTAAAGCTTGCCGTCCTTCGCCCGGTAGTCGATGCCGATCAGCTTGGTGTCACCGTCGCCGAGACCGCTGATCGTGCCGGTTTCGCGGGGGGTGGGGTTGTCCGAGGAGAACTCGACAAGCTGGTTGTTGTCGGTCAGGCCGACGATGTTGAGAGGGGCTTGGCCGCTGTCGCCGCCCTGCTCACCAGCAGGTGCCTCCTGCGCAGCGGTAGGAGTGGCCTGCCCACCGACGGGGGGAGCCTGTTCACCGGCAGGGGCCTCCTGCTCACCGGCGGGAGCCTCCTGCTCACCGGCACAGGCCGCGGCGGTGGGTAGGAGCAGTGCGGCACCTGCGAGAAGTACGGCGAGACGGGCGTTCAACGGTCTGTGCATCAGGTTTATCCCCCTTCGACGTTCTGGAGGGGACCGCGGATGCGACCCCTCAGTAGGTTTTACCCTGACGGACACCGGGTTCGCTTAACGAATGCATATCGTTGCGGTGGCGACGCAGCGTCGGCGAGCCTCCACTGCACTGTCGACGCTTCTGGGCCTACGAGATCGTCCGCGTGGCCAACGGCTCACTGCTGCGGGCAATGGCTGTCGCGGTGGGAGGTCGGAACATGAGTAATCGGCGGGTGGATCTGCCTGAGGTGCTGCTTGGCGCCCTTGAGAAGGCCATCGGCATTCAGCGGTCACTTGTCGCCGGTTACGTTGTGCGGCTCCGTCGAACGCGGCCGGATGCGGCCCCGGCCGAGATCATCGCAGTGCTGGAGAAGCAGTACCTGACGGCGGTGACCGGCACCGGTGCCGCCGTGGGTGGCGTCGCGGCCGCGCCTGGCGTGGGCACTGTCCTCGCTCTCACCCTCAGTGGCGGGGAGACGGCGGTTTTTCTCGAGGCCACGGCGCTGTTCGCGCTGGCCGTCGCCGAGGTGCACGGTATCCGGGTGGAAGAGGTCGAGCGCCGCCGGACGTTGGTGCTCGCCGTCGTACTCGGTGACCGTGGCGCCATCCTGGTGGAGAAGATGGCCGCCCGGGCAGGTCAGCACTGGGCAGGTCTGCTGCCGGATCTGATCCCGATGTCCTCGATCACCGCGATCAACAAGACCCTCGGTCGCTGGTTCCTGCAAAGGTACGGGCCCAAGCTGGGAGTGCTGGCGATCGGCAGGGTCGCGCCGTTCGGTATCGGCGCGGCCATCGGGGCCGCCGGCAACCGCGCGCTCGGGCACCAGGTGGTGAACACCAGCCGCCGCGTGTTCGGCCCGGCACCATCAAGCTTCGCGGACGACTTGCCTGTGACGATCATCGACGGCACCGTGGGCTGAGGGCCCAGCCCTGCTCGGCTCCATCGGCACCGGAAGGACGTGAGAGGCTCCGCGCAGCCAACGGTAGGGGTTCGCGGTGCTCGTAGATCAGGAATGGATGAGGGCGGGCTTGCTGGCGCGTCGACGTCGGCGGACCCGGGCCTGGTTAGCGGTCACCGTCGCGCTGCACGTGTCGACGCTCGCGCTCACCGTCGCACTGCTCCCGCTGGCGCGTTTCGAGCAGATCGATTCCCTGGTGATCGTCATTGCGCTCGCCGTGGGGCCACCGGCCGGGATGCTCTGGCTGCAGCGACGCCGCCCGAGCGCGCAGCAGCCGCAGCAGTGGCCGGGGCAGGCGCTGGCGGTGGCGGTTCCGCAAGCCATGGCGCTGGGGTTCACGGTGAACGCAGTGCTGGACGAGGACGCGCTGGCGCCGGCGCAGCGGATCCTGCTCGTCCTGGTGGTCGCGTTGATCCCGGCTGTGGCCGCAGAACGGGCCCGTCGGTCGCTGCTGCGGCCGCTGGTTGCGGAGCTGGGCGAGGGTGATTTCGAGGTGCTCGTCGAGCCTCGCACCAGTCAGCGGCCCTGGTTTTACAGTGACAGCGTCGCGCTGACCGACCGAGAGATCATCATCGCGGTCCGCTCCGGTTCCGGCCGGGCGACCTGGAGCTCGAAGACCGAGCGGATCGCGCTCGCGGACGTCACCGCGGTCGGTGCGCGCCCGGTGCTGTCGCAGGACAGTCCGTGGATCACGCTGTCCGACGGCCGTGGGTTGTCCGTGGCGCCCGGTGACGTCGTCGTGATCCAGTGCCGCGACACCGCCTCGGTGCTGCCGGTCGACGATGCGGCGGTGTTCGCCGAGGTGGTCCGCGCCCGGGTGACCAGGGCGCGCGGGGTTCCGGTGGGCGCCTTGCCCATCGAGGTCAGCGCGCAACCCGCCGAGCAGGGGCACGTTCCGGAGGTGCTGCCGGCACCGGAACCGTCCGGACCCATAGCGCGTCCGATCACCGGTCCGCCATCCCCGCCCCGGGCCGGTCCGGGGATGGCGGTGCGGTGGGGGCTTGGGTTCCCGCTCGCGCTGCTGGGGATCGTCGGGGTGCCCGTGGCGCTGCTGTTGTCCGGTGGCCTGCTGCAGCCTGAGACGGACCTGGTGCGTTATCGCCTGGTGTTCTGCGCGCTGTGGACCGCGCTGGCGACCGCGATCTGGCTGCGGTGGTTGCAGCAGCCGCGCCTCTGGCCGGTCTGGGCCCTGGCGTCGGGACTTGCCACGGCCCTCATCGTCGCGGTGCAGGAGTTAGGGTTGCCGGCGTTGCTCGGCCCGATTGTCGGCGTGCTGCTCGCCTGGGCCGGGCGCCGGATGATGATCCGTCCGGTCGGCACCGACCTCGCCGAGTCCCGGCTGGAGATTCCGGTGCGAGGGAGCAGCTTCACGCTGCTCGTGCAGCGCGACCGGATCGTGCTCAAGCTGAGCGCCGGCGCGGGGGGTGCGGTACCGCAGGCGCTGTCGCTGGCGGAGCTGACGGTCGCCCAGCCTGGCCAGTTCGCCGGAAACGAGGTGCGCTGGTGGCCGGTGCCAGGTGCGCGATGGACGCGGCTGGGGCGGGGGCCGGCGCTGCGCGTGGTATCCGGACGCCAGCAGTGGCTGATCCCGGTGGATTCCCCACGCGAGCTCGCCGCGATCATCCGCGGGCGGGCCGCAGCCATGCCCCGCGAAGACATCAGTGCCCCGCTGACATTGGCCCCTCTCACAGTGGCGCAGTGGCACAAGCTGCAGTCCTGGGCCGCCCGACAGCTCACCACGACTACGCGCGGTGGCTCCCTCACCCAGCGCAAGGGTGGTTTCCGGCTCGTCGTCGCGATTCCGGCAGCGTTCTTCGGCTCAGCCCTGCTCACGGAGTCCATTGCCCGAGGCGCCGGAGTGGATACCGGCTTCCCTGTGGCGGCAGCTGTGGCGCTAGCGATTGCCGCAGTGTGCACCGCGGACTGGATCCGGGTACGCAGGCGGCTGCGCCTCGCGGAGGACAATGCGCTGCCGCCGGGCAGCCCGGACTGGGGCGACCTCCGGCCCGACCATGCCCCGCTGGAGGCTTGGCAACCGTGGCGGGAAAGCTCTGATCAGATGTCGCGCGTCGGTTCCAGTGAGGTCGGCAGCAGGTAGTCATCGTTGTCGACGTTGACGTTGTTGGGTCCGCCATCGTCGGGGATGTGCTTGCCTCGGCCGCTGTTCCAGGATCCGGTGTAGGGACTTTCGACATTCGCCCGCACCTCGGCGCCATCCTCCGTCGTGAATCGCCATCCCTGGGTGTTGGGTCCGGCAATGTATTCGCTGTCGTTTGGACGATGCCAGGTCTCGTCCAGCCCCTGGTGACGGTTCGTGGTCCCGTCGAGCGCACCGCCAACACTGCCGGACACCGCGCCGGATTCGAGGCTTTGCAACGACGGGGCGTTGCCGTGAGCGAGATCGTTGAGTGCGTTGCCGCCTGCGCCGGCGATCGCCCCCTCGCCCGCGCTACGCAGCGCCGCCTCGCCGAAGCTTGCGGTCGTCGTCCCGATCAACTTGCTGGTCGCACCGACCGCACCCCCTGCAGCACCCGCCATCAACCCGGAGATGCCAGCGTCCACAGTGTTACCGACGTCCCAGCTCGCCCGGTCGCCGCGGGCGAACTGCAGCCCCTGAATCACCCCGTCCACCCCGACGTTGATCGCGACATTGACGGCGGCCTTGAGCGCGATCTGCTTGATCAGCTCCTGGAATGCCAACTGCACGGTGATCCGGGTCGCGGCCTGGGCGATCGGGATTCCTGCGGTGCTCGCCCCGAAGGTGGCGAACGCGGCGGCGGCCATCGCGGCGATCTGCGCGGCCAGGACGAGCAGTGCCGCGATGATGCTCAGCTTGGTGTACTCGATGTTCAGCGCGGTCTCGTCGCAGCCCTGTGCGAGCTGATCGCAGGCCTGCTGCAAGGTGACCAGGAACTGCTCGTCACCGGCGACGAAGCGATCCCAGTGCTCGGCGAATGCGTCGGCCGCCTCGCCCTGGATGGCGCTGAGCGCTGCCTGCGCCGCGGCGTTGCCGTCGCCGGTGACCTCGCCGATGGCCGTCGCCGCCTGCTCCCACGCCTGCCCGAGGCGGCGCAGCGCGTCCTCATCGCCCTCGGGCCAGTCGGCGCCGACCACGATGGGTACCAGCCACTGGACGGCTTCCGGGATCTGGATCGTCATCGCTGCCGCCCTCCCCTGGCACCGAGCCGGCCTGCCGCGCCCTGATCGCAGCCTTCCCAGGTGTCGGCCGAGGTATCGAGACCCACCCTGACCGCGCGCAACGCCGCGACGATGCTGCCCACCGCCCTGGTGGTCGCCTCTGCCTGGGGCAGGTAGGTCCGCGCGAACGTCTGACCGGCGTCGTCACCACCCCAGCAGGGGCCTTCGGCGGCCAGCGCTGCTTCTAGTGTGGTGCGGGCGTCCTCCAACTGGTCGGCCGCAGCGTCGAACTGCGGTGACGCGCTGCGCAGGCGTACCGGGTCGACGTGGAACCCCGCTCCGGCAGTCATCGGTCACCTCCCCACAGCACGGACCTGGTGCTGAAGTCCTCGTCGTCCTCGGGTGACCGCTGGGGGCTCCGGCTCATCCACGACATGTTGGGCAGCAGGTCCTTCAATGACGGCGCTCCGGGGACAACATCGGGCAGGTCTGGGAGTTCGCCGCGGGCCGGCGCCAACGCGTCCTCGACTTGTCGCTGGGCGGCGTCGGCGGCCTGCTGGGTCACGGCCACGACGTTGCGGGCCAGCTTGTCCGGAGTGCTGCGGTCGAATGCCGACGGGGCGAACTGCACGTCGGTGACAATGCCGACGGCATTGACGGTGACGGTCACCAAGCCGTCCGCTGAGGTGGCCCGGCCGGTCACCTCGGCCGCCTGCGTCTGCGCGCTCTGCAGTGCCGCGGACTGCCGGTTGAGCCCGGCTAGTAGCGAGTTCACCTGCTGGCGCATCGCGGCGTTGCGGACCTCCAGCTGGGGCCGCCTGTCGTGCGGATTCATCGCCACCTCTTGCTCGACGCGGTGTGAGCACCCTCAGTGCCCGGCACCGCACTTTGTCGTGATGTCCCTTACGACGCGACTCCCGCCCTCTCGGTTGCCGTGATCAAGGGCACTTCAGCGCCAGGCGGACACCAGGTCGTCCGACCGTAGACCGCCGCCAGTTCCCGAGCCGCGCAGCCGGAGCGGCTCTGCATAGTCGCGGACAGAAATCGGACAGTTCGGGTATCTCTCCGCGATCGTGGAGATCGACATCAGCTCGAAGGCAACGCCGTCCGCATCACGTCGTTGTCCTAGCACAGCGTCGCAACGTCAAGAGGAGAGCGTGACCGCGTCCTGGTTGAGTCGATCAACCACCAGGGTCGCGGGGTTAGTGATCAATTACTCCATGTGCGACTGCCGCCAGCGTTAGCATCCGACCGATCGGCCAGGAGGTCGTCCATGGATCCACGGGATGTCACGGTATGGCCCGGCCAGCGTGCGATCACTGCCAGCAAGATCGGCCAGCCAGACCCCGGATGGAAGCGGCGGAATCAAGGCGGCTCGATGGACGGCTCTGCTACCGGCCTGCTGCGGTATAAGCCAGAGGGTCAGGACGAGTTCAACCTGGAGAAATTCTTCCGGGAAGGACTCTCCCAGGCACTGCGGGGTAAGACCCGACTCAACGTCATGCTCGCCGGTCGAGTCGGTGTCGGGAAGAGCACGCTGGTCAACGCCATCTTTGGCGAGCCGATCGCCCCCACCGGTGTTGGCGCTTCGATTACCCAGAGCATTCGACGTTATGTTCGGCCGAATCTCCCGATTTCGGTGTATGATACCCCCGGAATCGAGCTGGGTGTAGCGGCAGATCTGATAGCGGGAAATTACCTTACTGAAATCAAGAAGCAAATGGGAGACGATGACACCCGGGTTCATTTTTGTCTCTACTGCGTCCGGACTCGCGATGAACGTTTCGAAACAGTTGAGTCAGACATCGTAAGAGCACTGGCGAAGGATGTCCTGGTGGCCCTCGTGCTCACGCAGTGTCCCACGCCTGACGATCCCCGTGCCCTCAAGTTTGCCCAATACCTCACGTCGCTTGGCCTTCCCGTCCTGGATGGACAGTGCTTCATGACACTGGCGGAAGAAGACCGCGTCGCCGGCGTCAAGCTCGCCCCGTTCGGCCTCCCTGATCTCGTGAGATCGATTTGCCATCAGCTGCCTGATGCGGAACGGCATACGCTGGCGAGCTGTCAACGGGTATCACTAGAGCTCAAGATCGCCGAGGCAAGGCGGTCGGTAAACGTCAATATGGGTACGTCTGCATTGATCGCGGCTACTCCGATCCCGCTCGCCGATTCCATTCCCTTGAGCGCGCTGCAGATCAGCATGCTGGGTCAGATCAGCGCCATCATGGGATTCAGGGTCGATCCCAAAGCCATCGCTACCGCCTTCGCGACAGTCCTCGGCGTGGCTTCTGTGGCGCGAACGGCGGCAAGCTTCTTCAAGATCTTCCCTGGTAGTGGCACAACTATCAATACGACCATCGCTTCTACCACAACGAAGATCTTGGGTGAAGTTTTCATCAACGCCTGCACGAGCGTACTGATGCGCCAGACGGCAGGTGAGCATATACACCAGGACGACATCGTCAGCGAGCTTCTCAAGGAGTTCCTACTCCTACTCAATGGAAGTCTTCGCCAGTCGGCGTAGTGCTGCGATACGCCGCCGGTGAGCAGCTGCTCGTGCGGCGTCGGTGGAGTCGAGTTCACGACATGCTCCATCGCCGCGCGGGCAATGCCTCGCCCGCGCGGGTCAGCGGGATCCGCTGTCCCTGGAAGCCGCGCAGATGCTGGTGCAGCCGGCACACGGGGCACCGCAGGAACCTATTGCGCCGGATGAGCCGGCTGGCTCGGCTTGCCCGACGAGGTTGCGCTTCTCGTCCTCGGTCAGCTCACTGAACTCCTGGGCGATCCGCGCGAAGACCACGTCGCTGAACGCTGCCGTGCCCGAAGCCTCAAGAAGGCTGCACCGTCCGGCCAGCAGGTCATCGACCAAGGTGCGGAAGCTGTCGTTGTCGCTGCGGTCACGCAGCAGCACCAGCGCGTCACGAAGTTCCTCGGACAGCTCCGGGTCACTGCACGCGACATCGGTCGTGGGCTCGGGGTCGGCCATCGCTCCTCATCGGTGGTGGTTGGCGTCGCAGGCAGCGCATCCGGCAGCTCGCGGAGCGCGCCGCAAGGTTTTATTGTGCACGTCGCTGCTCCGATCCACACACCGACAGTCCGTCCAGAGCAGTAGTACTTATAAGTACTACCATTGCAAGCATGCGCGAAGTGCCCGTCCGCGAACTCAATCAGAACACCGCCGGTGTCCTGGCACGGGTCAAGCGTGGTGAGGAAATCGACATCACGGAACGAGGCGCGATCATCGCCCGATTGATCCCAGCCCAACCGCACCCGCTGGCCGATCTCATCGCGTCCGGCAAGCTGCGCCCAGCTACGGCCCGGGGGCCGGTGCCACGTCCCACCGGGCCGATCAGGACTGACCATGAGGCCGGTGAGTTGATACGTGAGCTGCGGGACGAGGAACGCTACTGATGATTTACCTCGACACCGCGGCGCTGGTGAAGTTGATCCGCCGCGAGCCGGCGAGCGACGCCCTGGCCGACTGGCTCGAGGCGCGAGCCAGCACGACGCTGGTCACCTCGGCGCTGGCCGAGGTCGAGCTGCCGCGGGCCCTTCGGCGAACCGAACCTGCCCTGCTCGCCGCCGTACCAGCAGTACTTGAGCGCATCGCCCGGTATGAGATCGATGAACTCGTCCGTACGACGGCAGCCGGCTACGAATCCCCGGATCTGCGCTCACTGGACACCATCCACCTGGCCACTGCGCAGGCAGTGTTCGGCGGCCAGCTGACCGCATTCGTCAGCTACGACAAGCGCCTGCTCGGTGCCGCCGAGGAGCTCGGGCTGGCGATCGCCAGTCCCGGCGCCTCTGCTACGACGAGCCAGCTGTCACGCAGCGAGCCCCGTTGTGCCCGGCCAGGACAGTGAGTCGGCTGTGCACGGCCCTCTGGGCAACATAGGTAGCCTCTCCTAAGGATGGGGAGGCGGGGAATGGCACCGACACCCAGGGCGCGGCGACCCAACGGCGAGCAAGCGCCCCCATACCGGATTTACCTCGTCGAGGTGGCTCGCAGCGAGCGCCTCGGACCCAGCTTCGTGCGCGTCACGTTCACCGGTGAGTGCCTGCAGGCTTTCCGTGCTGCCGGCGTCGATCAGCGGATCAAGCTCTTGCTGCCGCAGCCTGGTCGTACGGTGGTCGACATCCCCAGCGGGCCCGGCTGGTACCCGGCATGGCAAGCGATGCCGCAAGAGATACGTCCGACCATGCGCACCTACACCGTGCGGGCGCACCGGCCCAAGGTGGGCGAGCTGGACATCGACTTCGTGCTGCACGGCGCAGACGGCAACCACGGGGGCCCCGCCTCGGCCTGGGCCTCGAAAGCCCACCCCGGTGACGTTGCCGCGCTGGCCGCTCCCGACCGGCCGGGGAGTGGTCGGATGTGGGGGTGTGAGTGGTCCCCGCCAGAGACGGCCAGGCGTCTGATCATTGCCGGCGACGAGACGGCTGTCCCTGCGGTGGCGTCGATCGTCGAGTCACTCCCACCGCAGGCCCGTGGCGTCGTCTGCGCCGAAGTGCCGACGGTAGGCGACCGGCAGTATTGGGACGTACCCGACGGGATCGAGGTGCGGTGGCTGGTACGCCAGGATGCGACCGGCTCGGCCCCCCACGGGTCGTTGCTCGAGGCAGCCGTGGCGGAGGTCCTGACCGAACTGTGCGGGCCGAACCCACCAGCGGCCGGGACCGACCTGGAGGATGTGGACCTCGACACATCCAGCGTGTGGGACGTACCGGAAGGACCGACCGGCGAGCTCGATGCTCCTGGAGGTGAGCTCTACGCGTGGTTGGCCGGGGAAGCCATGATGATCAAGAGGCTTCGGCGATTGATGGTCAACGACCACGGCGTTGCACGCACCGCGGTCGCTTTCATGGGCTATTGGCGGCAGGGACGCAGCGGCTGATCCGGCAGCCGTCCCTACGCAATGGCCGTCTGCCGGCGTCGCTGCGCGAGGGTCGAGGTGAAGCGGCGCAACAGCAAGGCGGCGGTGACCGCCAGCCCGCACAGCAGGCCGAGCCAGACCCCGACCGGTCCCATCCCGGCCGTCAGCCCGAGCAGCCCCGCCACGGGCAGCCCCACCAGCCAGTAACCGATCACGGTCAGCCGGAAACCCGACTTCGTATCGTCCACCCCACGCAGCAGGCCGACACCGATGTTCTGCGCACAGTCGAAGAACTGCATCAGCGCGGCGATCAGCAGCAGGCCGGCCGCGACACTGAATGTGGTGCTGTCGATCGGATCGAGGAAGGGCCGCAATACGACACCGGGCGCGGCCAGATAAACCACAGCGACGACCGCCATCACCACGGTGCCGTGGATCAGCGCGAGCCGGCCCGCCCTGGCCGCAGCGTCGATCCGACCGGCGGCGAACTCACTACTGACACTGATCGAGGCCGCGTGGGACAACCCGATCGTCACCTGGAAAACGAGGTAAACGAGTTGACTGACGACGGTGTGCGCGGCCAGCGCCGACGCGCCGAAGCTGCCCACGACCAACGCGACCACTGAGAAGAATCCGGCCTCTGAGCCGTACGTCGCCGCGATCGGCACCCCGAGACCCAACACCCGGCGCACCGTGGCAGGACGGGCCCGCCAGATCTGCAGGGACAGCGTCGGCGCCAGCACCGGATCGCGCCGGGTGACCAGGTACAGCGCACAAAAGGACAGCAGGTACACCAGGCTGGTGGACAGCCCGATGCCGGTGAGGCCGAGTTGCGGCAGGAACCCCGTGCCGTGGATGAGGCCCCAGTTCAGTCCCGCATTCACCGCGATGGATGCCACGGTGATCCACACCAGCGCCTGCGGCCGGCGCATCCCCACGGTGTACTGGCGGATCACGTTGAACCACAGGCACGGCACCAGGCCGGGGGCGAGCGCGAGAACCATCTGCTGCGCCGGCTGGATCACCACCGGATCCTGACCGAACCAGGCCAGCGCGTGGCTGAGTCCGATCAACACTGCCGCGCCGAGCATCCCGGCCGCGGTGGCCATCACCAGCCCGGCCCGCACCAGATCCCTGAGCAGGGCTGGGCGGTCCGCGCAATCGCGGGCGTTGGCGGCGGCCACCTGGTTGCCCACCGCGGTGACCAGGCCAACGCCCATCGTGCGGACCTGGTTGAACAGCACGATCGCCAAGCCACCCGCGGCCAGCGCCGTTGTACTGATCAGGCCCATCATCACGGTGTCCGTGGTGGTGAGCGCTACCTGAGCGAGCTGGGTGAGCGCGATTGGCACCGCCAACGCGGTGAGCTGGCGGCTATCGGCCCAAAATTTGTTCTTACCGCGCCTCTCAGGCATAGGAATCTCACTATTAGTAACTATTTCGCTGATACTTGCGGGTTAATAAACTTTAGGTTAGGCATGCCATACACTCGATCGAGCGAAGGGTGCGACTTGAAGTGACCATAACCAGGCGACAGCTGTTGAGCACCAGTGCGGGCATGGGTGCAGGTTTACTACTCGCCGCCTGCACGTCAGGCCGCGAGGGTGCGGGTTCCGGGTCCGCCACCGGGCCACCGCAACGTGGCGGGACGCTGCGCGTCGGCGCCCTGGGCAGAGCGTCCGCGGTCACCCGTGATCCGCATGGAGTGCAGGCCAACGAGAGCGACTACCTGATCATCTCCCTGCAGTACGACTGCCTGACCGCCCCTGGCTCGGACGCCACCGTGGCCCCGCGCCTGGCGACATCCTGGGAGAGCACCGATCTACGCAGCTGGCGGTTCACGATCGCCGAGGACGCCCGCTTCCATGACGGCACCCCGTGTACGTCTGACGATGTCGTGTGGTCGCTGCGGCGGCTGCGCGAGACACCGTCGGGGGCCAGCCGGTTGCCCGGCGTCGACGTGCAAGACATCAAGGCCGATGGTCCGGGCGCGGTGGTGCTCACCTCGAACTACCCCAACAGCGCGCTGCCGCTGCTGACCCGGCTGACCACGTTCGTGCTCAAAAAGGACACCACCGAGGTGGCGA
>JALZDN010000112.1 GCA_030862525.1 Actinomycetota bacterium | reverse complement strand
GGTCGAGCTGGGGCCTGGCACCGGCTCGACCACCACCGCTATCGAGCACCGGCTTGCTGGGCGCGGGCGGCACGTGGCGGTCGAAATCGACCCCGTGCTGGCTGAGCGCCTGCGCGCCGAGTTTCCTGAGGTCGAGGTTCTGGTCGGGGACGCCGCTGAGCTGGAGCGGCTGCTCGCTGACCACGACGTGTCCGCCGCCGATGCAGTGCTCTGTGGACTGCCCTGGTCACTGATCAGAGCCGGGGCGCAGCGTGCCATCGTTGAGGCGACGGCACGCACCCTGCGTCCGGGGGGTTCGTTCGCCACCCTCGCCTACGTGCACGCGCTGCCGCTGAGTCCAGCCCGGCGGTTCCGTGCGTTGCTCGGAGAGGTGTTCGACGAGGTGCTCAGCACGCGCACGGTCTGGTGGAACCTGCCACCTGCGGTGACCTATGTCTGCCGACGACCGCGCCTGGTCGGACCGTGAGCGGGGGGTTGCGCGACCCCTCAGGATAGTCGCCGCACCGACATTCGGTAGCCCGCTGTGGTGTTTGGCGGGGTAGTAGTCCACACCCATACCTGTAGTCCACAACAGGCAAGGCCGTGACTGTCTCCGGAGGCAATGCCGGAGGACCGTTCGACGGCATGAGCGCACCCGCCGCCGGTCGTATCCGGCTCTCTGACCCCGCTGAACTTATCGCCGCCATTCCGCACCTGCTGGGCTTTCACCCGCATGACTCCATGGTGCTGCTGGCACTGCATGGTAAGAGGCTGGGGTTGACCCTTCGAGCCGATCTCGTCGATGACGCCCAGGTCCCGCTGCTGGCCGAACAGCTGCTGCTACCGATCGTCCGACAGCGACCTACCGGCGTCGCTCTGGTCGTCATCGGGGGTGATCTCACCCCAGACGGGGCCGAAGAACAGCAGTGGCTCCCGCACCGCGCGTTGGTGGACGTCCTCGACGACATGCTGACCAGCGCTGGGCTGCCACTGGTACACGCGGTGTGGACGGCGCAGACGATCGGCGGCGTGCCATGGCGCTGTTACGACGACCCGCTGTGTGCCGGCACGGTGCCGGATCCAGCGGCCAGTCCCTTGGCGGCCGCTACGGTCGCGGCAGGTGCGGTGACCTTCGGCAGCCGGGAGGAGATGGCTGCCCTGCTGGACGGGGGGGATCCCACGGCTTTGCAACGCCGGGCAGTGCTCCTAGACGCGGCCGACGCCGACCACCCGATGAGCTCCGCGCTGGTAGCCCGAAGGTTCGCACAGTTGCGGGAGCTGCACCGAGCGGCGGCCGCGGGGAATGTCGCGCTGAGCGACACAATTGTCACCCAGGTCGCCTCCGCGCTGTGCGACCATCGGGTCCGCGACGCCTGCCTGCCCTGGTGCTCGGGACCGGGCGCGGTCGCCGCTGAGCGGCTCTGGCTGGCCCTTGTCCGAGCGACTCCCGCACCGGAGCGGGCCGAACCTGCGGCGCTGCTGGCGCTGGTCGCTTACCTTCGCGGGGACGGTGCACTGGCCGGCGTCGCGTTGGACGCGGCGTTGCAGGCGTGCCCGCAGCACTCACTGTCCGGGTTGTTACGAGCCGCACTGGACGGCGGACTGCCGCCGGAGGTGCTGCGCACTGTCGCGGAGGATGCCGCCGCGGCCCTTCCACGACCTTCGCGCAAGCATCACAAGCGCCGATCGCGACGGAAGCGATGACCGGATCAGTTGGTGGCGCGGGCGAAGTCCCAGGCGTCGGTCACGATCGCGGCGAGTTCGGCCCGTTCCGGTTTCCAGCCCAGCTCCTCGCGTGCTCGATCGCTGGAGGCGATGAGCACGGCCGGGTCACCCAGCCGTCGTGCCGCAGACTGCGCCGGGAGGGGATGCCCAGTGACCTGCCGGCAAGTGTCCACGACCTGCTGTACCGAGAAGCCGGTGCCGTTGCCGAGGTTGTAGATGCGATGTTCGCCGGGCACAGCCTGCTCGAGCGCACATTCATGGGCGTCGGCGAGGTCCACCACGTGGATGTAGTCGCGGATGCAGGTGCCATCCGGCGTAGGCCAGTCCTGCCCGAACACCATGATCTTCTCGCGACGACCCAGGGCAACCTGCAGCACGAGAGGGATGAGATGGGTCTCGATGGTGTGCCTTTCGCCGTAACGACCGTAGGCGCCGGCGACGTTGAAGTATCGCAAGCTCACGGCGGCGAGGCCGTGGGCAGCGGCGTAAGAACCGATCGCGTGGTCGATTGCGAGTTTCGTCGCACCGTAGGGGTTAGTGGGTAGGGTGGCTGCATCCTCGGTGATCGGCACCGACGCAGGCTCGCCATAGGTGGCCGCTGTGGAGGAGAACACCAGCCGAGGAGTTCCGTTTTCGCGCATCGCCTCAAGCAGCCGCACCGAGGCGACCACATTGCCCAGCCAGTAGCGCTGCGGCTGTGCCATCGATTCACCGACCAGGGAGCGGGCCGCGAAATGCAGCACGCCGTCGAAACCCTCGGCCAACACCGGTCCGGCGTCCTCGACCGCGCCCTCGACGAACCGGCAACCGGTTGGTACTGCGTCCGCGTGCCCGGTGGAAAGGTCATCCAGTACCACGACTTCGTGGCCCGCCTCCACCAGGCGAGCGGCGCAGACACTGCCGATGTAGCCCGCGCCCCCGGTGACCAGCAACCGCATCCTGCTTGGCCGCACTCCCGACAGCACTGTCACAGCCGACGGGCCAGTACTGCGTGCGCGAGCGCGCCGTCTACCTCGACCGTGGACCCCCCGCCGGAGAGCACCACCGGATGGCCGGCCCGCGCCAGAGCCGCCACCTGCACCACATTGCCGGGCACCGCCTCGACCTTGTGCAGATCCGCCATCAGGGCCGGATCCTCCTGCACATTCTCGGCGATGCGTCGCACCTCCACGGTGCCCCCGCCGCGACGGGCCACCTCGTCGAGGCGGACCAAGTCGGGTTCGATCGGGGGGGCGCCTTCCCCGATCCCCAGCTCATCTAGCCCCGGGATCGGGTTGCCGTACGGCGACGTGGTCGGATTGCCCAGCAGCGCGACCAGCTTGCGCTCCACAGCCTCACTCATCACGTGTTCCCAGCGGCAGGCTTCGTTGTGCACCTGCTCCCACTCCAGCCCGATCACATCCACCAGCAGACGCTCGGCCAGCCGGTGCTTACGCATCACCGACGTGGCGCGGTTGCGGCCCTCCGCGGTCAGCTCGAGGTGTCGGTCGTCGGCCACTGTCAGGAGGCCGTCACGTTCCATTCGAGCCACTGTCTGGCTGACGGTTGGCCCGCTTTGTCCTAGGCGCTCGGCGATCCGCGCCCGCAGCGGGACAACACCTTCCTCCTCCAGCTCGAAGATGGTGCGCAGGTACATCTCGGTGGTGTCAATGAGATCGTTCACACCAGTCTCCTTTTACTTGGTGCCATGATAGTGGTCCACCGGGGACACTGCGGAGTATTCGCTGGCAGTGACCGGAAAGATGGGTGATATGCATCCGTTGATCACGCCCCGTCAGTTGGCTGCCCTCCTCACCGGCCCTGAGCCGCCCATCCTGGCGGACGTGCGGTGGTCGCTTACCGGGGCACCCGGCTGGGCCGAGTACCAGGCTGGCCACCTGCCCGGCGCGGTCTTCCTCGATCTGGACACGGAGCTGGCTGGTCCACCGGGCATCGACGGGCGGCACCCCCTTCCGAAGCCGGCAGCGTTACAAGCCACCCTGCGCGCCGCAGGTATCCACCCGACAGCGCCGGTGATCGCCTACGACGCGGCGGACGGGTCGGTGGCGGCCCGGCTGTGGTGGTTACTGCGCTGGTCGGGACATTCGGCGGTCACGGTGCTCGACGGGGGGATCGCAGCGTGGCGGGCCGCTGGACTACCGGTAACCATCGACGTGCCCGAACCTCTGGTGGGCGCGATCACGGTGCGGCCCGGAGCAATGCCAGTTCTCGACGCAGCGCAGGCCGCGGCGCTGGCCCGCGACGGTGTGTTGCTCGACGCGCGCGTGCCGCCCCGCTACCGCGGGGAAACCGAGCCGGTGGACCCGCGGGCCGGCCACGTACCGGGCGCCGTGAACGCGCCATTCGGCGAGCTGACCGATGCACAAGGGCGATGGCTGGCATCCAGTCGGCTGCGAGAACTCGCGCAGCGGTGGGGTGCCGTCGGCGCAGAGATCGGCGCCTATTGCGGATCAGGGGTCAACGCGTGCGCATTGGTGCTGGGACTGGAACTGGCCGGAGTCACCTCGCCTGAGCACCCGGCGGGACTCTACGTCGGATCGTGGTCGCAGTGGTGCACCGATCTCGACCGGCCAGTGGCCACCGGCCCAAGTCCCGGATAGCAATTGTCACCCACCGCGTGCCCGCATCGGTCGGTAATGTCAGGAGGCATGAGCGCTGCTCGCGCGGCTGTCGTCTGGGACGAGGCCTTCCTCGGCTACGACCTCGGTGGGCGGCACCCGCTGAACCCCGTCCGGCTGGATCTCACCATCCGGCTGGCCCGCTCATTGGGCGTCCTGGACGGCGTTGCGCTGCTGGCACCGGTGCAGGCAACTGACGAAGAGCTACACCTGGTGCACTCCGATGACTACCTTGCCGCGGTCAAGAACGCGCCGCGTGGATACGTCGGACACGGCTTGGGCACCTCGGATAACCCGGTTTTTCATCGGATGCACGAGGCCTCGGCACTGGTCGCGGGTGGCTCGCTGCTCGCCGCCGAGGAGATCCTCACGGGCCGCGCCAACCGGGTGGCGAATATCGCCGGCGGGCTGCACCACGCGATGCGCGACTACGCCTCAGGTTTTTGTATCTACAACGACTGTGCCCTGGCGATTCGTCGGCTGCTCGACGGTGGCACGTCCCGGGTGGCCTATGTCGATATCGACGTGCACCACGGCGACGGTGTGCAAGAGGCCTTCGCCGATGACCCCCGGGTCCTCACCATCTCGCTGCATCAGCACCCGGCCACGCTGTGGCCGGGCACGGGGAACTCCGCCGACGTCGGGGCCCCCGGCGCTGAAGGTTCGGCGGTGAACGTGCCGCTGCCACCCGGTACCGGTGACGACGGATGGTTGCGGGCCTTCCACGCTGTCGTGCCGGCCCTGCTGCGCGCGTTCGAGCCGGAGGTCTTGGTGACCCAGCACGGCGCTGACACGCACACCGAGGACCCCCTCGCCGACCTTGCGCTGTCGGTGGATGGCCAGCGGGCCGCCCACCGCGCACTGGCCGAGCTGGCCGACACGACGGCCGACGGGCGCTGGCTGGTTCTGGGCGGGGGAGGGTACTCCTTGTTCCGGGTGGTGCCTCGTTCGTGGACACATCTGCTGGCTACCCTGCTCGACCGCGAGGTCGACCGAAACACTCCGGTACCGGACACCTGGATCGCTCATACCGCCACTGTGGCTCGCGGCGTGCACTTGCCGAATTCGATGACCGACGGTGTCGAGGCCCGCTGGACGCCCTGGGATGGGACCGCAGACAACGGTGTGGATCGGGCGATCCTGGAGACCCGGCGCGCGATCTTCCCGTTGCATGGCCTAGATCCCGACAGCCCCTATGACTGACGCATCGACGGCCGGACGAGACGTGGTACCCAACTGGCCTGCCCCACCCCACGGGGTACGACCGCTGCCTACAGCGCAGATCGATTCCTCAGCGCTGCCGCCAGACTATCCGCGGCTGGCATGGATTCAGGACGACGGCCACATGGTCGGGTTCTACGGTCAGGAGGGTGGCTGCACCCAGGTGCACGCCGACGTGCGGGAGCAGACCCCACGGATGGTCCGTATCGTACTGGTGGAGGTCACCACAAGCTCCGGGCCCTGCACCATGGACCTGCGTTTCCCGCCGCTGGCCGTGCAACTCGATGCCGTCCTGGGGGACCGCACCGTCGTCCTTGAGCGCCAGACCATCGGCCCGCTGCCCGGGCGCTGACGGCGAACCGCGGCCCGCGGCGCGCGGATGCGAGCCAGGTGCTAGGTCTGCGGATCTAGCTGTGATTGTGATGATGTGACCGGTGGCCGAGAAG
>JALZDN010000094.1 GCA_030862525.1 Actinomycetota bacterium | reverse complement strand
CCTACGCTGGGGATGGCCATCTCCGTCACCGAAGAGGAGTCACGGTGCTCGTCGTAGGTTTCCCCACCGGCTCCTTGCAAGCCAACTGTTTCGTACTCGCTGCCGAGGTGGGCGGCCCATGTGTGGTTGTCGACCCCGGTCAAGGTGCACAGCAGCCACTGGACGACGTGTTGCGCAAGCACCGACTCGACCCGGTCGCGGTGCTGCTCACCCACGGGCACTTCGATCACATCTTCGCGGTGACTCCGGTGTGCGACGGCCATGACATCCCGGCCTGGATCCACCCTGAGGATCGCGTGTTGCTGTCTGACCCGATGCGTGCACTGTCCGCTGATGCGTGGCAGTTCTTCGGCGGTCGGGTCCAGCTGCGCGAGCCTCGCGAGGTGCGCGCGCTGGCCGACGGTACGTCCTTGGAGCTGGCCGGGTTGACCTTCACCGTCGACCACACCCCGGGCCACACCCGAGGATCGGTGACGTTCCGTTCGGTCAGTGGTGATGCTCCCGGTGAGGGGCAGACCCTGCTCGTCTCCGGCGACACGCTGTTCGCCGGCTCGATCGGACGAACCGACCTACCCGGCGGTGACCACGAGCAGATGCTTACCTCGCTGCGGGATAAGATCCTGGTACTCGACGATGAGACCGTCGTGCTCCCCGGGCACGGCCCGCACACCACCATCGGTCGGGAACGCGCCACCAACCCGTTCCTGCACGGCCTTGCCGCACCCGGTCGAGCGCGGGGTCTGTGAGCTGGTGCTCCTCATAGCTTCCAAGAGTGTTCAGATCCTATTTGCGTGCGGACGTGACCGGACCTGTGTCCGGCAGTCATCGCAAGGTCGTCTTACGTCGGTACAGTCACCGTTGGTGTGGTCATTAGTGCTGTGCAGCTGACTCGATGTCATCGCGCCGGGCGACGACCGCGGCGATCGCTGTGGTGATCGGGACGGCAGCGACGAGGCCGATGCTGCCGACGAGGGTGCGCACCACTTCCTGGGCGACGTTCTGTGCGGTGATCAGCGTGCCGAAGCTCTGTCCGGACAGCGAGAAAGCCAGCAGCACGGGTAACGCGGCACCGGCGTAGGCCAGTGCGAGGGTGTTCACCGCCGACGAGATGTGGTCCCGTCCGATCCGCAACGCAGCCGTGTAGAGGGCGCGAGCGCCCAGGGTGGGATTGGCTCGACGCAATTCCCACACCGCACTGGTCTGGGTCACCGTGACATCGTCGAGCACGCCCAGTGCACCGATGATCATTCCAGCCAGCAGCAGCCCGCGGGCGTCAATTCCCTGTCCGAGCACGCTGATGAGGTTGGCGGTGTCGTCGTCCAATCCGGTCAGCTGAGTGGCTGCGGAGAAAGCGGTACCCAGCACGCCGATCAGGCCGAGGCTCAACACCGTGCCCAGCACTGCGCTGGATGTCTGGGCGCAGACACCGTGGGTGAGATACAGCACCCCGAACATGATCACCCCGGCGGCCAGCACGCCGACAATCACTGGGTCGGTACCGTTGAGGATCGCGGGAAACAGGTAAACCGCCAGTACCAGAAAGCTGAAACCGAGCGCGGCGAGCGACGCCAGGCCTTTCCACCGGCCGAGTAGCAGTACCGCCGCGGCGAACAGCGCAACGAGCCACAGCATGGAAACACCGCGTTGGAAATCCTGAATCTGATATGCGCCGGGATCGGTGGGATCCCCGCCGGTGTAAGCGAGCACGATCTGGTCACCGACGGTGAACCGCGGCGTGCTCGGCTCGTCGGGTAACACCTGCTGGATCGTGGCACCTGGTGAGTCGCCGTTGGTGAGCTGGACATCCAGCGCGATGCACTTCTTGGCTTCATCGGCCTCGCCGATGCTGGCACTGCCGCTGCTGCACGGGGCGGAGCTCGCCGCAAGAACCTCCCCATGCACCGGCCGCTGTCCGAACCCGATGTCCACACCGCTGCGCGGTGTGTCGCTGGGCCAGGTCAGCCACAGGCCGACCAGGGTGGCCAGCGCGACCGGCACCAACACCGCGGCCAGCAAGATCCTTACCCGGCGAGAGGCCGGTGGCGCCGGTCCGTGTCCCCCGTGACCATGGCCGTGACTCGGTGCTGGGGGTGCCGGTTCAGTAGCCCGCCGGTAGTGGTGCCTGCCGCTGCTGCGGTCAGTTGCACTCATCGACTGGGTATCCCTCTCTGATCGGTGCACCCCAGTTCCTAGCGGATCGAACATAGGTTCGATAGAGTGGGCCGATGCGATGGGACAACCTGACGCTGTCCGACGAGTCCGCCCAGGAGGCGCTGTTCGGAGTGGGGGAGGTCATGACGCGCACCTTCGACACTCCGGAGTTCCGTGGGATGACCTTCTATGAAATACGGGCCCGCTCGGTCATCAACAAGGTACCGGGCGTCTCCCGGATGCCCTTCAGCTGGACAGTCAATCCCTACCGGGGCTGCAGTCATGCGTGCATTTACTGCTTCGCCCGGCGGACACACGAATATCTCGATCTTGACGCTGGCCTCGACTTCGAATCGAAGATCGTGGTGAAGGTCAACGCGCCGGAGCTGTTGCGTAAGCAGCTCACCTCCTCGCGTTGGGCCGGGGACCATATCGCAATGGGTACCAACGTCGACCCCTACCAGCGGGCCGAGGGCCGCTACCGCCTGATGCCCGGCATTCTTGAGGCTCTGCGCGACACGCGAAATCCGTTTTCGATCCTCACCAAGGGCACCCTGGTGTTACGCGATCTCCCTCTGCTTCGCGAGGCCGCGGAGGTCACTGATGTGTCGGTCAACGTCTCGGTGGGATTCGTCGATGAGACGTTGTGGCGGCAGGTTGAACCTGGCACGCCTGCACCACGCGCCCGGCTCAGTGTGTGCCGCACACTCACCGACGCGGGCATCGGGTGCGGGGTGCTGATGGCGCCGATCCTGCCGTACCTCACCGACTCGCCTGCCCAGCTCGAGGCCACGGTGTGGGCGATCGCGGCGGCCGGCGCGCGCAGCGTCACCCCGCTCGTACTCCACCTGCGTCCCGGCGCGCGGGAGTGGTATCTCACCTGGTTGGAACGCGAGTATCCCGAACTCATGACCCGTTACGAGGAGCTCTACCGCAACGGGGCCTACGCCCCTAAGGCTTACCAACGCAACATCTCCGCGCGTGTCGCCCAGCTCGCCCGCCGGTACGGCGTCGGCACGACGAGTCCGCTGAGCGGGTGATGGGGAAGCGGGTCCATCGGCGTCACAGTTGGCGGCTGGTCTTGGTCCGGCGTCGGATCGCCTCCAAGGTGACGACGACGGCTACCGCTAACACCACGTGCATCAGTGCGAGCGCGACCCGGGTTGCGCCGTCAGCGTCGGTCGTGAGTGGCCCTGCCACGGTGAGCAGCGCGAGGCCCCCGCCGATGACCTGTGCTAACCGGATCACCCAGGACAACCAGCGGTCCAGCAACGTGGCCAGGCCCGTTCCCACCACCAGCGGGGGCACCGTGGCGCTGATCACTTCCCAGGCGCCGATCTCATGCAGAGTGCCGCGGTCGACAAATGCGAACGAGGCGCCTGCCGCGCCACCGATGAAGAAGAGCACGAGGTTGACCACCGCAGCGGCCACGGCCCCGGCGGTGATCGCCTGCCACCAGCTCAACCGTCGGAAGCGCTTGTCTGGTTGAGCGCCACCGTGGTGCTCCGTCGTGCGGTCAGTACTGAACATCTCAGTGCTGGACATTGCAGTGCCTCCTCAACTCGGTGCCCGCAAGTTGCGGTCGACCGTCAGCTTGCAATCTGAACCATTGTTAAGGTCAAGGATGGACCCGAGCTGCTCCCGGCTACGGCGCCGGTGGGGGACGGGCGGGAAGCCGGCTGCGTACGCGGTTAGCCTTTGCAGGGTCGCCAGTCCGTCGTCAAGATCGAGGAGCCAGCTTCGTGATGCGCACCCACCATGCCGGCACGCTGCGTGCTGAGCACGCCGGGCACACCGTCACCCTGACCGGGTGGGTCGCCCGCCGCCGCGATCACGGTGGGGTGATCTTCATCGACCTGCGGGACGCCTCGGGGGTGGCGCAGGTGGTCTTCCGCGAGGGCGATATGGCGGACCGAGCGCACCGGTTGAGAGCCGAGTTCTGCCTGCAAGTCACCGGCACGGTGGCGGCCCGACCCGAGGGAAATGAGAACCCGGACATCCCGACCGGCGGTATTGAGGTCACCGTCGACGAGCTGATGGTGCTCAGCGAGTCGGCGCCGTTGCCGTTCCAACTCGACGATCACCTGGAAGTCGGCGAGGAGATTCGGCTGCGGCACCGTTACCTCGATCTGCGCCGGTCCAGCCCGGCGGCCGCGATGCGACTGCGCAGCGAGGCCAACCGGATCGCCCGCACGGTGCTGCATGCGGAGGACTTCATCGAGGTGGAGACCCCGACCTTGACTCGCTCCACCCCGGAGGGCGCGCGGGACTTCCTGGTCCCGGCTCGGCTGCAGCCCGGCTGCTGGTATGCACTGCCGCAGTCGCCACAACTGTTCAAGCAGCTACTCATGGTCGCCGGCGTGGAGCGGTACTACCAGATCGCCCGCTGCTACCGGGACGAGGACTTCCGCGCCGACCGGCAGCCCGAGTTCACCCAGCTCGACATCGAGATGAGTTTCATCGAGCAGGACGACGTCATTTCGCTGGGCGAGCAGGTGGTGGCGGCACTGTGGTCGGAGCTGGCCGGGTACGAGATCGAGCTGCCGATCCCACGGCTGAGCTACACCGACGCGATGGCCCGATACGGAACTGACAAGCCGGATCTCCGCTTCGGACTCGAGCTCACCGAACTCACCGGCTACTTCGTCGACACCCCGTTCCGGGTGTTCCAGGCGCCATACGTGGGTGGGGTCGTCATGCCCGGCGGGGCGAATCAGGCACGCCGGCAGCTGGATGCCTGGCAGGAGTGGGCCAAGCAGCGGGGCGCCAAGGGACTGGCCTACGTGCTGGTCGGTGCCGACGGTGAGCTCTCCGGTCCGGTGGCCCGCAACCTCGCTGACCACGAGCGGGAGGGCCTGGCCAAGGCGGTCGGCGCCAGCCCCGGCGACTGTGTCTTCTTCGCTGCGGACCAACCACGTGATGCGCGTGCGCTCCTGGGTGCTGCCCGGGTAGAGATCGGTAGGCGCTGCGGCCTGATCGACGAGTCGGCCTGGTCATTCGTGTGGGTCACCGACGCACCGCTGTTCGAGCTGGCTGAGGGCAGCGGGGACGTCGCGATCGGGCACAGCCGCTGGACCGCAGTGCACCATCCGTTTACCGCACCCACACCGCAGTGGCGGGATCGCTTCGAGGAGGCGCCGGGCTCCGCGCTGGCCTACGCCTACGACGTGGTCTGCAACGGCAACGAGATCGGCGGGGGATCAATCCGTATCCATCAGCCCGATGTGCAGCAACGGGTGTTTCGGGTACTCGGGATCTCCGATGAGGAGGCTCGGGAGAAGTTCGGGTTCCTGCTGGAGGCCTTCCGCTACGGCCCCCCGCCACACGGGGGGATCGCCTTCGGATGGGACCGAATCTGCATGTTGCTCGCGGGTGCCGACTCGCTACGCGAAGTGATCGCGTTCCCGAAGTCTGGTGGCGGTCTCGACCCGCTCACCGGCGCTCCTGCGCCGATCACCCGTGAACAGCGCGCCGAGGCGGGGGTGGACGCGAAACCTGCCCAGAAGGGATAGCAGGTGCTGCACCTGCGCGTCACGTGCCCGACGGAGGTGACGGACGCGGTGCTCGACTGCCTGCGCCAGAATCCCGGCGCGGTCCACCTCATCGTGCTGCGTGGCGCTGCGGTCGATCCACCTGGTGATCTGATCGAGGCTGACGTGGCTCGCGAGGCCGCCGACGGCGTGCTGGCCGCTTTGGGTGACCTCGGTGTCGACCACGTCGGCGGCATCACTCTCGAACCGGTGGACACCGTGCTGTCCGACGCGGCGGATGCCGCTGAGCGGTCCGCGCCCGGGGATCCGGCCGACGCGGTGGTGTGGGACGAGCTCATCGCGCGGACCGGCGACGACTCCCGGATGACCTTCACCTTTCTCGCGTTCCTCACCTTGGCCTGCCTCCTCGCGGTGGTCGGGGTGGTCACCAACTCCCCGGTGACGGTGGTGGGCGCCATGGTCGTTGGTCCAGAGTTTGCGCCGCTGGCGGCGCTCGCGGTCGGGGTGGTATTACGCCGTGGCGATCTGGTGCGCAGGGCCGCACTGGCGTTAGGAGTGGGTTTCCCGCTAGCCATGCTCATTGCCGCGGCTGGCGCGCTGCTCGGCGAATGGGCTGGACTGATCGACCCGGAAGTCCTCCGTGAAACCAACCAGGTCGATTTCATCTACGACGTGGGGGCATTCTCCTTGATCGTCGCCCTACTTGCGGGAGCCGCCGGAATGTTGTCCCTGACCTCGGCGAAGTCGGCCGCGCTGGTCGGGGTGTTCATCTCGGTCACTACAGTGCCCGCAGCGGGGTTCGCGGTGGTGGCGGCCACTGCCGGGGAATGGGGCAAGGCGGGGTTGTCCACGCTGCAGCTGCTGGTGAACTTGGTGGGCATCGCGTTCGCCGGGGTGCTCGTACTGCTGGCGCGCACCCGCCGTGATAACCGTAACCTCCGCCGTCCGCTGAGCCAGGGCTGATCTCTCGACCAGCCACTCCACTCTGGTGTTGCGGAACCTACCGGTCGGCCCACGGCGGTACCGTCGCGGTGTGTCAGACAGTCGCGGTGTGCCAGATAACGGTGCTGCAGAGAACGACGCGCTTTTCGCTGACGGGTTGTTCGCCGTGCAGGCGCAGGACCGCGCCGACGCGCGGTTGTCCGCGTCGGCACCGTTGGCGGTCCGGATGCGACCGGCCGCGTTGGAAGAGGTTGTCGGGCAGGACCACCTCCTGGCCCCGGGCAGCCCGCTGCGCAGGCTGATCGAGGGAGGTGCCGCGGCGTCGGTGATTCTGTACGGCCCGCCGGGGACCGGGAAGACCACGCTGGCTCGGCTGGTCTCACAGGCGACTGGCCGGCGCTTTGAGGCGATGTCGGCGCTGTCGGCCGGGGTCAAGGAGGTCCGCGCCGTGATCGACAGCGCACGTCGCCGGCTGGGCCGCGAGGGTGGGGACGCCACCGTGCTGTTCATCGACGAGGTGCACCGCTTTTCCCGCACTCAGCAGGATGCGCTGCTCGGCGCCGTCGAGGACCGGGTCGTCCTGCTGGTCGCCGCGACAACCGAAAACCCGTTCTTCTCCGTGGTGTCGCCGCTGCTGTCCCGCTCGCTGGTGCTGCAGCTGCACCCGCTGCCCGACGACGACGTGCGGACGCTGATCCAACGTGCGGTTACCGACGCGCGCGGCCTGGGTGGGTCGATCACTTTAGAGCGCCCAGCCGAGGAGCATCTGGTGCGGCTTGCCGCTGGAGATGCCCGGCGGGCGCTGACCGCGCTGGAGACCGCCGCCGAAGCGGTGACCTCGATGGGCAGCACCGTGGTGGACCTGGCCTCCGTCGAGTCGGTCGTGGATCGGGCCGCGGTGCGCTACGACCGAGCCGGGGATCAGCACTACGACGTGATCAGCGCGTTCATCAAGGCGATCCGCGGGTCCGACGTGGACGCGGCGCTGCACTACCTGGCGCGGATGGTCGAAGCTGGTGAGGACCCCCGGTTCATCGCCCGGCGGCTGGTGGTGCACGCGAGCGAGGACGTCGGGATGGCTGACCCGACAGCGCTGCAGACCGCAGTGGCCGCCGCCCATGCCGTTGGGCTCATCGGGATGCCTGAGGGCAGGCTCGCGCTGGCGCAGGCCACTGTGCATCTTGCCACCGCACCGAAATCCAATGCGGTGATCACCGCGATCGATGCCGCCTTGGCCGACGTCCGGGCCGGGGCCACCGGACCGGTCCCGGCTCACCTGCGAGATGGGCACTATGCGGGTTCCGCGCGGCTGGGTCACGCGCAGGGCTACCGCTACCCACACGACGTGCCCGACGGCGTGCTGGCTCAGCAGTACCCGCCCGACAACCTGGTCGGACGCGACTACTACGAACCCCGCGGGCACGGCGCGGAACGTGGCCTCGCCGAGCGGGTGCCCAAGCTGCGTCGAATTATCCGCGGCGACTGATCGCGTTCTGGATGCAGTCGTTGCCTGCGCCGCCGAACTCCTGACTCTGGACACCATGGTTGCGCTGGCGAACATCGAGAAACGCGCAGCGCCAGCAGGACCTGTGGGCACTCGTGGCGGGCCGGTTGAGTCAGTTCGTGCTAACCATCGTTACGTGCTAGCACGGTTCGGCACGCGGGCAGGCTCCCGGTACTGCAGGCCGCCGCGCCACACATAGGTGGGCAGCCGTTCCCGCGTCAACGCTGGACTCTGTTGATCTCAAGCTCGAAGTCGGCCGCCCGGAACGTCACGACGAAGTAACGGAAGAACGAGACCTGGCCGAGCAGCCCCCAACCGCGCGGCCATGGATCGCAGAAGCCCACCTCAGCCTCCCAGCTGTGTTCGCCGATGGTCAGCAGGGTCGGCACCATCAGCGCCTTCGTAGCGGAACCAGCGACCCCGAGGGCCTTCACTGGTGCATCTGCGCAGTCGATTCCGGCCAGATCGGCGACCCAGCTGGGCAGCAGCGTGTTCGTAGCTCCGCTGTCGACGAGACAACGCACGCGCAGGTCGTCCGCATCGCCGACGGAGACGTCGAGCAACGGGCGCGGCCAACCGTCGATCTCGTGTGGCAGTTCCCGGTAGGCGATCTTCACGGCGTGGACAGCATGGAGCCGGCCTCCTCCGGCGTCGCCGGCACCTTCCACACCGTGGCGCGCAGGCCGTTCGTGCGCAGCCACCGCACCACGTCGTACGGCGAGTCCGCATCGTAGAGGACCTCGAGGCCGTCTTGGGCTATCCAGCGACCGATGTATGGCTCCAAAGCGGCCGCCTCGGCCCCCCGGTGCGGCCACGTGCTCATGTCACCGTCCCGAGGCGACGGTACGTACCCCCGGCGGTGCACGCCGAACCCGAGCCGCCGCAGAATCGACCTGGCCTGGTGAGTGGTGAAGTCACCGCGGTCGAGCCCCGTCACCGCCGCAAGCACTTGCTTCGGCGGATATCGGCGCCGGCCGATCACCACGTAGTGGTCGCGGATGGGCTCGGGATCCACACCAGTGACGGCGCGCTCGACACCTGCGGCGTCTAGCTCGAAGTCCTCGCCCGCCACCCGAGTTGTCAGCACCGCATCCACCCTCTCTGTTGCGTACTTATCGAAGCGTACCCGCTCTGTGGAGAGGCTCACCGCGACCATTGAACGCGGAGACGGGGCCTTGGGCAGGCACCACTCGCCATAGCTGCGGCTCGTTGGCTGGTGCGGATCCTGCAAGCGTCACTGCAGGTCACGCCACGCTGCGATCACCGTCACCTTGATCGCGAACCAGGAGCTATTGATCTGCGGAAATTTAGGTTAGGCTCACTAAATACCTCCATGTGTGGCTAGTCACGCAGTCTGCAACAGCAAGGGGCCACTGCATGACCGACACTGATACCGCCATTGAATGTATTCCGGACTCCGTGTTGGCATGCATAGGCAACACGCCACTGGTGATGTTGAACCGGCTGTTCCCGCAACCCGGCGTCGAGGTGCTCGCCAAGCTTGAGTTCATGAACCCGGGCGGGAGCATGAAGGATCGTCCGGCCCGCTACATCATCGAGAAAGGCCTCGCGGACGGCTCAATTCCCCCCGGAGCCCATCTCGTGGAGAGCAGCTCCGGAAATTTTGGGATCGCGCTCGCCGTGGCTGCCCGATTACATGGAATGACCTTTACCTGCGTGGTCGATCCCAAGATAACCTCCACGAATATTGCGATCCTGCACCAACTCGGTGCCGACGTCGACATTGTCGACCAGCCGGACGACGGGGGTGGGTACCTGCAGACCCGGCTGCGTCGGGTGCAGGAATTGCTGCAGGAATTCCCTGCTGCCGTATGGGTCACCAGTATGCCAACAACGGCAACTGGCAGGCCTACTACCACGGCACCGGAGCGGAGATTTCCGACCAACTCGTGCGTGCCCCCGACTACCTGTTCGCGGCAGCCAGTACCACGGGCAGCATCCTGGGCTGCGCCCGCCGTCTGCGTGAGCGCTTCCCTGAGCTGCGTGTCGTTGCCGTCGACGCCGCCGGATCGGTCAATTTTTCCGGACCGCGGGAACCGCTATCTCGACCTCATGTACGACGATGAGTGGCTGGCTGGGCTACGACGTCGTGAACTCGATGTCACGGATCGGCGGGTAGATAAGGAGAACCGGTGTCCCTCGCATTCGAGCGCGCCCCGACAGAAACTCCACGCATTCTTTACCTGAGCCGTGGCGACGTCGCCGCAGTGGGCGGTGACCATTCTGACCTATACCTGCAGACGCTGCACAACGCGCTGGTCGCCCATGCGCAGGGCAAGGTGATCCAGCCACTCAAGCCCTACCTCCGCGCCCACGGTAAGGAAGGTCATATCGCCGATCGGATCATCGCCATGCCTGCGCACCTTGCGGACCCCGCTATCTCTGGCATCAAGTGGGTCGGGAGCAAACACGACAATCCCAGCCGGGCCGGTCTGGCCAGGGCCAGCGGCGTGATCGTGCTCAACGATCCCCAGACGAACTATCCGATCGCAATCCTCGAAGCCAGCCTGATCAGCGCCTGGCGCACCGCCGCGGTGACCTGTCTGGCCGCCGCCAAGCTGGCTCGGCAGGGCTTCACCGACATCGCTGTCATCGGCTGCGGCGTCATCGGGCGGACCCAGATCTTCGCGCTGCTCCAGCAGTTCGACCACATCGGGACCGTCCACGTCTACGACCTCAACCGCGCCGCCGGGCAAGCCCTCGCCAGCGACCTCACCGACCAGCATCCCTCGGTCACCACGCGGGTGGCCAACAGCGCCGAGGATGCGATACGGCCCGGCGACGTCGTCGTCCCGTGCACGGTGACCGACCAGCCCTACATCCCGTTCGGCTGGCTCAAACGCGGCACTTTCGTCAGCAATGTTTCGATCATGGACGTGCACGAGGATGTCTTCCTCAACGCGGACAAGGTCGTCGTGGACGACTGGGAGCAGAGCAATCGGGAGAAGAAGATCATCAATCAGCTCGTGCTGGCCGGCAAGTTCTCCCGCGAACAGCTACACGCCGAGCTCGGCGAGGTGCTCAGCGGGCGACGCCCCGGCCGGGACAGCGACGACGAGATCATCGTGCTGAACCCGATGGGTATGGCAGTGGAGGACATCGCCTGCGCTGCGCAGGTGTACACGCGCGCCCGGCGCCAGCAAATCGGTACCTGGCTGGATCTGTACTGACCTGGAGTAACCGTGACACCAGAGTCCGAACTCATCGAGCGCGCGCTGCGTGCCCCGCAGTTCGAGCAGGTACGCCGGCGGGTGTTCCGGCAACTGCTCGAGTCGCTGCTGTACGAGGGAACGTTGGTCGCGCGTACCAGCGACGACGGACACTGGGCTGTCGACGGCACCGACGAGCACGGCCACGCCGTTTCTTACCTATTCACCGCGACGCGTCGGTACGGGTTCGACCGGGTCCGGCTGGGACCGGAGCCGGTGCTTCGCTGCGGGTCCGGTGACACCACCGAGGCCGACTCGACGGCGAGATTACTCAGCGAAGTGCGGGAGGGCTTGCCTGCGGACGCGACGCAGCTGGCGACGTTCGCTCGCGAGCTGGAGGAGACCCTGCTCAAGGACACCCTCGCGCAGTATCTGCGGGCACAACGTGGTGATGTGCGCGGGGCACTCTGCGAAACGGACTATGACGCGCTGGAGTCGGCCATCACCGACGGGCACCCGTACCACCCCGCCTACAAGTCCCGGATCGGCTTCGACCTGACGGACAACCTCGCCTGGGGACCGGAGTTCGCCCGAGCTATCCACCCGTTGTGGCTGGCCGCTCACCGGAGCATGGCGATGGTGTCGGTATCCACCGAGCTGCACGAGACCACGTTCCTGTGCGAACAGCTTGGCAGCGCCACCGTCGAGGAGTTCCAGCAGCGGATCCGTCGGGCCGGAGGCGATCCAGTCGACTACACGTTCGTGCCGGTGCACCCGTGGCAGTGGCGTGAACACGTCAGCCGTGTTTTCGCCGCCCAACTCCGCAACCGAGAACTTCTCGTGCTCGGCGAAGACCCGCACGCCCACCTCGCTCAGCAGTCGCTGCGCACCCTGGCTTGCCGGGACGTCCCCGCACGGGCCTACCTGAAGCTGGCCTTGTCGATCGTGAACACCTCGACCAGCAGGGTGCTCGCCCCGTACACCGTCGGCAATGCGCCGCGGATCTCCGACTGGTTGCGCCGGGTGGTCACCGAGGACGGCTACCTCCGCGTGGAGCTGAGGTTGATCGTGCTCGGCGAGGTGCTGGGCGTAGCGGTCGACCCCGTACCGGTGTCCGAACTGGTGCGTGCGGACTCCTACGGCGTGCTGGCCTGCATCTGGCGCCAAAGCTTGCACATCCATCTGGAACCCGGAGAGCAAGCGATGCCGTTCAACGGGCTCGCCGCACGCGAGCTCGACGGCACCCCGCTGGTGGACCCGTGGGTGCGCGCTTTCGGCGTACGGCAGTGGCTCGAGCAGCTGGTCGCAGTGAGCGTCGTGCCGCTGGTGCACCTGCTGCAGGGACATGGCATCGCTCTCGAGGCGCACGCGCAGAACATGGTGCTGGTGCACTCCCATGGTCACCCGCGGCGGCTGGCGGTCAGGGACTTTCATGACGGGGTGCGGTTCTCCCGGCTTCAGCTGGCCAACCCTGCGCTGTGTCCGGACCTCGCGCCGACGCCGGCACACCACACGAACCGCAATTCCTTCGTCGAGACCGACGACCCCGACCTCGTCACGGACTTCCTGCTCGACGCGCTGCTGTTCATCAACCTCGGCGAGCTCGCGATGCGCTTGGCGGACGTCTACGGGTTCGCCGAGCAGGAGTTCTGGGCGGTGGTGCGCGGTGGCATTGAGGCCTATCACCAGCGCTTTCCTGAGCTGTCCCACCGGTTCGCGCTATTCGACGTGTTCAAGCCGACCATCGCGGTGGAGCAACTGACGACCCGACGGTTGCTGCCGGAGACCACCCTGCGGTTGCATGCGGTATCCAACCCGCTGTGCAACCGGGCCACGCGGTAGCCTGACCGCCGTTCACCGGGGGCGGCGTGCATCACCGCGACCGGTCAATCGGCATTGAGGAGGGCACGTGTCGGCAGGCCAGATCGCCGCGCTGATCGCCGCCGGCGCCTTCGTGGTGTTGGTTGGCCTGCTTGCGGTCCCCCTGATCAAGCTGGGGCGTACCCTTGACGAGGCGACGTTGGCGATCCGCAAGGCCAGCGACGAAGCCGATCCGCTGTTCAACGGGGCGAACACCACCGTCACGCACGTGAATGCCCAGTTGGAGAGGCTGGACGGGATCACGGCGAACGCGCAGGCGGTCACCGGCAACGTGTCCGTGCTGACCTCTTTGTTCACCGCGACCCTGGGCGGGCCGCTGGTGCGGGTGGCGGCGTTGTCCTATGGCGTGAGCAAGGCGATGCGCGTGCGCCGCAAGAGTCGCAAGCGCGAAGAACGTGCCGCACGTCAACAACGAGGAAGGCGCAGCGGAGGTCGGCGGTGAAGCGGATTTTCTGGTTCGGCCTGGGTGTGGTTGCTGGAGTGGCAACTAATCGTAGGGCTGCCGCGGCCGCCCGCCGGTTGACCCCTGCAGGCGCCGCCGAGAACGTCGGCTATGCAGTGCGAGAACTGGCCGCAGCGGTGGGATCCTTCGGTGCCGAGGTGCGGGCTGGGATGGCCGAGCGGGAAGCCGAATTGCATGCCACCGTTACCCAGCGCACCGGCATCGACGCTCTACCCGGGCAGGCGGGTGCGCGCGCGGGAAGAGCCTCCGCGCGGGCCTAAGCCCTGCCTCACGCCCGCCGCCGACCCCGCTTTTTCGAGGAAGACCCGTGCAGACCCACGAAATCCGCCAGCGTTTCACCGACCATTTCGGACGCTCCGGGCATACCGTGGTGCCCAGCGCGTCGTTGCTGGTCGACGACCCCAACCTGCTGTTCGTCAATGCCGGCATGGTGCCCTTCAAGCCGTACTTTCTCGGCCAGGTGACGCCCCCCTACAGCCGCGCAACCTCTATCCAGAAGTGTGTGCGCACGCCAGACATCGATGAGGTCGGAAAGACCACGAGGCACAACACCTTCTTCCAGATGGCTGGCAACTTTTCCTTCGGGGACTACTTCAAGCAGGGGGCCATCGAGCACGCCTGGCAGCTGGTGACCGGTGGTCAGGACTCCGGTGGCTACGGCTTTGACCCGGACCGCATCTGGGTCACCGTGTATGCCGACGACGACGAGGCCGAGCAGCTGTGGCGCACGCTCGCCGGGATACCACCCGAGCGTATCCAGCGCCGTGGCATGGAGGACAACTTCTGGTCTATGGGTGTGCCCGGACCGTGCGGCCCGTCCTCGGAGATTTACTTTGACCGCGGACCGGAATTCGGCCGTCCCGGTGGTCCGGTCGTTGATGAGGACCGCTTCCTGGAAATCTGGAACCTCGTTTTCATGCAGGACGAGCGGGGAGAATCCACCGGGCCGGGTAAGGGCGACTTCCCGATTCTCGGACCGCTGCCCGCGAAGAACATCGACACCGGGATGGGCGTCGAGCGGGTGGCATTGCTGCTGCAGGGTGTGCCCAACGTCTACGAGACCGATCTGCTCCGTCCGGTGATCACCCGCGCCGAGCAGCTCTCCAACCGGCGCTACGGGCGCGACCCCACCGACGACGTGCGGTTCCGGGTGATCGCCGACCACGCCCGCACCAGCGTCATGCTCATCGGTGACGGAGTGACACCGGGCAACGAGGCACGGGGCTACGTCCTGCGCAGGCTGTTGCGCCGCACCGTTCGGTCCGCGCGCCTGCTCGGCGTGACCGAACCGGTGCTCGGCGACATTGTCTCCGTGGTGCGCGCCACGATGGGCCCGTCGTACCCGGAGATCGACACCGACTACGAGCGCATCGAGGCGATCGCCTGCGCGGAGGAGGATGCGTTCCTGACGACACTGTCGTCCGGGTCGCGAATCTTCGACCTGGCGGTGGCGCGAACGCGCCAGACCGGTGGCTCGCAGCTGGCCGGCGACCAAGTCTTTCAGCTGCACGACACCTATGGATTCCCCATCGACCTGACGCTGGAGATGGCTGCTGAGGCCGGCTTGTCCGTGGACGAGGCGGGCTTTCGCACGCTGATGGCGCAGCAGCGACAGCGGGCCAAGGCCGACGCCACGGCCCGCCGCTCCGGGCACGGGGATCTCGGGGAGTACCGATCCGTGCTCGACGCACACGGCCGCACCGATTTCCTGGGTTATACCGATCTCATCGCCGAGGCCAGAGTGATCGGTCTGATTGTGGACGGTGCCGGGGCCCCGGCGGCGGGCCAGGGCAGCGCCGTGGAGGTGGTGCTCGACCGCACCCCGTTCTACGCCGAGGGCGGTGGCCAGCAGGCCGACACCGGCCGGCTGGTCGGTGACGGGTTCGTCGTTGAGGTAGCCGATGTGCAGACCCCGGTGGACGGCCTGTCGGTGCACCGGGGAACGGTCATCTCCGGTGAGGTCCGGCTGGACGCCCCGGCTGTCGCAGAAGTTGACGTCACCCGTCGGCAGGCGGTGGCGCGGGCACATTCCGCAACGCACCTGGTACACGCCGGTATCCGGCGAGCCCTGGGCACCAGTGCCGCGCAGGCCGGCTCACTCAACGCCCCGGGTCGGCTGCGTTTCGATTTCACCTCGCCGGGCGGCGCGGTGGCCCCCAGTGTGCTGGCCGACGTCGAGGACGAGGTCAACGAGGTGCTGCTGCGGGCACTTCCGGTTACCGCCCACGTAATGTCGATGCAGGCCGCCCGCCAGGACGGCGCGATCGCGATGTTCGGCGAGAAGTACGGCGACGCGGTACGGGTCGTCACGATCGGGGACTACTCCAAGGAGCTGTGCGGCGGCACTCACGTGGCGAATTCGGCCAATATCGGTCTGGTCAAGCTGCTGTCCGAAGCGTCTATCGGATCCGGGGTGCGCCGGGTGGAGGCGCTGGTGGGGCTGGACGCATTCCGCTTCCTGGCCCGCGAGCACGTGCTGGTCGCACAGCTTGCCGAGCAGTTCAAGTCCCGCCCCGAGGAGTTGCCCGACCGCATCGGTGCGATCACGGAGCGGCTACGTGCGGCCGAGCGCGAGCTGGAGCGGCTGCACGCCGCCGCGGTGCTGTCTTCCGCAGGTGAACTCGCGCAGAGCGCCGAGCAGATCGGCGCGACGGCCTTGGTGGCGGCTGAAACCCCCGCTGGGGTGAGCGGTCCGGACCTGCGAGCGTTGGCGACTGACGTCCGAGGTCGGCTCGGTGAACGGCCCGCGGTGGTGGCGCTGTTTAGCGTGGACCCCGTAGCGAGCAAGGTCTCGTTCGTGGTGGCCACGACTGCCGCCGCCAGGCAACAGGGAGTGGCGGCGGGTGCGCTGGTGCCGGTGTTCGGGCCTGCGGTCGGTGGTCGCGGTGGCGGTAAGCCGGATCTGGCCCAAGGCGGTGGCACCGAGCCGGCCGGGATCCCGGCCGCGGTGGCGGCGCTGCGCGCCGAACTCGCTGGGCGCAACGGCGCGTGACCGGACCTGGTCGCCGGCTTGGGGTGGATGTCGGTGAGGTGCGGGTAGGGGTTGCGCTATCTGATCCATCCGGGATACTCGCAACGCCCTTGGTTACCCTCAGCCGCGACCGGGCGAGGGGCAGCGACCTCGAGGAGCTGGTCGCACTGATCGTCGAGCACGAGGTTGTGGAGGTGGTGGTCGGGCTCCCGCGCACGCTGGCTGGGCGGCACGGTCCAGCGGCGCGCGCGGCGCAGGACTACGCCAGCACCCTGGCGGAGCGCCTCGGTGACGGTGTCCCGGTCCGGCTGACCGACGAGCGCCTCACCACCGTCGCGGCGATCCGGACGCTCGCCGACCGTGGTGTTCGCGGTCGCAAGCAGCGCGCGGTGGTCGACCAAGCCGCGGCGGTGGAGATCCTGCAGGGATGGCTGGAGCAACAACCGCCCGGCGAACCAGTGGAGGGCGAGCCATGACCCGCCCCCCGCGTGTCCGTCTCTCGTGCACGGTGTGTCCGACTGTCATGCACGGTGTGTCGTTCTCTGGTGGACGGTTTGGCGCAGGCAGGGGGCGTTGTGACCGACGCATTCGGTCCCGCGGAGGCGGCACAATGACCGACGACGCATTCGGTCCCGCGGAGGCGGCACAATGACCGACGATCTCGGGCTATTCAGGGACACCGTTGACGACACCGAGCCACCCCGCTTGCCGGGGCGGACCGGGGGGCGGCGGGCGCGGCGCCAAGCCCTGGAGCGGCGCAGACGCCGTATCGTGCTCGGAACCGTACTGCTCGTACTGATGCTGGCGGCCGGGGGGGTCTTCTTCGGGATCCGCCAGCTAGAAGCGTTGCGTAAGACGCCTGACTTCGCCGGCGCCGGCGGTGCGGCGGCTGTCGTACAGGTTGAGAACGGCCAGAGCCTCAGCGCGATCGGGGCTGCCCTGGTCCGGCGGAACGTGGTCGCCAGCGTGCGGGCTTTCACTCTGGCCGCGGAAGCCGATCCCCGAATCCGAGCGGTCCAGCCCGGCTACTACCAGCTGCGCGAGCAGATGTCCGGTTCCGCCGCGGTGGCGAGGTTGCAGGAACCTGCAGCTCGGGTTGGGCATCTGGAGATCCGCGGTGGTGAGCAACTCGACGACGTCGACCTGCCCGATGGTAAGACGGTCCCTGGGTTGCTCAGTGACATCTCCCGGGCCAGCTGCGCGGTGAACGACGGGACGAGCACGTGCGTGAGCGCCGAAGAACTCCGCACCGCGATGGGCCAGACCGACCTTGCCCAGCTCGCAGTGCCGGCCTGGGCCACCGATCCGATGTCGCGAGTCGAGCCAGGTCGCCGTCTGGAGGGTCTGCTGGTCCCGGGTAACTATGACGTGCGCCCTGGCAGTTCGGCGGTGGAGCTATTGCGTCAGGTCACCAGCACTTCGGTGGCGCGGCTCCTGGCAGCAGGTTTTCCCGCGTCCGCCGCGGGCACCAGTTACAGCGCCTATGAGGTGCTGGTGATCGCCTCGGTGATCGAGCGGGAGGCCATCACCTCAGACTTCCGTCGCGTCTCGCGGGTGATCTACAACCGGCTTGCCGCTGGAATGCCACTGCAGATGGACTCCACCATCAACTACCCACTGGAGCTGCAGCAGGTGCGCACCTCAGACGCCGATCGGGCCCGGCCGGGCCCGTACAACACCTATCTCAACGTCGGGTTGCCGGCGTCACCGATCGGGTCGCCGAGCGCGACGGCCGTCGCGGCCGCGCTGGATCCGGAGCCCGGGCCCTGGCGGTACTTCGTGAAGTGTCAGCAAGACGGCACTTCCTGCTTCTCGGTGACGATCGAGGAGCACGCAGCAGCGGTCCGTGACGCGGTCGTCCGCGGCGTGTTCTGACGGCGTGTTCTGGGGCCTGCCAGTCTGTCCCCAGCCACGCCGCTATCCACAGCCTGAGTTCGAACCTGGCGTTCGTAGCGCGTAGCCGGGGCAGGCTGGCGGGCGTGAGCAGCGTGTGGGCGGTTGTGACCGGTGCCGTTGCCGGTGCTGGCGGAGCGGTGCTGCTGCGCCGGATCCCGCGGGGTGTTCGAGTGCCGGCGCTGACGTGTGGCGTGTTGGTGGCTGCCTTGTGGGCCGTGGTCGTCACCTGGGCGGGCGGGTTGCCGGTGTGGTGGTGGCCGGTCCCGCTGGTGCTGGCCTGGTCCGGCGTGCTGCTGGGAGCCGCCGACGTTGCTGTCAGGCGGTTACCTGATGCCCTGACCTTGCCGGCGTACCCGGTGGTCGCTGTGCTGCTGGCCGTCGCAGCGGTAGGCCTCGGCGACACCGATCTGATGGTTCGGGCCGTTGTGGGTGCATTGCTATGGGCGGGTGGATATGCGGCCGTGCGGTTGATAGCGCCGGGCGCCCTGGGTGGTGGTGACGTGAAGCTGGCAGGCAGCTTGGGCGCGCTCACGGCCGCGTCATCCTGGCCCGGGCTGTTGCTGGCGGTGTTGGTGGCCAGCGCGTTGACCGTGGTCGTTGCCGGACCTGCCCGGATGTTCGGCTATCGCGACGTTCCCCACGGCCCGGCGATGCTTGCGGCGGCGTGGCTGGTGGTATTACACCCACCCGTGTAACCAGAGGGAGTAAAACATAACATTATGTTCCCAGGTGTCTACGCTAAGTGGGCTAATTAGCCACCCGAAATGATGATATGTAACCGCGTCGACTTCGCCGTGAAATCTTGCTGTAACGGCACGTTCTTAACCTGCACCGCAGGCACCGTCGCTGCCTGGTTCCGACGCAGGAGGTCGACGTCATGAGTAACAACGTTGGGGAAGATTCCAGTCGTGTCCGCGCTGATGGCAATGCCTTTTGCTGGCGAACGAGGGGACGCTTATTCAGCGTCGTCGTTTTTGTGGCGGCCGCGGGACTGGTATTGGCCGGCTGTGGTAGCCGGGTCGGGGATTCAGGTGGTTCGTCTGCGACATCCTGTGTTGACACCTCGGGTGACTCAGTGAAGATCGGATTCCTGAACTCTCTGTCTGGCACCATGGCGATCAGCGAGAACACTGTGCATGACGCACTGCACCTGGGTGCCGAACAGATCAACGCGAGCGGCGGCGTGCTCGGCAAGAAGTTAGAGGTCGTCAGTGAGGACGGTGCGTCCGAGCCGACGGTCTTTGCCGAGAAAGCCACCAAGCTGATCGGATCCGATTGTGTGGCGGCGGTCTTCGGTGGCTGGACGTCATCCTCCCGCAAGGCGATGCTTCCTGTCTTCGAAGGCGCCAACTCACTGCTGTTCTACCCAGTGCAGTACGAGGGCCTCGAGGCGTCGCCGAACATCTTCTACACCGGTGCGACCACCAATCAGCAGATCGTTCCTGCGTTGGACTACCTCAAGCAACAGGGCGTCACGTCGCTGTTCCTGGTGGGATCCGACTACGTCTTCCCGCGTACCGCCAACAAGGAGATCAAGGCGTACGCCGAGGCGAACGGTATCGAAGTCAAGGGGGAGGAGTACGCGCCGCTGGGGCACACCGACTTCACGACGATCACTAACAAGGTGAGGGCTGCCGGAGCAGGTGCGGTGTTCAATACCCTCAACGGTGACTCGAATGTTGCGTTCTTCAAAGAGTATCGCAATGCCGGCCTGACCGCGGCCACGATGCCAGTGGTGTCGGTGTCGATCGCTGAGGAGGAGGTAGGCGGCATCGGTGTGGATAACCTGGTGGGGCAGCTGACCGCGTGGAACTATTACCAGACCCTCGATTCTCCGGTCAACAAGGCATTTGTGCAGGCGTTCAAGGAGAAGTACGGGCAGGGCCGAGTGACCTCCGACCCGATGGAGGCGGCGTACACATCGCTGTTCTTGTGGAAAGCGATGGTGGAGAAGGCGCAGTCCTTCACAACTGACGACGTCACCAAGGCGGCAGATGGCGTGAGTTATGAAGCCCCAGAGGGCACTGTCACGGTCAACGGTGAAAACCACCACATCGCTAAGACGGCATTGATCGGCAAGGTTGCTCCGGACGGCCTGATCTACACCGAGTGGAGCTCCGGTGCCCCGATCGAGCCCGATCCGTTCCTGGAGAGCTACGACTGGGCCAAGGGGCTGTCCGGCTGACGAGTGTGAACCACACACACTCGGAGCTCTCGGAAGGACACTCGCATGGAAGCCCTTCTCAGTCAGCTGGTCGCCGGCTTGTCGCTGGGTTCGGTTCTGTTGCTCGCCGCCCTCGGCCTGTCCCTGACATTCGGCCAGATGGGTGTGATCAATATGGCCCACGGCGAGTTCATGATGGCAGGTGCCTACACCGCATTCATGGTCCAGGGACTGATCGCCGACGCTGGGATCTCCCTGCTGCTGGCCATCCCGCTCGGGTTTGTGATCGGTGGCCTGATGGGGCTCATCCTCGAGGTCACTCTGATTCACCGGATGTACCACCGACCGCTGGACACCTTGCTCGTCACCTGGGGGGTGGCACTGATCCTGCAACAGGCGGCCCGGGACATCTTCGGTGCGCCGAACGTCGATGTCCGCGCCCCTGGATGGCTGTCCGGCAGCATCAACATCGGTGTCGTCGGGGTACCTGCGGCCCGGATGTTCATCCTGGTGTTGGCAGTTGCCGCCGTTGTCGGCCTGTCCCTGCTGCTGAAGACGACGTCGTTGGGACGCCGGATCCGTGGTGTTGTGCAGAACCGCGACCTCGCTGAGACGGTCGGTATCTCCACCCGTAGCACCGACCGGCTCACTTTCTTCATCGGTTCCGGCCTGGCCGGGATCGCCGGTGTAGCAGTGACCCTGCTCGGCTCCACCGGCCCCACCCTGGGCACCAACTACGTCGTCGACGCCTTCCTGGTTGTGGTGGCAGGCGGCATCGGCCAGATCAAGGGCGCCGTGATTGCGGCGTTCGGGCTTGGTCTGCTGCAGGCCACGTTCGAGTACTCCACCACGGCCAGCATCGCGAAGGTCATGGTCTTCGTCGTGGTTGTGATCTTCTTGCAAATCCGACCGCAGGGCATTTTCGCTATTCGGACCAGGAGCCTGGCATGACGGCGCCGGCCGAAAAGCAGGCCGATCAGTTCCCCGGAAAGCTCACACGCAACCACGGCGTCCTGCTCGGTTTCGTCTTGGGCGCTGTCGCGCTACTGGTGGTGGCGCCTGCTGTGCTCTCGGACTTCCGGTTGTCGTTGCTGGGCCGGTTCATCTGCTATGGCATCGTGGCGGTCGGGATCGGCCTGGCCTGGGGGCGCGGCGGCATGCTGACGCTGGGGCAAGGTGTGTTCTTCGGCCTGGGCGGCTATGTGATGGCCATGCATCTCAAACTGTCTGACGCCGGACCGTCTGGGGTGCCCGACTTTATGCGGCTTTACGGCTCTGGTCAGCTTCCCCTCTGGTGGGAACCGTTCCGATCCCCGGTGGTAACCCTACTCGGTGTGGTGTTGATCCCCGCATTGGTGGCCTTCGGACTCGGTGCCGCGATTTTTCGAAGGCGGGTGCGGGGCGCATATTTTGCTATTCTTTCCCAGGCGCTAGCGGCGGCCTTCGCGATTCTGCTGATCGGCCAGCAAACCACTACCGGCGGAACCAACGGTCTCAACGGATTCCGTTCTTTCTTCGGATTCAATCTATTCGATCCGGTGAATAAGAGAATGCTGTTTTACATCGCCGCGGCCACTTTGCTGGTGATGCTGGCCATCGTCTGGCAGCTCTACCGCTCACGGTACGGGGAGCTCCTCATCGCGGTCCGGGACCAGGAGGAGCGGGTCCGGTTCCTGGGTTACGACCCGGCCAACATCAAAATCGTCGCATATGTGCTCGCGGCGGCGATGGCCGGCATCGCGGGTGCATTGTTCGTTCCCATCGTCGGGATCATTTCACCGGCCAGCGTGGGAGTCGTGCCCTCGATCGCCTTTCTGATCGGGGTGGCGATCGGTGGTCGGGCCACCCTGTTCGGTCCGGCGCTGGGGGCGATCGTGGTGGCCTGGGCACAGACCACCCTTTCGGAAAGCTTCCCTTCGTTCTGGACCTACTTCCAGGGCGCACTGCTGGTCCTGGTGGTGGCCTTCCTGCCTGGCGGGCTGTCGTCAGTAGGTTTGTTGCTGCGTAGGCGGCGGTCTGAGGCACCAATGGACGACCCGCCATCGCCCGTACGGCCCTTCGCTGCGGACAAGCCGCCGCCGGAGCCCGATCTTTCCGAAATCAGTGCGGAGTCCGGCCGATGAGCAGGGACGTCGACTACTTGGAGTTATCCGGCGTGCGAGTCGTGTTCGATGGGTTTGCCGCTGTCGACGGCGTTTCACTGACCGTGCTGCAAGGCGACCTGCGGTTCTTGATCGGTCCCAATGGGGCAGGCAAGACCACGCTGGTCGACGCGATCACCGGATTGGTACCGGCCGCCGGGTCGGTCAAGTTCGGCAAGACGGAACTGATCGGAAAGAAGGTGCACAACATTGCCCGCCTCGGTATCGGACGCACCTTCCAGACCGCAAGCGTGTTCGAGAAACTCACTGTGCTGCAGAATCTCGACATCGCCACTGGCGCCGGTCGCCGGCCGCTGTCGCTGCTGCGTCGCCGTTCGTCGGTGCCGCCGGAGGTCGAGGAGACCCTGGAGGCCGTCAACCTGACCAAGGTGCGGCACAGCCAAGCAGGTGCCCTGGCCCATGGGCAGAAGCAATGGCTGGAGATCGGCATGCTGCTGGTGCAAAACGTCCGGGTGCTGCTGCTCGACGAGCCGGTGGCCGGGATGAGCGCTGAGGAGCGGACCCAGACCGGTGAGCTGCTGCGCCGGGTCGGCGCCCAGCGCACCGTCGTGGTGGTTGAACACGACATGGATTTCATGCGGTCATTTGCCACCTCGGTCACCGTGCTGCATGCCGGACAGGTGCTCAGCGAGGGCACCGTGGCTCAGGTGCAGGCCGACCCGAAGGTCCAGGAGGTCTACCTCGGCAGGGCCGTTACCGGGGCCGTCATCGAGGAGGTCTGATGCTGCAGCTCGCGGATGTGCATGTCGGCTATGGGCGCACCACAGTGGTTCACGGTGTGACCGTCGAAGTACCACGGGACGCGGTGGCCGCTGTTATGGGGCACAACGGCGCCGGTAAGACAACCCTGCTGCGGGCTGCGGTCGGGTTGCTCCAGCCCCGCTTCGGACACGTCCTGCTGGACGGCGAGGACATCACGCGGATGCGGCCCAACGAGCGGGTCAGGCGCGGGCTGGGCTACGTGCCGCAAGGACAGCAATGCTTCCCGCAGCTGACTACCGCGGAGAACCTGCAACTGGTCGCCGACACCCGACGAGACGGCAAAAAGCTGATCGCCGAGGCACTCGACCTGTTCCCCGCCCTGACCGCGCTGATGTCACGCCGGGCTGGATTGCTCTCCGGTGGCCAGCGCCAGCAACTGGCTATCGCCCGAGCGTTGATCACTCAGCCGCGGATGCTGATCCTGGACGAGCCGACCGAGGGTATTCAACCGTCCGTGGTGTCCGAGATCGAAAAAATTATCTTGTCGTTGACCTCCCGCGGCGGCCTGTCGATCTTGCTGGTCGAACAACATGTCGGCTTCGCCCTGGCTGCGGCAAGCCACTACTACGTCATGGAAGCCGGCCGGGTCACCTCTGCCGGCGCTGGCGGCGCGGAGTCCCACGACCGAGTCCGCACCGCCATGGCCATTTGAGCGTCCGAGGCGCTTGCTGAGGTCGCCATTCGGAGCCGAATAGCGGTTTCGGGCACCGCGGCAAGCGCCATTCGGAGCCGAGCTGTGGTTCCCGAGGCCGGGAATGATCGAGGAGCGTGGGTGGTTGTATGGGGTGTCCGGGCCGGGTGGGATGTGTCCCCCGGGTCCACTGTTATCTGCTGCCGCGGAAGATCGTTCGGCTGAAGCCGCGGTGCGCCCTTCGCCGAGAGGCGACCAGCTGCTCGGCCCGGACCCTCATCCCTCGATACGCAGAGGACGGCAAGCCATGAAGGGTGACCGCACAGAGATCGTCATCGACGCCGGCGGCGCCACCCTGACCTACGAGATCGAGGCCACCCGCAACGGTCGACGGGTGGAGATCACCCACGGTCGCGGCATTATCGAGGTCACCGAGGTTACCCGTGGTGGCACGCCGGTGCGCACGGCCCGGTTCATGGCGTCCCGGGTGCTCGCTCTCGTCGAGCATCCCGCTGCCTCCCCAGCTCCGCATGACGGCAAGCCAGCCACCCGCGTCGTTCCCGAACCGCGGGTAGGCGGCGGCTCAGTCGTCGATAAGGACGCCCACCGGGCTGGTGAGGAAAGGGACCGACATGCTGCTGTCCCCGCATGAACAAGAAAAACTTCTCGTCCATCTGGCGGGCCAGTTGGCCCGGGAGCGCCGAGCGAGGGGATTGCGGTTGAACTATCCCGAGGCCGTCGCTCTGATCACCTCGTGGGTGTTGGAGAGAGCGCGCGACGGGCGCAGCGTTGCTGAGCTGATGGCCGGGGGGCAGCGGCTACTGAGCGGGGACGACGTCCTGGACGGCGTGCCCGAGATGATCTGCTCGGTGCAGGTGGAGGCCACCTTCCCGGACGGCACGAAGCTGGTCACCGTGCACCGGCCGGTGCAATGACCAAGGAGCGCCGGGTGCCCGGTGAGCTGCTGCTCTCCGAAGAGCCCGTCGCGCTGGGGCCGCACACCGGTCAAGAGTTGCTCGTGCGCAACACGGGAGACCGGCCAATCCAGGTGGGGTCGCACTACCATGTGGCCGCGGCGAACCCGGCGCTGGAGATGGACCGCGACGCCGCCACCGGGATGCGGCTGGCGATCCCGGCCGGCACCTCGGTGCGCTTTGAACCCGGTATCGAACGAGTAGTGCGGGTTGTGCCACTGGGCGGCACCGGCACCGTGCCCGGTCTGCGCCTCGATGTAGCAGATCCCGCTGGGAAGGCCGATGGAGCCGTCAGCGGGGGCAGCTGGACGATTGAGCGCAGCCGCTACGCCAAGCTTTACGGTCCCACCAAAGGTGACCGGCTGCGGTTAGCCGACACCGATCTGCTTCTAGAAGTCACCGAGGACCGCTGCCGCGGACTGCACGGTGGTGACGAGGTGGTCTTCGGCGGGGGCAAGGTGATCCGGGAGTCGATGGGGCAGGCCCGGGCCTCCCGGACCGACGGCGCGCCCGATCTGGTGATCACCGGTGCTGTCGTGCTGGACCATTGGGGAGTCGTCAAGGCTGACATCGGCGTGCGGGACGGGCGGATCGTCGGCCTGGGCAAGGCCGGGAACCCGGACGTCATGGATGGGGTGGACCCCGCGCTGGTCATCGGCCCGGGCACCGAGGTCATCGCCGGCAACGGGATGATCCTGACTGCCGGTGCAGTGGACAGTCACGTGCACTTGATCAGCCCGCAGCAGGTGCCCAAGGCGCTCGGGTCGGGCGTCACCACCCTGATCGGCGGAGGCACCGGCCCCGCGGAGGGCACCAAGGCGACCACCGTGACGCCGGGGGCCTGGTACCTGGCTCGGATGCTGGAGTCCCTGGACGAGCTGCCGGTGAATATTGCGCTGCTGGGTAAGGGCAACACCGTGGGCGAGTCGGCGCTGTACGAGCAGGTAGCGGCCGGAGCCAGCGGTTTCAAGCTGCACGAGGATTGGGGATCCACCCCCGCCGCGATCGACGCCTGCCTGCGGGTCGCCGACGACACCGGCGTGCAGGTGGCGATCCACACCGACACCCTCAACGAAGCGGGCTACGTCGCCGACACGCTGGCGGCGATCGCCGGCCGGACCATCCACACGTATCACACCGAGGGCGCCGGTGGCGGCCACGCGCCGGACATCATCACCGTCGCGAGCGCTGCTCACGTGCTGCCCAGCTCCACCAACCCGACCCGCCCGCACACCGTGAACACTCTCGACGAGCACCTCGACATGCTCATGGTTTGTCACCACCTCAATCCCGCCGTGCCCGAGGACCTCGCGTTCGCGGAGAGCCGGATCCGGCCGACCACCATCGCGGCGGAGGATGTGCTGCACGATCTCGGGGCTATTTCGATGATCGGATCGGACTCACAGGCGATGGGTCGGGTCGGCGAGGTGATCCTGCGAACCTGGCAGACCGCGCACGTCATGAAGCGTCGGATGGGGGCGCTGCCCGGCGACCCACTGGAATCGGACAATCTGCGGGCGCGGCGGTATGTGGCCAAGTACACGATCTGCCCGGCCGTCGCCCATGGGCTGGACGGTGAGGTCGGCTCGGTGGAGGTGGGCAAACTTGCTGACCTGGTGCTGTGGCAGCCCGCGTTCTTCGGGGTCCGGCCCAGTGTCGTGCTCAAGGGCGGCATGATCGCCTGGGCGGCCATGGGCGACTCCAACGCCTCCATTCCTACTCCGCAGCCGGTCCTGCCCCGGCCGATGTTCGGTGCCGCCGCTGCCACTGCGGCCGCTACCTCGGTTCATTTCGTTGCCCCTGCGGCGGTGCAGGGCGGTTTAGCCGACCGGCTGGCGGTGCGGCGGCGGCTGGTGGCGGTGCGCGACACCCGGGCGCTGGGTAAGGCCGATATGCCACTGAATGATGCGTTGCCGCGCATCGAGGTGAACCCTGAGACGTTCACCGTGCGGATCGACGGCGAGGTGGTCGAACCGCACCCCGTCCAGGAGCTGCCGATGGCCCAGCGCTATTTCCTGTTCTGATGTTGACGTTGGCGTCGTTACTCTTGGCCGATTCACGGTTGCCTACCGGGGGGCACGCGCATTCCGGTGGGGTGGAGGCAGCCGTCGAGCGCGGCCTGTTGAGCAATGAGGCCGACCTCGCGCTGTTCCTGGCGGGCCGGTTGCGCGGCAGCGGTCCGGTGATCGCCGCGGTGGCCGCCGCCGGATGCCTATTGACCGTCGACACGGAGTGGGCCCGTTGGGATGCTGCGGTGAGTGCACGCACTCCGTCAGCGGCCATGCGAGAAGCGTCCCGGGCGCAGGGCGCGGCCCTACTGCGCACAGCCCGGCGGGTGTGGCCGTCGACCGCCCTTGAAGCACTGCACCAGACCGCCCGCCCACATCACCCGTTGGTTCTCGGGACTGTGGTTGCCGCCGTCGGCGACGGACCGGACGTGGCAGCGTTGCTGGCGCTGCATCACCTGCTCGGTGGAGCGTGCGCGGCGGCGGTGCGGTTACTCGGGCTGGACCCGATCGCCGTCGCCGCGGTGCAGGCGCAGGCAAGTGGGCCGGCCGAGCAGTTGGCCCTGGCAGCCACCCGGGTGGCGCGCGAGGCCGTCGCTCAGCAAGACACCCACCTGCTGCCCAGCACCGGTACCCCGCTGCCGGAGGTGTTGGCCGAACTGCACGCCGGCACGGAGGTGGCTCTCTTTGCATCATGAGGATCGGGCGTTGCGGATCGGCATCGGAGGCCCAGTCGGCGGCGGCAAGACCGCGCTGGTCGCGGCGCTGTGCCAGACGTTGCGCGACGAGCTGTCGCTGGTGGTGGTGACCAACGACATCTACACCACCGAGGACGCCGACTTCCTGCGCACCAACGCAGTGTTGCCCGATGAGCGGATCCGGGCCATCCGCACGGGCTGCTGCCCGCACACCGCGATCCGTGACGACATCACCGCCAATCTGGACGCGGTAGAGGAACTCACTGCGCGCTATCTCCCTGACTTGGTGCTCGTGGAAAGCGGCGGGGACAACCTCACCGCGACATTCAGCTACGGCTTGATCGACGTGCAGGTGTTCGTGCTCGACGTCGCCGGTGGTGACAAGGTTCCCCGCAAGGGCGGGCCCGGTGTCACCCGCTCTGACCTGCTGGTGATCAACAAGATTGACCTCGCGTCGATGGTCGGAGCCGACCTGGATGTGATGCGCCGGGACGCGGCAGCTGTCCGGGGAGATCGGCCGACCGTGCTGATCTCCTTGCGTGAGCAACCCACCGCCGGACCGGTGGTCGACTGGGTGCGAAGCCAGCTCCAGTCACCCCTACACCGGTGAGAGCCCGGGCGCAGCTTGTCGCCGAGTCCGGGCCTGACGGTGCTCGCCTGCGGTGGTGTTGCGCTGCTCCAATCGTGGTGCGCCAGACCGGTCCGCACCGGGTGCACTTGGTGCAGTCGGCAGGTGGCCCGCTGGGTGGCGACGAATTGGCGTTGGACATCCACCTCAGCGTTGGCGCATCTCTGCAGGTGCGCTCGGCGGCGGCCACGGTGGTCCAATCGGGCAGCCCTCTTGCGCCGGCGCGGTGGACCGTAACTGCCGACCTCGCTGACGGAGCGATGCTGGACTGGTGCCCGGAGCCCACTGTGGTGTGTGACGGCGCCGAGCTGCACAGCAGCATGATCGTCACATTGCGGCGCGGAGCTCGGGCCGCGCTGCGGGAGGTGATAGTGCTCGGCCGTGCCGGTCAGCGCGGTGGGTGCTTCCGCGGTGAGTTCACCGTCGAGCGCGAGGGTGTCCCGCTACTGGCGCACACCCTGCTGCTCGATGGAGCCGATCCGGTACTCGTCGGTCCCGCAGGCACCGGTGGTGCGCGCGTGGTCGGGATGCTGGCGGTCGTCGGAGAGGGCATCGAGGGGGCACCGCAGGACGGTGGGGAGCAGCCGGGACTGCGCTGGGCAGGCTCGGCGCTCGACGGTTCCGGTTGGCTGCTGTTGGCACTTGGCGACCGGGTCATCGATGTGATTGGTGTCCTCAACCAAACCGCGCAGAACGTGGATGAGCAACCAGCGGAGTTGCGCTGAGTCTGACCATCACTACAGCTCGGGGCGTTGAGAGTTCCCGAGATCGGTTAGATCTTCTTTATCCGGTGCTGTGATGCAGGGTGCCGTCGAGGACGGTGACGGCGTGCCCGGTGAGATGCACCCGGTCGCCGTGAACGGTGGTACGGATCAGGCCGGTACGGGCGGATGCCTGCAGTCCGGTGAGGCTGTCCCGGCCCAAGCGCTGCGACCAGTAGGGGGCCAGGGCGGTGTGGGCACTGCCGGTGACCGGGTCCTCGGGGATACCAGCTGCGGGTGCGAAGAAGCGCGAGACGAAGTCGTAGCCACCGTCTGGGTCGGCCGCTGGGGCGGTTGCAATGATCCCGCGAATGCTGTCTCGGCACGTCAGGTGGGTTAGCGCGGTGAAGTCGGGGACCAGCGTGCGGACGCTTGCCTCATCGGAGAGCACGGCGAGCAGATCGCCGAGGGCGCCGGTGCTGTATGCGGTGTCGGGCTTGGCGTTGAGGGCTTCGGCGAGATCATCGGGGACAACTATTTCAACGGCGGGCGCGGCCGGAAAGTCCAACGTGACAGTGCCGTCATCGTGGGTATGGGCGATCAGGACTCCACTGCGGCTGCTGAATCGGACAGTGCCGGGGATTCCGGAGTCGCTGCGCAAGGCATGTGCGGTGGCTAGGGTGGCGTGTCCGCACAGATCGACCTCGATGGTGGGGGTGAACCAGCGCAACGCCCAATCAGCGTCGACACCGTCGGCCACCGGGTGAGCGAAGGCGGTCTCGGACAGGTTCATTTCCGCGGCGACCTGCCGCATCCATGTCTCATCTGGCCAGGCATCGGCGTCGAGCAGGCAGACGGCTGCAGGGTTACCTGCGAATGGCCGATCGGTGAAGGCGTCGATAATCCGGATACGCATAAGAAACCTTAAGCTGAGACAGAGGACTGCTCGCCCCACTTAGCCAGGTGACGTGACTGCAACTCGACGGTTACGGCACGGTCACAGTGGCGTCGTGTGATGATATGGACTCACTCGAGTGGGTGAGGCGCACCTAGGGTTCCGCCGCTGTCCCGTCAGCGGGTCTGGTCCGAGAGGTGCAGGCGGGCGGTTCGCGCCCGTTCCACGGCGGGATAAAAGCCCGGGAGGCCAGCCACGTCCGGCTGCCTGACGGCCGGGCGCCGTGGATGCGGAGGCCCCATCGTGGACTTACATCACAACTACGGCCCGGAGGCGCGCTACGCGGTCGAAGCGGAAGCGGCGCTACCGACCGCGAGATGGGAGCAGGAAATCGCCCGCGGGCTCGAATTAGGCCTGCCGGGCGCTGACTCGATCGTCGACCGGCGGATCCCCACCTTCTCCCGTGGTGAGTTGCCGCATTTCGCCGGCATCAACACCTTCCTCAAAGCGCCTTACGTTGAAGACGTCCGCCGCTGCGGCGAGTACGATGTGGCGGTACTCGGCGCTCCGTTCGACGGCGGCACCACCTACCGCTCCGGAACTCGCTTCGGCCCGCAAGGGATTCGCAAGATCTCTGCGCTGTACGGGCCGTACAGCTTCGAACTCGGTGTCGATCTGCGGGAATCAATCACCATCGGCGACCTCGGCGACGTGTTCACCATCCCGGGAAATATCGAGAAGACGTTCGATCAGATCTCCAAGGCGGTCGGGCACGTCTATTCATCCGGTGCCTTTCCGGTGGTGTTGGGCGGCGACCATTCCATCGGCTACCCGACTACCCGCGCCGTCGCCGAACATCTCAAAGGCGGCAAGCTCGGCATCATCCACTTCGACCGCCACGTCGACACCCAGGAGACCGACCTCGACGAGCGGATGCACACCACCCCGTGGTTTCACGCCACGGACATCCCCAACGTGCCGCCGCAAAATCTGGTGCAGATCGGCATCGGCGGCTGGCAGGCGCCCCGTCCCGGAGTACAAGTCGGCCGGGAGCGCGGCACCACGATCATGACCGTCACCGATTGCGTGGAGATGGGCATCGAGGCCGCCGCGCAGCGTGCCCTGGACGTCGCGTGGGACGGTACCGACGCCGTCTGGCTGTCCTTCGACGTCGACTGCCTGGATGCCGCGTTCGTCCCTGGCACCGGATGGCCCGAACCCGGCGGCTTCCTTCCCCGCGAGGTGCTGAAGTTCATCCAGCTCGTCGCGGCACGCCCGCTGGCCGGCATCGAAGTCGTGGAGTGCTCCCCGCCATACGACAACGCCGAGATCACCGCGCTGATCGCGACCCGTGTCATCTGCGACACCCTCGGCTGCCTGGTGCGCGCCGGCCACCTACCGCGGAAGGCGATTCAGTGAATACACAACTGAGTACCCCGATCCTCACCACGAGCCCGACCGGTGGCCCCGATGCTGATGATCTCCAGCGCATCGGCTATCGGCAGGAGTTGCACCGCAGGCTCGGGTGGTTTTCCTCCTTCGCCGCGGGATTCTCCTTCGTCTCGATCCTCACCACGGTCTTCCAGCTCTTCGCGCTGGGCTACACGTTCGGGGGTCCCGCGTTCTTCTGGACTTGGCCACTGGTATTTGCCGGCCAGCTGTGCGTGGCGCTGGTCTTCGCGGAGCTGGCGTCAAGCTGGCCGCTGGCCGGGTGCATCTACCAGTGGTCGCGGCGGCTCGCTGGCGAGACAGTCGGATGGTTTGCTGGCTGGTCAATGCTGGTGGGTTACGTGGTGAGCGTGGCCGCCATCGGCATCGCGCTGCAGGCTGTGCTGCCCGCAGTGTGGTCCGGGTTCCAGATTGTCGGCGACGACCCGTCGATCACCTCGGCCTCCGGTGCGGCCAACGGGATCCTGCTGGGCTCGGTGCTCATCGCGATCGCAACAGTGATCAGCGCGATCGGCGTGCGGGTCATGGCACTGATCATGGGGATCGGAGTGACGCTCGAGATCGTCGGGGTGGTGCTGCTGCTGATACTGCTGTTCGGCAATGCTGAACGCGGGCCCGGGGTGGTGACCGAGACGCTCGATGTGTCCGGCGACAGCCCCTATGTGTTTGCCTTTCTTGCCTCCACCCTGATGGCGGCCTATGTGATGTACGGGTTCGACAGCGCAGCGGAGCTGTCCGAGGAGACCGGCGAGCCACGCCGGGTGGTGCCGCCAGCGATCTTGCGCGCGTTGTTGGCGTCGTTCGTGGGCGGCGGGCTGATGATCGTGGCCGCCCTCATGGCAGCGCCCTCGCTCACCGACGGAGCGCTGTCCACCGGCGGCATCGCGTACGTCATCACCAGCCAGCTCGACTCGTCGCTCGGCCGAACGCTCCTCGCCATCGTCGCAATCGCGATCGTCTCGGCGTGCCTGGCGATCCAGAACTCGGCGTCGCGGGTGATGTTCAGCATGGCGCGGGATGGCCGGCTGCCGGGCGCCCGCTGGCTGGCCAGGGTGAGCCCGCGCACCGGGACACCCATCCTCACCGGCGTCGCGGTGAGCGCGCTTGCCATCGGGGTACTGTTGATCAATCTCGGCAATCCGGCGGCGTTCGCCGCGATCACCAGCACCTCAGTGGTGATCGTGTACCTGGCCTACCTGTTGGTGACGGTGCCCGCGCTGCGCGCCCGGTTGAGCCGTCAGCCGCGCCTACTACCACAGCAGGCGGGCGGCTTCTCGCTGGGCCGCTGGGGACTCCCGGTGAACGTGCTCGCCGTCGTCTACGGTGTCGCCATGATGGTGAACATCGCCTGGCCGCGGCAGGCGGTGTATGACCCGGTGGGCACCAGTTGGGTGCTGCAGTACCTGGCGCTGCTGTTCGTGGCCGCGCTGGTGGTGGTCGGCTTGGTGGTGCACCGGGTGCTGCGCGGCCGACCCGCACCTGGACCCGTGCCCGCGGTCGCCGCCGTCGCCGAGGGATGACCTCCGCGGAGGGCCGAGGGCGCGTGGGAGGATAGCGCCGTGCTGCGTTGGATCACCGCTGGGGAGTCACATGGCCCAGCCCTAATCGCCGTGCTGGAGGGCATGGTCGCCGGCGTCGAGGTCACCTCTAAGGACGTCCAAGCCGAGCTCGCCCGCCGCCGGCTCGGGTACGGGCGAGGGGCTCGAATGAAATTCGAGGCCGACGAGGTAGACCTGTTGGGCGGTATCCGACACGGTCGGACCCTGGGCGGCCCGGTGGCGATTCGGATCGGCAATACCGAGTGGCCCAAGTGGGAGACCGTGATGGCGGCCGATCCGGTAGACCTGGACGTGCTAGCCGCGCAGGCCCGCAACGCGCCGCTGACCCGTCCCCGGCCTGGCCACGCCGACCTGGCTGGGATGACCAAGTACGGCTTCGATGACGCCCGCCCGGTCCTGGAGCGGGCCAGCGCCCGTGAGACAGCCTCCCGAGTCGCGCTGGGAACGGTGGCCAAGGCGTTCCTGCGCCAGGGTCTGGGCGCCGAGGTGCTCTCCCATGTGGTGTCCCTGGGCCAGGTGGAGGCTCCCGCAGACGTCCTGCCCGGATCTGATGACCTGGAGCGGATCGATGCCAGCCCGGTCCGCGCATTCTCCGAGGACGCATCAGCCGCGATGATCGCCGAGGTGGACGCAGCGAAAAAGGACGGCGACACTCTTGGCGGCGTGGTGGAGGTCGTGGTGTACGGGCTGCCGGTGGGATTGGGCTCCTTTGTGCATGCCGACCGGCGGCTGGACGCCCGGCTGGCCGGTGCGTTGATGGGTATCCAGGCCATGAAGGGTGTCGAGGTCGGGGATGGGTTTACCACCGCGCGCCGCCGGGGCAGCGCGGCGCACGACGAGATGGTGCCAGGGCCCGATGGTGTGGTGCGCTCCACCAACCGAGCCGGCGGTCTGGAGGGTGGCATGACCAACGGAGAGGTACTGCGGGTTCGGGTGGCGATGAAGCCGATCTCCACCGTGCCGAAGGCGCTGGCCACCATAGACGTCGCCACCGGCGAGGCGGCGGTGGCGATCAATCAGCGGTCCGACGTGTGTGCGGTGCCCGCGGCGGGCGTGGTGGCCGAGGCCATGGTCGCGCTGGTGCTCGCCGACGCCGCTCTGGAGAAGTTCGGCGGTGATGCCCTGTCCGAGACCGTCCGCAACGCCCGCGCCTACGTCGACACCTACCGGCAGCGCTGAAGCGTCAAAGTCCGTCAGCCGTATTGTGACGAAAATTACCTACGAATACGGTCTGTGCAATGCTTAATCGCGTACAAAGAAACGCCAGCTTCTGTTAGAATTAATGGGCAGAATCGACCAGTCTGGGTGTCGCCCTACAAGTCACCTAGGTGCCGCGGTAACCGGCGACGGCAAAGGCCGCATCTGCCTGTTGTGGGGAACCACCGTAGTTCCCCGCTATGGCGACTTGCTCTTCCACAGCGGTGCAACTCGTGGTTTCACCACCTTTGTCAGTCGGCACCGATGTCGCTGCACTTGTCAATGCCAGGCCAACCCTGCGGCGCAACACGATTCCCATCGTGTACTCCCTATCAAGGCCCGCATCCGGGAGCGTCGAGCCGCCGCTGCGTGACACGGCACCCAGGGAAGTGTTGGTTGCGCCACCGGCACGGTAAAGCCGACTACGCTGTCGCCGGTGAGTGACGCACAGGGCCCCGCCGTGGTACTGGTGGGCCCACCCGGGGCCGGCAAGTCCACAGTGGGTCGCATGCTGGCTGACCGGATCGGAGTGGACTTCACCGACGTCGACGATCTCATCGTCACCCATGCGGGTCACAGCATCTCCGAGATCTTCATCACCGACGGCGAGCCGGTATTCAGACAGCTCGAAGAAACCGAGGTGGCGGCCGCTCTGGCCGAGTGCAGCGGGGTGCTGGCGCTGGGCGGCGGGGCAGTGCTTTCGGAACGGACACGAACCTCGCTACGCGGGCGACGCGTGGTGTTCCTGTCCGTTGGGATGGCCGAGGGTGTGCGCCGCACGGGATTGTCGACCGCCCGTCCACTGCTCGCCGGGGTAAACCCACGCGCGACGTTCGCCGCCTTGCTTGACGCCCGGTTACCGCTGTATCGGGAGGTTGCCACCATCGAAGTCGCTACCAACGGCCGCAGCCCAGACGAAGTCATCGAGGATGTGTTGGCCGCGCTTGGACCTGTCGGGGGTACTCGCTAGATCACGGAGGAGTGGGATGAGTGAAACCGCCGGGTCGGGGCCGGCCGGTGAGACTGAACCGCTGCGGATCCGGGTAGCAACGTCGCAGCCCTATGATGTCGTTGTCGGACGGTATCTGCGGGCAGAGCTGGTGGCCGCGGTGGGCGGCGGAGCTGCGGCGATCATTCATCAGCCGATCATGGCTGAGCTCGCCGAGTCGTTGCGCGGCGTGCTGGAGTTCACCGGTGCGGACGCTTACCGCATCGAGGTGCCCGACGCCGAGGACGGCAAGACGCTGTCAGTGGCGGGATTCTGTTGGGACGTGTTGGGCAAAGTCGGTCTGGACCGCGCCGGCACGGTGGTAGGTCTTGGCGGTGGGGCCGCCACTGATCTTGCCGGCTTTGTCGCCGCCAACTGGCTGCGCGGGGTGCGGGTGGTGCAAGTACCCACGACCCTGCTGGCGATGGTGGATGCCGCTGTGGGCGGTAAGACCGGGATCAACACCGACGCCGGCAAGAACCTGGTCGGCGCGTTCCATGAGCCTGCCGCGGTGCTGGTGGACCTTGCAACCCTGCAGACGCTGCCCCGAGCCGAACTTGTCGCCGGGATGGCCGAAGTGGTCAAGGCGGGGTTCATCGCCGATCCGGTGATCCTGGAACTAATCGAGGCCGACCCAGCCGCCGCGCTCGATCCATTCGGTCCTGTGTTGGAGGACCTGGTCGCCCGCGCCGTCCGGGTGAAAGCCGAGATCGTGGCCACTGACCTGCGAGAATCCTACCGGCGTGAGGTGCTGAACTATGGGCATACCCTGGGTCACGCCGTGGAGCGTCGGGAGAGCTACCGGTGGCGGCACGGCGCTGCGGTGAGCGTCGGCATGGTCTTTGCGGCCGAATTGGCCCGGCTCGCCGGACGGCTCGACGATGCCATCGTGCAGCGGCATCGCCAGCTGCTCAGCTCGCTTGGGCTGCCCACCAGCTACGACGCCGACGCACTGCCGGACCTGCTCGAGGGAATGCGTAACGACAAGAAGACCCGGTCGGGGATGTTGCGGTTCGTGGTGCTCGACGAGTTGGCGAAACCCGGGCGGCTGGAGGATCCGGACCCGGAACTGCTCGCCGCAGCCTACGCTGCGATGGCCGGTGGGACGGAGCGCCCGGAATGAAAGTGCTGGTGCTCAACGGGCCCAACCTGGGCCGGCTCGGGACCCGCGAGCCCGACGTCTACGGCGCAACGAGCTACAGCGATCTGGTGGTGCTGTGCCAGCGGGCCGGAGCCGAGCTGGGGCTCGAGGTGGACGTGCGACAGACCGACCACGAGGGCGTCATGATGAGCTGGCTGCACGAGGCCTCCGACACCGGGACCCCGGTGGTGCTCAACGCCGGCGCGTGGACGCATTACTCGATCGCGGTCCGGGACGCCGCTGCGCAGCTGTCGGCGCCGCTGGTGGAGGTGCACATCAGCAACGTGCACGCGCGCGAGCCCTTCCGGCACCACAGCCTCGTTTCGGCCATTGCCTCCGGAGTGATCGTCGGTTTGGGCGTCGACGGTTATCCACTCGCGCTGCGGTGGATCGCTGGCCGCGCCAGTATCTGAGGGCGCTCGATCTGAGGGCGCTGGCCGAGCATCGGCACTACCGTCGAACCCATGTCCCATCCTCGGCGCCGCCAGGCGCTCCGCGATCGGCTCCGCGCGCTGCAACTCGATGCGCTGCTGGTTACCGGTCTGCTCAATGTCCGTTACCTCACCGGATTCACCGGATCCAATGCCGCCCTGTTGGTGCATGCGGAAGGTGACGGGCGCAGCGTGTTCGCCACCGACGGCCGCTACCGCACGCAGTCCCAACGCCAAGTGCCAGATCTGCGCCGGTTGATCGACAGGTCTGGCCACCTGCGGCTGGCCAAGGAAGCCACCGAGGCGGGGATCAGCCGGCTGGGTTTCGAGAGCCACGTAGTGACGGTGGACGGGCACGCCGCCCTGGCAAAGGTTACCGGCGTCGAGCAGCTGGTCGCCGTCTCGCGGCCGGTGGAGGCGCTGCGGCTGATCAAAGACGATACCGAGGTCGCCGCGCTGCGGGCGGCTTGCGCAGCAGCTGACACCGCCCTGGCTGCGCTACTGGCTGACGGTGGGCTGCGTCCGGGCCGCACTGAGCGCGAAGTGGGCCGCGACTTGGAGGCCCGGATGGTGACGGCGGGCGCCGCCGGTCCCTCGTTCGACACCATCGTGGCAACCGGCGCGAACTCCGCGGTTCCGCACCACCGCCCGACCGACGCCGTGCTGCGCCGCGGCGACCTGGTGAAGCTGGACTTCGGTGCCCTGGTCGACGGCTATCACTCCGACATGACCCGCACTGTGGTGCTGGGCGAGCCGGCTGGGTGGCAGCGTGAGGTCTATGACCTGGTCGCCGCGGCGCAGGCCGCCGGACGTGCCGCGCTGCGGGCCGGGGTCGAAGTCCGGGATGTGGACGCGGCCGCCCGGGATGTGATCGTCCACGCCGGGCGCGGCGAACAGTTCGTGCACGGTCTCGGGCACGGGGTCGGTCTGCAGATCCACGAGGCTCCAGCGTTGTCACAGTCCGGCGTCGGTACACTGGTAGCAGGCATGACGGTCACCGTCGAGCCGGGCGTCTACCTGGCAGACCGGGGCGGCGTGCGTATCGAGGACACCCTCGTCGTTTCCGACGGCGAGCCTGAGCTCCTCACCCTGACCACGAAGGACCTCGTGGTCATTCCCTGCTTGTGATGACCCTGCTAACGATGATGATTTGGGAGTGTCAGGCTGACGTGGCCACCACCAACGACCTGAAGAACGGACTCGTGCTCAACCTCGACGGCCAGCTGTGGTCGGTCGTGAAATTCCAGCATGTCAAACCAGGTAAGGGCGGCGCCTTCGTGCGAACCACCCTGAAGAACGTGCTGTCCGGCAAGGTCGTGGACAAGACCTTCAACGCGGGCACCGCGGTCGACACCGCCACCGTTGACCGGCGCGAGATGACCTACCTGTACCCCGACGGCGCCGACTTCGTGTTCATGGACACCGGCACCTTCGAGCAGATCACCGTTCCCGGTGAGACCGTCGGAGAGGCAGCGAGGTACCTGCTGGACAACCACACCGCGTTGGTTGCCGTGCACGACGGCACACCGCTTTATGTCGAGCTGCCCACCTCGGTGGAGCTGGTGATCTCACACACCGACCCGGGCCTGCAGGGAGACCGATCGACGGGCGGCACCAAGTCCGCCACGCTGGAGACCGGCGCAGAGATTCAGGTACCGCTGTTCGTCACCACCGGGGAAAAGGTCAAGGTCGACACCCGGGACGGGCGCTACCTCGGCCGCGTCAGCTCCTGACGTGGGAGCCCGCAGCAAGGCCCGTAAGCGCGCCGTCGACATCCTTTTCGAATCCGACCTGCGCGGGCTGGATCCGCTGGCGTTACTCGCCGAGCGGGTCGGAGCGCCAGGTCTGCCCCCCGTCAGCGACTACGCCGTCTCGCTGGTGAACGGCGTGGTCGCGCACCAGGAGGACATCGACCGGATGCTCGCCGAGCAGGCCCGGGGTTGGACCGTCGAACGGATGCCCGCAGTGGACCGCGCGGTGCTCCGGCTGGGGGTGTTCGAACTGCTGTTCTCCGACGAGGTGGACGATGCAGTGGCCATCGACGAGGCCATCGAACTGGCCAAGTCGTTGTCCACCGATGACTCGCCGCGATTCGTCAACGGCGTGCTGGGCACGCTGGCGCGTCAAGCACGCTCGTGAGTGGCGGTCAGTGCGCTACGACTCTTCTTTGGCGGGGCGAGCTTCCGGGGGTAGCACTCCCCAGCCGATCAGCTGCTCGGTGAGATCGCCGGGGGACATGTCGTAGATGATGGCCAGCGAGCGCAGGTCCTCGGTGCGGATGGACAGCACCTTGCCGTTGTAGTCGCCGCGCTGGCTCTGGATCGTCGCGGCGTACCGGGCCAGTGGACCAACCTTGTCCACCGGCAACTGTTGCAGTCGCTCCAGATTAATGACGATCTTGGTGGCTGGCTCTCCCCCGGAAGGTATCCGTCCCTCTGGTAGCAGTTCGGGCACCGGAACCCCGTAGAAGTCGGCAAGCTCAGCGAGCTTTTGTACGGTGACCGCGCGGTCACCCCGCTCGTAGGAACCGACCACCACGGCCTTCCAGCGGCCCGCCGACTTCTGCTCGACCCCGTGCAGCGACAGCCCCTGCTGCTGACGGATGCCACGCAATTTCGACCCCAGGGCCTTGGCGTAGTCGCCCATCTGGCGCTTCTCCTTCGTCTTCAACCCCGACCAGGGCGCCGCGCGCGCATCGGGATGATACGGAGAGTAATGCTGCGCTGAGTAACCTCCCAGGTCAAGCCATTGGGGGCCGAACACCGAGGAGAGTCACACACACCACCCGGTCGGGGCAGCGAGTGAGCGCCGATAACTCGCGACAACACCTCCTGATACCGTCGCCTACCGGGGTCCGGGCGCCTGCCCGGCACCTGACGTCCTTTAAGACCCGTCCGGTGAGGCGGGGAAGGAGCTCGACCGTGTCGTCCCCCTTCGGGACGGGCGCGGCAGGACCACCGCGGCAGCATGAGCTGCTCTCGGCGGCCGATGTCACGCGCATCGTCGCTCGAATGGCGCACCAGATCATTGAGCGCACCGCTGGTCAGCCCGTGACGCTACTGGGCATTCCGACCCGCGGCGTCCCGCTGGCGCACCGGCTGGCAGACCGGCTCCGTGAGTTCGGTGCCACCCTGCCGAACGTGGGCACCCTGGATATCACGCTCTACCGGGATGACCTGCGGCGCAGGCCCACCAGAGCGCTGCAGCCGACCGAGTTGCCTGCTGGTGGCCTCGACGATGTGCTGGTCGTGCTGGTCGACGATGTGTTGTACTCCGGCCGCACCGTCGGGGCGGCATTGGACGCGGTCCGCGATTACGGCCGCCCGCGGGCGGTACAACTCGCCGTGCTGGTCGACCGGGGGCACCGTGAACTTCCGATCCGGGCCGACTACGTGGGCAAGAACCTGCCGACCTCGCGGGACGAGGAGGTCGGCGTGTTGCTCGTCGAGACCGACGGCGCCGATGCCGTCGTGATCCGCCGGGGCCTGCGGTGAGGCACCTGCTGACGACCACTGACCTGCAGCGCGAGACCGCGACGGCGCTGCTGGACACCGCCGAGGCGCTCAAGCAGGCATTGCTGGGGCGGGAGGTGCGCAAGCTGCCGACGTTGCGCGGACGCACTGTGGTCACCTTGTTCTATGAGAGCTCCACTCGCACCCGCGCCTCCTTCGAGATCGCGGGCAAGTGGATGAGTGCTGACGTGATCAATGTCTCGGCCGCTGCATCGTCGGTGGCTAAGGGCGAGTCGCTGCGGGACACCGCGCTGACTCTGGCGGCGATGGGCGCTGACTGCGTCGTGATCCGCCATCCTGCCTCAGGTGCGGCGCATCGCCTTGCCGGCTGGGTGCCCGCGCACGTGATCAATGCCGGTGACGGTACTCACCAGCACCCGACCCAGGCACTGCTGGACGCGGCTACGCTGCGTGATCGATTGGGCACCCTGAATGGGCGCACCGTCACCATCGTAGGCGATGTGCTGCATAGTCGGGTCGCTCGTTCGAACATCCAACTGTTGATTACTCTGGGTGCTCGGATTCAACTCGTAGCCCCGCCCACCCTGCTGCCCTGGGGGGTCGAGAACTGGGAATTCGAGAACTGGAGCTCCCAGCACCGGGGACCGCAGATACGGCCGGTAACGGTCGGGCATGACCTGGACGCCGCGCTGCCCGGCACCGACGCGCTGATGGTGCTGCGAGTGCAGGCGGAGCGGATGCATGGTGGGTTCTTCCCGTCCGCCCGGGAGTACTCCATCGGCTACGGGCTTACCGAGGCTCGGCTGGGGCTGTTGCCTGAGCACGCCGTCGTGCTGCACCCGGGGCCGATGCTGCGCGGCATGGAGATCGCACACTCGGTGGCGGACTCGCCGCGCGCAGCGATCAAGGACCAGGTCCGCAATGGGGTGCACGTGCGGATGGCGGTGCTCTACCACCTGCTCGCGGGTCAAGAGGAACCGTCATGACGCGACCACTACATCTTCGCGGGATCCGCCCCTATGGCGCAGGAGCCCCGGTGGATTTGCTGATCCGGGATGGGGCGATCGCCGAGCTGGGTCCGGGCTTGGACGGCACCGGCGCTGAGGCGATCGACGGTGGCGGCGGGCTGATCGCGCTGCCCGGCTTGGTTGATCTGCACGCGCACCTACGCGAGCCCGGCCGGGAGGACGCCGAGACGATTGCCACCGGCTCAGCGGCCGCGGCGCTGGGTGGCTACACCGCCGTGTTCGCGATGGCGAACACCGATCCGGTGGCCGATACCGCGGTGGTCGTCGAATACGTATACCGGCGCGGTCGCGAAGTCGGGCTGGTCGACGTGCACCCCGTCGGCGCGGTCACCGCCGGACTGCGTGGTGAGCGGCTCGCCGAGCTGGGGGCGATGGCCGCGTCTGCCGCCGCGGTGCGAATGTTCTCCGACGACGGGTTATGCGTGCACGACCCACTGCTGATGCGCCGAGCCCTGGAGTACACCCGCGGGCTGGGCGGAGTGGTCGCTCAGCACGCCGAGGATCCCCGGCTCACCGCAGGTGCCCAGGCACACGAGGGGCAGATCGCCGCCCAGCTGGGGCTGGCCGGCTGGCCCGCCGCCGCGGAGGAGTCGATCGTGGCGCGGGACTGCCTGCTCGCCCGCGACGCTGCGGCACCGCTGCATGTCTGCCACGTGTCCACCGCGGGAACGGTGGCACTGCTGCGCTGGGCCAAGGAGCACGGGATCCGGGTGTCCGCCGAGGTCACCACGCACCACCTGATGCTCACCGATGAGCGGCTGGCCGGCTACGACCCGATCAACAAGGTCAACCCGCCGCTGCGCACCGCTGCCGACACCGAGGCGCTGCGCAGCGCACTGGTCGAGGGGATCGTGGACTGCGTGGCCACTGACCATGCCCCGCACGCCGCGCAGGACAAGGACTGCGAATGGTCCGCGGCCCGGCCCGGCATGCTGGGACTGCAGACCGCGCTGTCGGTGGTGGTGGCCACCATGGTGCGTCCCGGCCTGCTGGACTGGCGAGGAGTGGCTCGGGTGATGAGCGAGCGCCCGGCCCGAATCGGTGGGGCGACCGGTCAGGGCCGTCCGATCGCGGTGGGACAGCCGGCGACGCTGGTCCTGGTGGACCCCGACGCCACCTGGACGGTGCGCGGGGCGCAGCTGGCCAGCCTAGCCGGCAACACCCCCTACGAGGGGATGGAGCTGCCCGCCCGCGTGGTAGCGACCCTGTTGCGCGGCGAGGTTACGACCGAGGACGGGAAGGTGCAGCGATGACGACAGCTGCGGGCACACCGGCCGTGTTGGTGCTGGAGGACGGCACCACGGTGCGCGGCGACGCCTACGGCGCAGTGGGCCAGGCGCTGGGTGAGGCGGTGTTCGCCACCGGGATGACCGGGTACCAGGAGACTCTCACCGACCCGTCCTACCGCCGCCAGATCGTGGTGCAGACCGCTCCGCATATCGGCAACACGGGCTGGAACGACGAGGACGACGAGTCAGACCGGATCTGGGTGGCCGGCTATGTCGTGCGCGACCCGGCCCGGATCACCTCCAACTGGCGGTCTCGCCGGTCGCTTGATCAGGAGCTGTCCCGTCAGGGCGTCGTAGGCATCTCCGGAGTGGACACTCGCGCGTTGACCCGCCGGCTTCGTGAGCACGGCTCGATGCGGGCCGGGGTCTTCTCCGGTGACGCGCTGGCCGAGCCGGCGCAGCTGGTGGCGCGGGTGCTGGCCAGCCCGTCGATGGTCGGGGCGGACCTGGTCGGCGAGGTCACCGTCGCCCAGCCCTACATCGTGCCGGCCGACACTGCCCAGCGCCGATTCCGGGTGGTGGCGCTGGATCTGGGAATCAAGTCCAACACCCCGCGGATGCTGGCCGTCCGGAGCATCGAGACGCACGTGCTGCCGGCCACCGCCACGCTTGATCAGGTGCTGGAGCGCGAACCCGACGGGGTGTTCCTGTCCAACGGTCCGGGCGATCCGGCCACCGCGAACCACGCGGTCTCGTTGACCCGCGCGGTGTTGGCACAGCGGGTGCCGCTGTTCGGGATCTGCTTCGGTAACCAGATCCTTGGGCGGGCCCTGGGGCGGAGCACCTACAAGATGCGCTACGGGCACCGCGGGCTCAACGTCCCGGTCGTCGAGCACGCCACTGGGCGGGTGGCGATCACCTCGCAGAACCACGGTTTCGCCGTCCAGGGCGAGCCGGGGGAGCGGTTCGATTCCGACTTCGGCTCCGCGGTGGTGAGCCACTCCTGCCCCAACGACGGCACCGCCGAAGGCCTGACCGCCCTAGAGGTCCCAGCCTTCAGCGTCCAGTACCACCCTGAAGCAGCCGCCGGCCCCCACGACGCAGCAGATCTGTTCGACCGTTTCTGCCAGCTCATGGCCCAGAGTCGCCATTCGGAGCGGAATCGCGGTGTCTTGAGGGTCGAAAACTGCGATTCCCAGGAAGAAGATTCACAGCCGAATGGCGATCGCTGATGCCCAGGCGCACTGATATCTCGCATGTGTTGGTGATTGGGTCTGGGCCGATTGTGATTGGGCAGGCTAGTGAGTTCGACTATTCGGGCACGCAGGCGTGCCGGGTGTTGCGGGAGGAGGGGCTACGGGTCAGCCTGGTGAACTCCAACCCGGCGACGATCATGACCGACCCCGAGTTCGCCGATGCCACCTACATCGAGCCGATCACCCCGGAGTTCGTCGAGAAGGTGATTGCCGCCGAGCGGGCGGGTGGAACTCCCGTGACAGCCCTGCTGGCCACGCTCGGCGGGCAGACCGCACTGAACACCGCCGTCGCGTTGCACGAACGCGGCGTGCTGGTGCGCTACGGCATCGAACTGATCGGTGCCGACATCGAGGCCATCCAGCGTGGTGAGGACCGGCTGAAGTTCAAGGACGTGGTCCGCACGGTGGGGGCCGAGGTGCCCCACAGCAGGGTGTGCAGCTCAATGAGTGAAGTACGCGAGACCATCGACGAGCTCGGCTTGCCGGTGGTGATCCGGCCGTCGTACACCATGGGCGGGCTCGGGTCCGGGATAGCTCACACGCCCGCGGAACTTGAGCGGCTGGCTACGGCGGGATTGGCGGAAAGCCCAGTGCACCAGGTGCTCATCGAGGAGAGCGTGCTGGGCTGGAAGGAGTACGAGCTGGAACTGATGCGCGACCACCAGGACAACGTGGTGGTGGTGTGCTCCATCGAGAACGTCGACCCGATGGGCGTGCACACCGGGGACTCGGTGACCGTCGCCCCGGCGATGACCCTGACCGACCGTGAGTACCAGCACATGCGCGATGTCGGCATTGCGGTGCTGCGCGAGGTCGGGGTGGACACCGGCGGCTGCAACATCCAATTCGCGGTGCATCCCGAGGACGGCCGGTTGGTCGTGATCGAGATGAACCCTCGGGTGTCCCGCTCGTCAGCGCTGGCGTCCAAGGCCACCGGTTTCCCCATCGCCAAGATCGCCGCGAAGCTCGCGATCGGCTACACCCTCGACGAGATCACCAACGACATCACCGGCGAGACCCCGGCCAGCTTCGAGCCCACTTTGGACTACGTGGTGGTGAAGGTGCCGCGGTTCGCCTTCGAGAAGTTCCCTGGCGCGGACCCCACACTCACCACCACCATGAAATCGGTCGGTGAGGCAATGGCGCTGGGCCGCTCTTTCCCCGAGGCGCTGGGTAAGGCGCTGCGCTCCATGGAGACACCCGCCGCCGGGTTCTGGGCCAGGCCGGATCCACCGGACGCCACCGTGGCATCGGAGCTGGCAGCGCTGCGGGTGCCCCATGACGGCCGGCTCTACACCGCCGAGCGGGCGCTGCGCCTGGGTGCGACGGTCGCCCAGGTCACGCAGGCGTCGGGTATCGATCCGTGGTTCGTCGACCAGATCGCCGGCCTAGTCGAGCTGCGCGCCGAACTCGTCGCGGCGCCGGTACTGGACCAGGAGTTGCTGCGCCGCGCCAAGCGCGCCGGTATCTCTGACCGGCAGCTCGCCGCCGTGCGCGGTGACCTCACCGAAATCGAGGTCACCGCGTTACGGCATCGCGAGGGGGTGCGGCCGGTCTACAAGACCGTGGATACCTGCGCCGCCGAGTTCGCCGCCCGCACGCCCTACCACTACTCCGCCTACGAGACCGATCCCGATGCCGAGACGGAGGTCACCCAGCAGCGGGAACGACCCAAGGTGATCATTCTGGGCTCCGGGCCGAACCGGATCGGGCAGGGCATCGAGTTCGACTACTCCTGCGTGCACGCTGCGATGGCGCTGGGTTCGGCTCCCAACCCACCCGGCGGCTACGAGACCGTGATGGTCAACTGCAACCCGGAAACCGTGTCCACTGATTACGACACTGCCGACCGGCTCTACTTCGAGCCGCTGACCTTCGAAGATGTCATGGAGGTGATCGACGCCGAGCGAACCTCGGGCACCGTGGCGGGCGTGATCGTGCAACTGGGCGGGCAGACCCCGCTGGGTCTGGCGCAGCGGCTGGCCGACGCCGGCGTCCCGGTGGTGGGCACCACTCCAGAGGCGATTCACCTCGCCGAGGACCGCGGTTCCTTCGGGGCGGTGCTGGAACGGGCCGGGTTACCCGCACCGGCCTATGGCACCGCCACCTCGTTCGCGGAGGCCCGCAAGATCGCCGACGAGATCGGCTATCCGGTGTTGGTGCGCCCCTCCTACGTGCTCGGCGGGCGTGGGATGGAGATCGTCTACGACGAGGAGACGTTGGCCGGTTACATCACCCGGGCCACCGAGATCACTCCCGAGCATCCGGTGCTGGTGGACCGTTTCCTCGACGACGCCATCGAGATCGACGTCGACGCGCTGTGTGACGGCAGCGAGGTCTACCTCGGTGGAATCATGGAGCACATCGAGGAGGCGGGAGTGCACTCCGGGGACTCCTCCTGCGTGCTGCCGCCGATCACGCTGGGGGAGTCCGACCTGGTGACGGTGCGCACCTCCACCGAGGCGATCTCTCACGGGATCGGCGTCCGCGGCCTGCTCAACGTGCAGTACGCCCTGAAGGGCGACGTGCTCTACGTGCTGGAGGCCAACCCGCGGGCCAGCCGCACGGCACCGTTCGTCTCCAAGGCCACCGCGGTGCCGCTGGCCAAGGCCGCCGCCCGGATCATGCTCGGTGCCAGCATCGCGCAACTGCGAGCTGAGGGCCTGCTGCTCGCGCACGGGGACGGCGGCGACTTGCCGGCCGACGCGCCGGTGGCGGTCAAGGAGGCCGTGCTGCCCTTCCACCGGTTCCGCACCCCGGAAGGTCAAGGGGTGGACTCGCTGCTGGGGCCGGAGATGAAGTCCACCGGCGAGGTGATGGGCATCGACGCGGCGTTCGGTCAGGCCTTCGCGAAGTCCCAGGCTGCGGCCTACGGCTCGTTGCCGACCTCGGGGCGAGTGTTCGTGTCGGTGGCCAACCGGGACAAGCGGGCGATGGTGTTCCCGGCCAAAAGGCTGGCCGATCTGGGCTTCGAGGTCCTCGCCACCCGCGGAACCGCCAACACGCTGCGCCGTAACGGGATTCCCTGCACCGTCGTGCGCAAGCACTTCGAAGGTCCGGACAACATCGTCGACGTGATCAACGCCGGGGAAGTCGATATGATCATCAACACCCCGTACGGCAATCCGGGTCCCCGGGTGGACGGCTACGAGATCCGCACCGCCGCGGTATCCCGGGAGATCCCCTGCATCACCACCGTGCAGGGCGCCGCGGCAGCCGTCCAAGGCATCGAGGCCCTCATCCGCAACGACATCACCGTCCGTCCCCTCCAGTCCCTCCACGCCGCCCTCCGCACCGCCCCCACCACCCCGCATTCAGCGGGCTGAGCGGGCTTATCCAGTGCCCGATAACCCCGCTGAGCCCGCTGAATGCGGGTTCGGCGCGCGGTTGGCGCGTGTGGTGGCGGCGAGGGGGCCGTTGTGTGCGGGCATCGACCCGCATCCGGAGCTGTTGCAGCGGTGGGGTTTGGCTGACGACGTGACTGGGCTCGAGAGGTTTGCTCGGGGCGCGGTTGAGGCATTGGCGTCCGAGGTGGCGGTCATCAAGCCACAGTCGGCGTTCTTCGAGCGGTACGGGGCGCGGGGCGTCGCCGTGCTGGAGCGAGTCCTGGTAGCGGCCCGGGATGCCGGCGCGTTGGTGCTGCTCGATGTCAAACGGGGAGACATCGGTTCGACGATGGCCGGCTATGCCGCTGCCTACTTGAGCAACGGGGCGCCGCTGGCCGCCGACGCGATCACCGTGTCGCCCTACCTCGGGGTTGGTGCCCTGAATCCGGCGTTCGAGCTGGCCGGCCGTACAGGGCGGGGGGTGTTCGTGCTGGCGCTGACCTCCAACCCGCAAGGCGCCGCCGTGCAGGCCGCGGTTACGAACACCGGAAGCACGGTCGGGCAGTCCGTGGTCGACGCCGTCGCCGCACGCAATGCCGGTCACCTCGGCGACTTCGGTGTGGTGGTGGGCGCCGCCACCCCGGCCGGGGCACTACGGTTGGAGACGTTCAACGGCCCGATACTGGCCCCAGGAATAGGCGCGCAGGGTGCCTGCCTGGCTGACCTACGCCAGGTCTTCGGTGCGGCGCTGGGCCACGTTCTGCCGGCCACGTCACGTGAGCTGTTACGGCACGGCCCGGAGCCGGCATCCCTGCGACACGCCGCACGGCGGATGGCCGACGAGGCGACAGAGCTGCTCGGATTCCCGTCACGGCAGGTCGGCGGGGGCACCCCGCGTTGAACGGCGGACCGCCTGGGGGATACGGTCGCCGCACCAATCCAGACCATCCCTAGCACTAGCAATCGACGGAGGAGACCGTGGCCCTTCCCGAGCTGACCGAGGAGCAGCGGGCCGCTGCGTTGGAGAAGGCGGCCGCCGCCCGACGAGCCAGGGCCGAGCTCAAGGAACGCCTCAAGCGCGGTGGGACCAACCTCACGGAAGTACTCGCTCAGTCCGACAGCGATGACATCCTGGGGAAAATGAAGGTTTCGGCTTTGCTCGAGGCTTTGCCTGGCGTGGGCAAGGTTCGCGCTCAGCAGATCATGGAGCGGCTGGAGATCGCCAACAGCCGGCGGTTGCGCGGGCTTGGTGAGCGTCAGCGTAAGGCGCTACTCAGCGAGTTCGGTGGCGAGTAGCTCAACCCGGGCACTGTCAGCTCAGTACAGCCGACCCCGTAAAATGGACGTAAAGCGACCACGAAGTGACGGTGGGTGAGTCGGGGACCAGCGAGGCCGCCGGGCCCCGACTCACCGTTGTCTCAGGCCCCTCCGGGGTCGGCAAGTCCAGCGTGGTCGCCGAAGTGCTGCGGCGCTGGCCGCAGCTGTTCGTCAGCGTCTCGGTGACCACCCGACCGCCTCGTGGCGGCCAACGACCGGATGAGCATTACCACTACGTGGACCGCGTCACCTTCGGTCGCATGGTCGAGCGCGGTGAGTTTCTGGAGTACGCGCAGTACGCCGGTAACTACTACGGCACTCCGCTCGCGCCGGTACGCGCTGCGTTGGCCGCGGGCCGGTCAACGCTGCTGGAGATCGAAGTGCAAGGTGCCCGGCAGGTTCGAGCTGCGATGCCCGACGCGTTGCTGGTCATGCTGATGCCGCCATCCTGGGAGGCCCTGCGTGGGCGGCTGGCCGGGCGCGGCACGGAGGATCCAGCCGGGCTGGAGCGCCGGTTGCAGGTGGCCCGGGAAGAGCTGGACGCCGTCGGGGAGTTCGATGCGACCATTGTCAACGACGACGTGGGGCGTGCTGCACAGGAATTGATAACCTTGATGTCAACACGAGTTGCCGGACACCCCCGGTCCCTATGAAATCTGACCTCTGTGACATCTGACCTCTGTGACATCTGACGGCATCTGGAGACAGTGAGTGAGCATCCCCACCGAATTGGGCACGCTGGGCGCGCCCTCGGTCCCTGCCCCTGAAGGCATCACCACCCCCCCCATCGATGACCTGCTGGGTAAGGTCAGCTCCAAGTACGCCTTGGTGATCTTCGGGGCCAAACGGGCTCGTCAGATCAACGACTACTACGCACAGCTCGGCGAAGGCCTGCTGGAGTACGTCGGCCCACTGGTCGAGCCGGGACCGCGAGAGAAGCCGCTGTCGATCGCGCTGCGGGAAATTCACAGCGGTCTACTCGAGCATACCGAGGGCGAGTGACCCACGCCGGGCCAGTCCGGCCGGGCCTACCCCGGCGGATCGTGCTCGGCGTCTCGGGCGGTATCGCCGCCTACAAGGTGTGCGAGGTGCTCCGCCGCCTCACTGAAGCGGGGCACCAGGTACGGGTGGTTCCCACCGAAGCTGCCCTGCGGTTCGTGGGCGCCCCGACCTGGGAGGCGCTGTCTGGACTACCGGTGCAGCACGACCTGTTCGCTGACGTCCCTGACGTGCCCCACGTGCAGCTGGGGCAGACCGCCGATCTGGTGCTGGTCGCCCCGGCAAGCGCCGACCTGCTGGCTCGCACCGCCCACGGCCGGGCCGACGACCTGCTCTGCGCCATGCTGCTCACCGCCCGTTGCCCGGTGCTGCTGGTACCCGCCATGCATACCGAGATGTGGGAACACCCAGCGACGGTGCACAACGTTGCGATGCTGCGCTCCCGCGGGACCGTCGTTGCGCAACCGGCAACCGGGCGGCTCACCGGTTCCGACTCCGGTGCCGGCCGCTTGCCGGAGCCCGAGGAGATCGTCGACCTCGCCACCCTGCTGCTGCACCGCTCGGATTCCCTGCCGCGGGATCTCGCCGGCAGGCAGGTGGTGATCTCCGCCGGTGGCACTCGCGAGCCATTGGACCCGGTGCGCTACCTGGGCAATCGGTCTTCCGGCCGGCAGGGCTATTCGCTGGCCCGAGTCGCGGCGCAGCGCGGTGCCCGGGTGACGCTGGTCGCGGCCAACACCCCCGACCTGATCGATCCGGCCGGGGTCGATGTGGTCCGGGTGGGCACCGCGGACCAGCTTCAGGAGACCGTGCTCAAGGCGGCGCCAGCCGCCGACGCGGTGGTGATGGCTGCCGCCGTCACTGATTTTCGCCCGGCCGAACGCCACCCCAGCAAGATCAAGAAGTCTGGGTCGGATCCGGATCCGCTGCCGCTGGTCCTCAACCCGGACATCCTGGCCGAACTGGTGCGACGGCGTCCGGAGGGGCAGGTGGTGGCCGGCTTCGCCGCCGAGACCGGTGACTCCGACGGCGGGGTGCTGGCCCACGGCCGGGCCAAACTCGCTCGCAAGGCCTGCGACCTGTTGGTGGTCAACGCTGTGGGGCCGGGCCGGGGGCTCGAGGTCGAGCACAACGCCGGCTGGCTGCTGGCTGACGACGGTACGGAGATCGAACTACCCGAGGGACCCAAGTCACTGCTCGCCGCGCGCGTCTGGGATGCCGTCGCGGCCCGGCTGCAGCTCCTCGGCGAGTAGGTCCATGAGCAGGCCGTCATGCCAGCCGGTGCCGTCGGCATCGCGCTCGTAGCGGCGCAGCAGCCCCACCGGCCGGAAGCCCACCGCCGAGTAGCAGCGGATCGCCGGCTCGTTGTCTGCTGCCGGATCGATCACCAGACGGTGGTGGCCGCGGTCGCGTACCAAGTGCTGAGCCAGCGTGCCCACCGCGTCGCGGCCGACACCTCGCCCATGCACGACGGGGTCGAGGAAGATATCGATCGAGGCGTGCCGGTACGCGGGCTCCTGCTCTTCGCTGTACTGCACCATTCCACTCACCGCCCCGTCGAGCAGGACGGTGAATCGGGTGGCGGACGGATCGTCGAAGGGCCACTGCGGCGAGGCAGCCTCATCACCCCAGCGCAGCCGCACCTCGGGCGTGCAAAGGATCCGCCGCAGTTCCGTCACGTGCTCGGCGGCAACGGGCACCAGCACGACATGCTGCCCGCGCAGCTGCAGACCCACGGTCACACCCGCCATCATCGTCGCCGCGATCAGCGCAGGCCACCTGCACCGTCCTGGGTGTGGTCGGAGTTGACGGGGTGTTCTGGTAGACCCGCCCGGTGAGCAGCGCCAGTCGTTCGCGTCCGGGACAGCCCCGTCGTGGGCAGCCCGGTCGTGGGCAGCAGAACCCGGCTGCCGTGCTGCCCGTCGCCCGGGTGTGTGTGGACACGCCGCTGGCCCACCTCGACCGCCCATTCGACTACCAGGTGCCCGCCGAGCTGAACGCGACGGCGGTGCCCGGCGTGCGCCTTCGGGTGCGTTTCGCCGGACGGCTGGTGGACGGGTGGTTGCTGGAGCGAGCCGAGGGTTCCGACCATCCGGGTCGCCTCGGCTGGCTGCATCGGGTGGTCTCTGCCGAACCAGTGCTCAGCCCGCAGGTCGCTGCCCTGGCGCGGGCGGTGGCCGACCGGTGTGCGGGCACCATGAGCGACGTGCTGCGGCTGGCAGTGCCGCCGCGGCACGCCCGCACCGAGGCCGAGCCGGGCCCACCCGCCGCGCCCCCTCCGCAGCGACCCCCGGCGCCCGGATGGGATCGCTACCCTCGCGGATCGGCTTTCCTGGAGGCCCTCCATCAGGGCCGGGCGGCGCACGCCTGCTGGCAGGCGCTGCCGGGGGAGGATTGGCCCGCGCGGCTCGCGGAGGCCGCGGTCACCGTGGGTGCTGCCGGGCGGAGCGCACTGCTGGTGCTGCCAGATCATCGGGACACCACGCGGGTGCACGCCGCGGTGGCTGCGTTGGCCGGGCCCGACGCAGTGGTGACCCTGGCCGCTGAATGTGGGCCCGCGCAGCGCTACCGCCGTTGGTTGGCGGTGCGGCGGGGCGCGGTGCGCATCGTGGTCGGCACCCGCGCCGCGGCCTTCGCCCCGGTCGCGGACCTGGGCCTGATGGTGTTGTGGGATGACGGCGACGACCTGCATGTCGAGCCGCGGGCGCCCTACCCGCACGCCCGGCTGGTGCTCGGCCAGCGCGCCGTGCTGGAGGGTGGGGCGCTGCTGGTGGCCGGCCATGCCCGCACCGCGGAGACCCAGCTGTCGATCGACACCGGATGGGCGCACGAGATCGTCGCCGCTCGTCGCGTGGTGCGCGCCGCGGCGCCGCGGGTCACCGCGATCGGTGAGGACGACACCCAGCTGGCCCGGGATCCGGCGGCTCGCGCGGCGCGGCTGCCCGCGGTGGCGTTCGAAGCGGTTCGTGCGGCGCTGGGCTGCGATCGGCCGGTGCTGGTGCAGGTGCCGCGCCGTGGTTACGTTCCCGCGCTGGCGTGCGGGCAGTGCCGCATCGCGGCCCGCTGTCGGCGTTGCGCCGGCCCGCTGGCGCTGCCCGCCGGTGGGCAGCCCGCCTGCCGGTGGTGCGGCGTCACCGAGGCCGGCTACCGGTGCCCGGCCTGCGGTTCGGGCCGGTTTCGCGCGATGGTGATCGGGGCCCACCGCACCGCAGAAGAGCTTGGCCGGGCCTTCCCCGGAGTGCCCCTGTTGACCTCCGGCGGGGACGGTTCCGACGGCAGGGTGCTGGCGGACATCCCGCCCGGGTCGGCGCTGGTGGTCGCCACTCCTGGCGCCGAGCCGCTGGCCCGATACGGGGCGGCGCTGTTGCTGGACGCCGCGGCGCTGCTGGCCCGTCCCGACCTGCGTGCGGCGGAGGAGGCCCTGCGCCGGTGGATGACCGCGGCGGCGATGGTCGAACCGGCGGCAGATGGTGGCCGGGTGGTGGTGGTCGCCGAGGCATCGCTGACCGCGGTGCAGGCCCTGATCCGGTGGGACCCGGCCGGCCACGCGAGCGCTGAGCTGGCCGCCCGCACCGAGCTCGGCTTCCCCCCCGCGGTGCGGATGGCCGCAGTCGATGGCAGCCCAGACGCCCTGGCGGGTCTCGACGTGCCTGCTGGGGCTGAGGTGCTGGGTCCGGTGCCCGTTCCGGGGAAATCGGACAGTGCACGGGAGCGGTTGCTGATCCGGGTTCCCCGCTCCGAGGGCTCCGCGCTGGCCACCGCATTAGCCGCGCTGCAGGCCGGGCGCAGCGCGCGCAAGCTACCCGACTCACTGCGGGTCGAGCTCGACCCAGTCGAGCTGGTCTAGTGCAGGTACAAGGCATACTGCGCTGATGGCTGTGCAACCCATCCGGCTCTTCGGTGATCCGGTGCTGCGCGCCCGCGCAGCCGAGGTCGTCGACTTCGACAAGGAGCTGCGTAATCTGGTCCGCGATCTGCTGGAGACGATGGTCCAGGACGGTGGAGCCGGGCTTGCTGCGCCCCAGCTGGGCGTGTCGCTGCGGGTGTTCACCTACCGCTGTCATGACGGTAGTGGGGACGACGGTACCAGGGACGACGTCACCGGGCACTTGGTCAATCCCACCTTCGACGTGCTCGGTGACGAGATGCAGGACGGGCCGGAAGGTTGCCTGTCGATTCCCGGCCTCTCCTGGGATTGCCGGCGTCACCTGCGGGTCGTCGCCCGTGGGCTGGACCAGCACGGCGAGCCGATTGAAGTGCACGGCACCGAGCGGCTGGCCCGGGTGATCCAGCACGAAACCGACCATCTCGACGGCGTGCTGTTCATCGATCGGCTCGACCCCGAGATCCGCAAGCAGGCGATGCGAGAGATCCGGCAGGCACGCTGGTTCGGCAACCCCGAGCCCGTGATCAAGGTCAGCCCGCATCCGATGCTCGGCAAGGCGCGCTGAGCGGTGCGGTTAATCTTCGCCGGCACGCCTGACGTGGCAGTGCCTTCACTACAGGCGCTGCTGGACTCCGACCGGCACGAGATCGTCGCGGTGCTGACCCGACCGGACGCGCCGGCGGGGCGGGGACAGCGGCCGGCCCGTTCCCCGGTGGGCGCCTTAGCCGACAAGGCGGGGTTGCAGGTGCTCACCCCGCGCCGCCTCACCGAACCGGACTTCCTTGCGCAGTTCTCTGCGCTGGGCCCGGATTGCTGCCCGATCGTCGGCTACGGCGCGCTGGTTCCGCGGATCGCGCTGGACATTCCCCGGTATGGCTGGGTAAATCTGCACTTTTCGCTGTTGCCTGCCTGGCGTGGTGCCGCGCCGGTGCAGGCTGCGATCCGGCATGGGGACGAGATCACCGGCGCGTCCACCTTCGCGTTGGAGGAGGGCCTGGACACCGGCCCGATATACGGCACGGTCACCGAGGTGATCCGACCCGAGGACACCGCGGGCGAGCTGCTGACCCGGTTGGCCGACGCCGGAGCCGGCCTGTTGGTGGCCACGCTGGACGGGATCGCCGATGGCAACCTTCGCCCGGTACCCCAACCGGCCGATGGTGTGTCGCACGCCGCAAAGCTCACCGCCGAGGACGCTCATGTGGACTTCAGCGCCCCGGCCTTCGCGGTGCACCGCCAGGTGCGTGCGGTGACGCCCGCTCCCGGCGCCTGGGTTCGGTTCCGGGACCAACGCGTGGGCCTCGGGCCGGTGCAACTCCCCGATATTCACGGGCCCAACGTCGACGGGCCCGACGTCGGCGGTCTTAGCCCGGGCGAGCTGCGGGTAAGCAAGCGGGAAGTGCTCGTTGGCACGGCGACCAGTGCGGTCCGGCTGGGTGAGGTCACTGCGCCCGGTAAGCGGGCGATGCCCGCACCGGACTGGGCCCGCGGTGCCCGGCCAGGGCCGGGGGAGCGATTCGAGTGACGGCCAGGGTGGGCACCGCCCAGGTCGTCGAAGGCTCGCCGTGACGGCCCCCCGCAAGCCGTCCCGACCGTCGAGGCCCGGTCCGCCCCGGCGGCGCTCCGGGCCGCGACGCCCGCCGGTGGAGGACCCCCCTCGGCGGGCCGCGCTGGACGCCCTGGCGGCGGTCCGCGAGCGCGACGCCTACGTCAACCTGGTGCTGCCTGGCCTGCTCCGGCAGCGCGAGATCAACGGCCGAGACGCCGCACTGGCCACGGAGCTGTGCTATGGAACGTGCCGCGCGCAGGGCCTGCTGGATGCGGTGTTGCAGTCCTGCGTGGATCGTCCGCTCTCGGAGGTGGACGGCCAACTGCTGGACGCCTTGCGGTTGGGCAGCTACCAACTGCTGCGGACCCGGGTGCCGCCGCACGCCGCCGTCGGCACCACCGTTGATCTGGTGCGCGCGGATCGTGGCAGTGCGTGCGCCGGTTTCGTCAACGCCGTGTTGCGCCGGGTCGGCCAGCAGGACGAGGAAGGCTGGGTGCAGGCGGTAGCGCCGGCAGCCGGCGACGACCCGATAGGCCACCTTGCGATGGCGCACCCGCACCCGCGGTGGATCGCACAAGCCTTCGCCGACGCGCTGGGTGGTGACCTCGACGAGCTGGCCGAGGCGCTGGCTGCCGATGATGCTCGCCCGATGGTGCATCTCGCCGCGCGCCCCGGCCAGATCACCGCCACCGACCTGGCCGCGGCGACCGGCGGCGAGGCCGCCCCGTACTCGCCTTACGGGGTGTCCCTGGCCAATGGCGGTGACCCGGGTGAGCTGGCTGCGGTGCGCGATCACCTGGCCCACGTGCAGGACGAGGGCAGCCAGCTCGTCGCCCTCGCACTGGTCGGGGTGCAGCTGGAGGGCGCCGACCACCGATGGCTGGACCTCTGTGCTGGGCCAGGAGGCAAGGCAGCGCTACTGGGTGCCCTGGGTGCCGCCCGGCAGGCGAGCCTGGACGCCGTGGAAAAGGCCGAGCACCGGGCCCGGTTGGTCAGTCAGGCTTGCCTGGGCCTGCCGGTGACGGTGCACGTCGCCGACGGCCGCGACAGCGGGCTACCGGAACGGGCCTACGACCGGGTGCTGGTGGACGTGCCGTGCACCGGGCTCGGTGCGCTGCGGCGGCGCCCGGAAGCGCGTTGGCGACGCCGCGCCGATGACCTCGCCGGGCTGGTCCGGCTGCAGCGTGAGCTACTGGTGGCGGCCCTGCGCCTGGTCCGTCCGGGCGGTGTGGTGGCCTATGTGACGTGCTCTCCGCACCTCGACGAGACCGTGGGTGTGGTCACCGACGTGGTGCGCCGCACCGGTGCCGAGCAACTCGACGCCAGGCGTCAGTTCCCCGGCGTGCCGCGGCTCGGCGAAGGGCCGCATGTGCAGTTGTGGCCGCACCGGCACGGCACCGATGCGATGTTCTGTGCCCTGCTGCGCCGCTGAGCGGCTGGGTCGTTAAGCGGCCGTTCAGCGTCGCTGGATGCGGTGCAGCGGCCGATCCGGACGCCACAACTCGATCACCAGATGGTCCGCGGGCTCCCCGACTCTGGTGATCACGACCTCGCCGATATCAGCCCGGAAAACATCGGAACTCTGGTCAGGCGGAGCACCCAACACCTGCAGCATGGCGGCCAGCTCGCCAGGATCGGTGACCAGCACCGCCCGACCGCTGAGCTTCGCGTCCCCCGACCAGCTGGAGTCCTGGCCCTCCGGGGGGTCCGCCGAGGCGCTGTGCAGCGCGAAACGCGGGTCTCGCCGCAGGTCCTGACCCTTGCGGGCACCCGGCATCGAGCCGAACCACAGCTGACCGTCCACGAACGAAGCCTCGATCCCGCTGATCCGCGGTGAGCCGTCGGCCCGTAGCGTCGCTATCGTCTTGTGCCGGTGCGCATCCATGATTGTCCGCACACGCTGGGCGAACTGAGGCTCCGAGTCCACCACCACACGCCATGCCACCACTGCAGTCCTCCTCCAGCACGCCGAACATCTTCCGGAATGCTGCCGCATCACACCGACAGTCTTGAGAGTCACTTCTTGCTGGCCGTCACGAGGTAGTAGTCGATGAGCCCGCGGTGGTATGCCTTCAGCCAGTTGCGGCTCCAGCTGTCTTTGAACTCGGTCTGCGCCATCCAGGCGTCGAAACCCCACCAGACATGCTCACCGATGCTGTCAACATGAACGTCGGCAAAGCCTGCCTGGAGTAGGTCATCTCGAAAGGAGTCGATCGCGAAGACGACGTCGATGCCACTGTCGATGGTTTCGATCGACTGTCGCAGCTCCTCGACGGCGCTCGGGTGGTTCACGAAGAAGGTGGTTACGGCAAGCCTGCCCCCAGGCCTGAGCACTCGATAGGTTTCGGACGCGAAGGTGCCCAAGTCTTCGAAGTGTTGGGCCGCTTCCACCGAGTAACACTTGTCGACCTGCTCACTCGCATAAGGAAGTTCCAGGGCGGAGCCTTGCTGGAGGATAAACCGGTCGGGCTGTTGGGCAAGCAACTCGGCGTTGACTCTGGTGGCACGATCGAGCTGATCTCGGGAAAAGTCAAGGCCATGAACTGTGCCTGGGTCGAATTCTCGAAGAGCAAGCGCTGTCCCTACGGCGATGCCGCACCCGACTTCCAGCACCACATCGGTGGGATGGATTTCCAAGCGGCGGAGCACGATGCGGTAGAGGGCGGCCTGGCTCTCAGTGCGCTCGTCCATGCAGATGAGCCCTGGCGTGAAGTCCTGCCAATACCCGAAGTTGATGTAGTTGCCCGAGAAGAGCGAAAACGAGCTGAGATCCTCGTCGCCGTACATCGCGGCTCGCCGCGAAGCACCACTGTTATCAGGCATGGTTTCTCCTGCCTCGATGCACCATCGCACGGCCTACCAATCATGGGATTTGTTCGGGTCGGGGGGTGGGTGCCTGGGTGTGGGCTCGGCGGCTGGCATGGTCGGCGAGGACGAGGGCCCCGGCCGGGCCGGCCAGTGGACCGAGCGCCGCTGGGACGATGAAGTCGTCGGCATCGTGCTCGGATAAACCGGGATACCCGGCCAGCACCTCAACGAGGTTGGCGCGGATCAGCGGAAACAACCCCGGCAGACCAGTCACGCTGCCTCCGATCACGATGCGCTGCGGTGCGATCAGGTAGACGATGTTGCGCAGCCCAGCGGCCAGGTAGACGGCTTCGAGACGGACAGCTGCCTGCAGTTCGTGGCCGTCGAGTTGTTCGGCGGGACGGCCCCAGCGGGCGGCGATAGCCGTGCCGCTTGCCATCCCTTCCAAGCAGTCGGCGTGGAACGGGCAATCGCCGGCGAAGTCATCGCCGGGCTGGCGCGGCACGCTGAGGTGTCCCATCTCAGGATGACCCAACCCGTGGATGATCCGGCCCTCGACCACGCCTCCGGCGCCTATGCCGGTGCCTACGGTCAGGTATACAAAAGTGTCCAGGCCACGGGCGGCGCCCCACCGCCCCTCGCCGAGTGCTGCCCCGTTGACGTCGGTGTCGAAACCCACTGGCACGCCCAGTGCGCTTCCGACTGGCCCGACCAGGTCGACATCGGACCAGCCCGGCTTCGGAGTGGTCCGAATGCGCCCATACCGAGGATGGGATCGGCGCAGTTCCAGGGGGCCGAATGAGGTGATGCCGATCGCGGCCAGCGGCCCGCCGGAAGTCACCTCTTGCCGGAAGAAGGCGAGCACCTGAGCCAGCGTCTCAACTGGTTTCTCGGTCGGGATCCGGGTCCGGGCCACGATGTGGTCGGGATCGGAACCAACCAGGCAGAGGATTTTTGTCCCTCCTGCCTCGACTGCCCCAAACCGCATCAGTCTTACTTTACGGCCGGACAATGGGTTCATGCCCTACACACAGAACGGTGGGACGCGACTGTTCTGGAAGGCCAGCGGCGCCGGCCCGGCGGTGCTGCTCATCCACGGCCTCGGCTACCCGCACGACATGTGGCACCGCACCGTGCCGGCCCTGTCGCATCGCTACCGGGTGATCCGGCTCGACAATCGGGGGGTGGGGATGAGTGACGTGCCGTCAGTGGCCTACCGGGTCAGCGACATGGTCGAGGACGCGGTGGCCGTCCTCGACGCCGCCGGGGTGGACGCCGCCCACGTCGTCGGCGCCTCGCTCGGCGGCGCCATCGCCCAGGAGTTCGCGTTGCGGCACCAACCTCGGGTGCGTGGGCTGGTGCTGGTCTGCACCCTGTGCGGCGGGCGGCGGACGGTCCAAGCCGAGCCCGAGGTCGGCGCCAAGCTGCTCGCGCGGGCAAGGATGCCTGCGGAGCAGGGGATCCGGGTGATGAACCCGTACGTCTATGACCCCGGCACGCCCAAAGAGCTCATCGATGAGGACCTCGCGATCCGGCTCCGGACCTACCCGAGCACGCAGGGATACCTGGGGCAGTTGCAGGCGCTGCAGTCATGGTCGTCATACGACCGGCTGTCTGAGATCACCGTGCCTACCTTGGTGATCCACGGCGAGTCCGACCGCCTCGTGCCGCCCGAGAACGGCCGCATCATCGCCGAGCGCATCCCTGGTGCCCGCTTGGTGCTCATTCCACGGGCGAGTCACATCCTGTTCACCGACCAGCCTGAGGCCGTCCACGGTGCCATGCTCGGGTTCCTGGACGAGCTCCGCCCGTCTGGGCCCTGAGCTGCCACGCGTCGGCGCACGGGCGGTACCGTGGAAGTTGGGTGCGGTGGACAAGGAGGCTCGGTATGCCCGATGGGCCTTTCGGTTCCGGGTCCAACCCGCTCGAGGACCTGGTGAGTCGGCTGGTCGGCGGCCTTGAGCAGTCCCTTGGGGGAATAACCAAGCCGGGCACCTCGACGCAGCGGGTGGACCGCTACGGCCGCGACCTCACCGCCGCCGCTCGCGCCGGCCGCCTGGATCCCGTCATCGGGCGGGAGGACGAGATCGAGCAAGTCCTCGAGGTGCTGTCCCGGCGTACCAAGAACAATCCGGTGCTGATCGGGGACCCCGGCGTCGGCAAGACCGCGATCGTCGAGGGCATCGCTGCGCGAATAGCCGAGGGTGCGGTACCGGAGCCGCTGCGCAACCGACGGGTGATCGCGCTCGACCTGGCCGGGATGGTGGCCGGCACCAAGTATCGGGGCGAGTTCGAGGAACGGCTCACGGCGGTGATCAACGAGGTGACGGCGGCTGCCCGGACCGTCGTGCTGTTTCTCGACGAGCTGCACACAGTGATCGGCGCCGGCGCGGCCGAGGGTGGCGCGATGGACGCCGGCAGTATGCTCAAGCCGGCGCTGGCCCGCGGTGACCTGCAGGTCGTCGGGGCCACCACGGTCGACGAGTATCGCCGGTACATCGAGCGGGATCCGGCGCTGGAACGACGGTTCCAGCCCATCCTGGTCGCCGAGCCGAGCGTTGAAGAAACCATCGCCATCCTGCGTGGCCTGAACAAGCGCTATGAGACACACCACCGGGTGCGCATCACCGACGGGGCCCTCGACGCCGCCGCGCGGCTGTCTGATCGCTATTTGACCGACCGGTTCCTGCCGGACAAGGCGATCGACCTGATCGATCGGGCCAGTGCCCGGGTCCGGATGCGCGTTGAGGCTCCCAGTGAGGACACCCGGGCACTGGAGCAACGCGTCGCGCAGCTCACCCGGGCCAAGGACATCGCGGTTGACGCCGAAGACTACGAGCGCGCCGAGGCGCTGACCCGCGAGCTGGACCTGGCGATTGTGGAACTGGACACCGTGCACGCCGGTCCGACGCGACCACCGGAGGTCAGCGCCGACGATGTCGCGGACATCGTCGCCCGCAGCACCGGTATCCCGGTCGCGCAACTCACCGAGGTGGAGCGGCACCGGCTACTGCACCTTGAGGAACAGCTGCGGCGACGGGTGGTGGGGCAGGACGAGGCGGTCGAGGCCGTCGCGGACGCGGTCCGGGCCAGTCGTGCCGGTCTCAACCACCCGGACCGGCCGATCGGATCATTCCTATTCCTGGGCCCCACCGGCGTTGGCAAGACCGAGCTGGCTCGGGCGCTGGCGCAGGCCCTGTTCGGCTCGGAAGAGCAGCTCGTCCGCATCGACATGAGCGAGTTTCAGGACAGGCACACCGTGTCGCGGCTCATCGGCGCCCCTCCCGGTTACGTCGGCCATGAGGACGCCGGCCAGCTCACCGAAGCCGTCCGCCGCACTCCGTACACGGTGCTGCTGCTGGACGAGATCGAGAAGGCACACGCCGACGTCTCGAACATCCTGTTGCAGGTCTTCGACGCCGGCCGACTCACCGACGCTCGGGGCCGCACCGCAAATTTCGCCAACACTGTGATCATCATGACCAGCAACCTCGGCGCCGAGGCGCTGTTGGCGGCGACCAAGGGCGGGCGGTCAGTAGAGGACGTGCGGGAATCTCTGATGGCCAGCGTGCGGCGGCACTTCCGACCGGAGTTCCTGAATCGGATCGATGAGATTGTTCTGTTCCGTGGCCTTGATCGGCCGCGACTGCGCACGATCACCGAGCTGCTGCTCGAGCAGACTCGGCAGCGGTTGCGCGCGCAGGGCATCACGCTGCGCCTCGACGATCACGCCATCGACTGGATCGCCGACCGTGGCCACCAACCCGAATTCGGGGCTCGACCGCTGCGCCGAGCCATCGGACGTGAACTGGACCGGAAACTGTCCCGCATGCTGCTCGCCGGCGAGCTCACCAGTGGCCAGGACGTCAGCGGCACAGTCGTTGAAGACCGGCTGGAACTCACCGTCAGCCCCGCTCGTGAGTGGCATTGAGTGCTATAACACTGTTTGCCACTCACGAGGCGCTACCGTGCACCCTGTGGCACACCAGCCGATGATCGCGCCGTCCCTGCTGTCCGCCGACTTCGCCCGGCTGGCGGACGAAGTCAACGCCGTACCGGGTGCCGACTGGCTGCACGTCGACGTGATGGACGGGCATTTCGTGCCCAATCTCACGCTGGGCCTTCCCGTGGTGGAGAGCCTGATGAAGTACACCGACATCCCGATGGACTGCCACCTCATGATCGAGGACCCGGATCGGTGGGCGATCGGGTACGCCGAAGCGGGCTCGCACAACGTCACCGTGCATGCCGAGGCCGCTCGGGACCCGGTGAAGCTGGCAAAGGACCTGCGGGCGGCCGGGGCCAAGGCCGGTCTGTCGGTGAAGCCCAAGACTCCACTCGAGCCCTGGGTGGAGGTGCTACGGCACTACGACACGCTGCTGGTGATGAGCGTGGAACCCGGCTTCGGGGGGCAGTCGTTCATCCCCGAGGTGCTGGACAAGGTCCGCACCGCCCGGCGCTTGGTGGACACCGGGCACCTCACAGTACTGATAGAGATCGACGGGGGAATCAACGCCGAGACCATCGAGGCAGCCGCGGAGGCCGGAGTGGACTGTTTCGTCGCCGGCTCGGCGGTGTACGGAGCTGATGACCCAGCGCGCGCCATCGAGTCGCTGCGGGGCCAGGCTCGGTCACACGGCAACCGGTGAAGCGGCAACCGGTGAAGTGCACCGCCCGATGGGGCTGAGCCGTGTTCACCGGCATCGTCGAGGAACTCGGGCAGCTGGTGGATCGCGACGATCGGTCCGACGCCGCGCAATTCGTCATCCACGGCCCCCTTGTCACCTCTGATGCCCGGCCCGGCGACTCGATCGCGGTCAACGGGGTGTGCCTGACCGTGGTCGCCGTCGACGGTGACGTCTTCAGCGCCGACGTGATCGGCGAGACGCTGCGCCGCTCCAGCCTGGGGCCGGCTCGAACCGGGGACCGGCTGAACCTGGAGCGGGCTGCGAAGCTGGGTGACCGGCTGGGCGGGCACCTGGTGCAGGGTCACGTCGATGCCACCGGCACGGTGCTGTCCCGCACTGATTCGGCCTCGTGGGAGCTGGTTCGGATCGGGATGCCCACCGCGTTGACCCGCTACGTCGTCGAGAAGGGGTCGATCACCGTCGACGGGGTATCGCTCACGGTGATCGAGGCAGGTATCAACGACTTCTCCGTGGGGCTCATCCCTACCACGCAAACGCTGACCACTCTGGGCACCCGACGCCCTGGTGAGCTGGTGAACCTTGAGGTTGACGTGATCGCGAAGTATGTCGAGCGGTTGGCCTGGCCACATCTTGGCTCCGGGAGCAGTCGAGCTGCGACATGATGTTTAGGGGGATGATGCGGGGAGGAGGACACGATGACCAAGAGCGCCTTCGCCGGTATCGAGCGGGCCATCGCCGACGTGGCCGCCGGGCGCCCGGTGATCGTGGTGGACGACGAGGAGCGGGAGAACGAGGGCGATCTGATCCTTGCCGCGGCGTGGGCCACGCCCGAGCTGCTGGCCTTCATGGTCCGGTACACGTCGGGATACATCTGCGTGGCGCTGACCGGGGATGACTGCGATCGGCTGGAACTGCCGCCGATGTATCACACCAACCAGGACAAGCGGGGCACCGCCTACACCGTCACGGTGGATGCTCGCGAGGGCGTCACGACCGGGATCTCGGCGACGGACCGAGCCCACACCATCCGGCTGCTCGCTGACCCGGAAGCCAAGTCCGTCGACTTCGTCCGTCCGGGGCACGTGGTGCCGCTGCGGGCCAAGGAAGGCGGGGTGCTGCGCCGCCCCGGGCACACGGAGGCCGCGGTGGACCTGGCCCGGTTGGCCGGACTGCCCCCGGCCGGAGTCCTGTGTGAGATCGTCTCAGCCAAGGACGACGGCGAGATGGCGCGTCGTGACGAGCTGGAGGTCTTCGCCGCCGAGCACGACCTGGCGCTGATCACCATCGCGGACATGATCGCCTACCGGCGGCGGTTCGAGAAGCAGGTCGAACGGGTTGCCGAGGCCCGGATCCCCACCCGCCACGGTGACTTCCGTGCGGTGGGATTCGACAGCGTGCTCGACGGGCTGGAGCACGTCGCACTGGTGCGGGGCGAGATCGGGGACGGGGCCGACGTGCTGGTGCGGATGCACTCGGAATGCCTCACCGGGGACATCTTCGGCTCACTGCGCTGCGACTGCGGCACCCAGCTCGACGCCGCGCTGGCCGCGATCGCCGCCGAGGGTCGCGGCGTGGTGGTCTACATCCGCGGGCACGAGGGCCGCGGCATCGGGTTGATGCACAAACTGCAGGCCTACCAACTTCAGGAGGCCGGCGCGGACACCGTGGACGCCAATCTCGCGCTGGGGATGCCTGCCGATGCCCGTGACTACGGCACCGGAGCGCAGATCCTGGTGGATCTCGGGGTGCGCTCGATGCGCCTGCTCACCAACAACCCCACCAAGCGGACCGCACTCGAAGGCTACGGCCTGGAAATCCTGGACCGGGTGGCGCTGCCGGTCCGGCCCAACCCGGAAAACCTGCGTTACCTGCGTACCAAGCGCGACCGGATGGGTCATGACCTCACCGGCCTGGAAGGGTCGGGTGAGGTGCTGGCATGAGTGGCCAGGGCCAGCCAGAGCTCGCCGTGCCCGACGGCTGTGGTGAGCTGCGGCTGGGTATCGCCGTAACTCGCTGGCACGTACGTGTCACCACCGCACTGCTGGACCGGGCGTGCGCCGCCGCGACCGAGGCCGGGATCGCCGAGCCGACCGTGGTGCGGGTGCCGGGCGCCGTCGAGCTTCCCGTGGTGTGCCAGGAACTAGCCCGCCACCACGACGCCGTGGTCGCGTTGGGAGTGGTGATCCGGGGCGGGACTCCACACTTCGAGTACGTCTGCGACGCGGTCACTGCCGGGCTCACCAGGGTGGCGCTGGACGAGGGGACCGCGGTAGGCAATGGGGTGCTCACCTGCGACAGCGAGGACCAGGCCCTGGACCGTTGCGGGCTGCCCTCCTCGTCAGAGGACAAGGGCTTCCAGGCCTGCGTTGCCGCGCTGGAGACGGCCCTGGTGCTACGCAGGCTGCGTCAATCCTCGCGGAACACAACATGACCCTTCTCCCCAGCACCGCCCCCCTCCCCGGCGTGTCCACGCGCCGTCCCCGGTGTGTCGCGCTCTTGTGCACGGCAGAGGCGGCGTGATGCCCGCCGAGGTGCTCTTCCAGGCCCGGCCGCGCAAGGCCCGCCGCGTCGCGGTCGCCGCCGCCGTGTTGCTGATTGTGGTGTTCACAGTGATCGCGGTGCTGCTGCGGCAAACATCCACCGGTGTGTACTTCCGGCTCTCCGACCAGGTGGCCATGGTGCTGCTGGGGCTGTTGCTCGCCGGTGTGGCTTTGCTGTTCGCCCGGCCCCGGGTGCGTGCCGGTGCTGAGGGGGTGGAGGTACGCAACCTCTTCGGGTCTCGCACGTTGCCCTGGCAGCTGGTGCTCTGGGTGTCTTTCCCCGACGGTGCCCCGTGGGCCCGACTCGAGCTGCCCGACGACGAGTACATCGCAGTGATGGCGATCCAGGCCGCTGACGGTCGGCACGCGGTGCAGGCCATCCGCACCCTGCGTGCGGTGCACGCCGAGCACACCGCGCCACCCGGCACACCTGGTCGGGACCTGTAGCCGGACCTCGCGTGCCGCAGGATTACCCACGGCTGCGATCGGGAACACGCGCTATCAGACCTCGACTATTTCGCCGAGGCCCTGGTTTATGGCAGGATCGCGGGCCATTCCGCGGCTGTCCCCGTACGGTGAGAAGGCGGCAACGGGCGGTGCGCTCTGTAGTTGCTGTGCCGGCGGTGGGATTCGAACCCACACTGGCGGGTTCCTAAGACCCGGGCCTCTGCCATTGGGCTACGCCGGCTTTTGCCGATCTCCCGGGGCGTCGGGAGCGCGGCTGGGTTGCAGGGTATCGCTCAGATGCCGAGCTCCTTACGGAGCTTGGCGACGTGACCGGTGGCGCGGACGTTGTACAGCGCCTTGTCGATGCGGCCCTGCACGTCGATGACGAAGGTGGATCGGATCACGCCGGTGACCGTCTTGCCGTATAGCTGCTTCTCGCCGTAGGTGCCGTAGGCAGTGAGCACCGAGCGGTCCGGATCGGACAGCAGCGGGAAGTGCACGCTCTGTGCGTCGCGAAACTTCGCCAGCTTCACTGGCGCGTCCGGTGAGATGCCGAGCACCGCAAAACCCGCCTTGTCCAGCTCGGCGAGGTTGTCGCGGAAGTCACAGGCTTGCTTGGTGCAGCCGGGGGTGCCCGCGGCCGGATAGAAGTAGACCAGCACGGAGCGACCGCGGTAATCCGACAGCGAGACGAGTTCACCATCAGCGTCGGGCAGGGTGAAGTCAGGAGCGGGGTCCCCGGGGCACAGTCGGGCGTTGTCGGTCACGAGGTCGGACGGTACCGCCCGGATGGGGTGGCTTCACGACCTGGTGACCCGTGGCCTACGGTGTGCCGCACACCCGCGCGAGGAGGACTTATGGCCCGGGACGCCGACACCATTGAACGCGACATCGAGCAGGCCCGTGACGCGCTCGCCGCGACGTTGGAGGAGCTCGGTACCCGGGCGGATCCCCGGCGCGTGATCGAGGCCGGCAAGGAGCAGATGGAGACCACCATGGCGGACCCCAGGGTGCGCTACACCCTGATGGGCGTCGGTGGAATCCTCGTGCTGGCGTTGTTGCGCAAGCTCTTCCGTTGAGCCGCCAGCACAACGTCACCAGCACAACGTCGCCAGCACAACGTCACAGGGCTACCACGGCGAAGGACTCACCGCTCAGCCGCACGTTGTCGGGTGCGGTGGTGGCTTCCCCAGACGCGAGAAGAATCTGGGTGGGCCCGCCGTCCAGTGCCACGGTGATCGGCTGCTTGCTCAGGTTCACTGCCACGCGGAGTGCACCACGGTGTAGCACCAGGGTGCGGACGTCGACGTCCAGGTCGACGGTGAGCTGATCCAACCTCGGGTCAGAAAGCTCTGGGCAGCGCTTGCGCAGCGCGATCAGCTCCCGGTAGAGGCGCAGCAACGTCGCATGCGGTTCGGTGCCGAGTTCGGCCCAGTCCAGCCGGGAGCGCAAGAAAGTCTGCTCGTCGTTCGGGTCGGGCACGTCGACGTCGTCCCACCCGTGTTCGGAGAACTCGGCGTAGCGGCCGCGGCGGATGGCGTCGCGCAGCTCCGGGTCGGGCATGAAGGAGAAGAACTGAAACGGGGTGCCCGCGCCCCACTCCTCGCCCATGAAGATCATCGGCGTGTAGGGAGAGCACAGCACCAGCGCAGCACCGCAGGCCAGCAGACCGGGGGACAGGGTGGCCGAGATCCGGTCGCCGGTGGCGCGGTTACCCACTTGATCGTGGTTCTGCAGGTAGGCGAGGAACTTCCAGCCGGGCAGCTGCACGGTGTCCACCGGGCGGCCGTGGCTACGCTGCCGGAAGTGCGACCAACGCCCATCATGGAAGAACGCGCCGCGCAGGGTCCGGGCCAGGTCGGGCAATGAGCCGAAGTCAGCGTAGTAACCCTTCTGCTCACCGGTCAGGGTGGCGTGCAGGCAGTGGTGGATATCGTCGTCCCACTGCGCAGTCAGCCCGTATCCGCCGGCGACACGGGGGGTGACCAGCCGTGGATCGTTGAGGTCGGACTCGGCGATCAGTGACAGCGGCCGTCTGAGATGGATGGCCAGGGTGTCCACCTCAGCGGCCAGCTCCTCCAACAGGTGGGTGGCTCGGGTATCACGCAGAGCGTGCACGGCGTCCAGCCGCAGCCCGTCGAGGTGATAGTGGCGCAGCCATTCCAGTGCATTGTCGATGACATATCGGCGCACCTCGTCGGAATACGGTCCATCGAGGTTCAGCGACGGACCCCAGATGTTGCTCCCGGCGAAATAGGGGCCGAAGCGATCCAAGTATGCGCCAGACGGGCCGAGGTGGTTGTGTACGACATCGAGCACCACACCCAGCCCGCGGGCATGGCAGGCGTCCACGAAGCGTTTGAAGGCGTCGGGTCCGCCGTAGTTCTCAGTGACGGCGTACCAGTCCACCCCGTCGTAGCCCCAGTTGCGCGGACCGTCGACGGCGTTGACCGGCATCACTTCAACAAGATCGACGCCCAACTCGACGAGATGGTTGAGGCGCTCGGTCGCGGAGTCGAAGCTGCCACCCGGGGTGAACGTCCCGATATGCAGTTCGTAGAGCACGCTGCCGGGCAGCGCCCGACCGGTCCAGCCCTGATCGGTCCAGGTGAAGGCCCGGTGGTCGTAGACCCGGGACGCCGCATGCACGCCGTTTGGCTGCCACCGCGATCGGGGGTCGGGTAGCGCGGTGTCCTCGTCGTCCAGCCGGAACGCGTAGTCGGAGCCTGTTCCGGCGCCGTCAACCTCCACGCCCCACCAGCCGCCCGTCGTTCGGGCCAGCTGATGCTCGACGCCGTCCACTACGACTCCTACCCGCTGTCGCTGCGGGGCCCACACGGTGAAGTCCATAGGCACCGATCTTGTCAGGCTCGTGCGGCATTGTCTGGTCATAACCGCACCGAGGGACGTGGGTGCTGTCCGCGGCATGTCCGCCGGAGCTGCACGTGGTGATTGCGCCGTTCGAGTAGAGCGGTTGCTGTCGCACCGCGTTGCAACCCGACATGCTTGTCGCACGAACTCCGGTACGGCGTGATCGCGGTTTATGTGCCAACGACGACATGTAATGTCGCTGGCGGCACACAAACGGTGATCAAGGACCGCCGGATACCGGGTGATCGGTCAGTCAGCGAGCAGCAGAGCGACGGGGTAACGGGCGAGCAGGCCCGCCAGCGGAGTTGAGCCTGACACCGATGCACCGGTGAATGCGTCGGTCCAGGAGCCGTCGGGCAAGGGCAGCGCGGTCTCGCCCCAGCCACCGAGAGCAGCCAGTCCTATTGGGAGGCGAGTGGCGACCGCAACGACCCCATGGCGGGCGAATGCGACAGCGTGCGGCGCAGCCACGCCGCCCGCGCTCAACGGGCGGTAACCGGTGAACCGCTCGGGATGGTCACGGCGGGCGCGCAGGGTTCGGGACACGACCAGCAGCTTGGCCGCACCGGCGTCATGCAGATCGGCGTCATGTCCGTCTGGGCCGCTGATGTCGGGCAGCCAGCCTTCGTCTATCCGCCGCAACAGGTCGGCCCGGGCGGTGAAGTCCACCGGGCGGCGGTTGTCTGGATCCACCAGCGACAGGTCCCACAACTCGCCACCCTGGTAGGTGTCCGGTGTTCCGGGCATCGCCAGTTGCAGCAGCACCGCGGACAGCGAGTTCGATCGGCCGGCGGAGATGATCCGGACCGCCACCCTGGCCACGGCGGTGCTCAGCGGGGGGTTCTCCAGCGCGGCGTCGGCGACGGCATGCATGGCGGTCTCGAACGCCTCATCCGGATCGGTCCAGGTGGTGCGGGTCCGCGCCTCCCGCATCGCCTTCTCCAGGTAGGCGTGTAGCCGGTCCGGAGGCAGCGGCCACGCCCCCACCACGGTTTGCCAGAGCAGATGACCCAACGCCGGATCGGGCACGGTGGCACCAGCCGCGTCCGACAGCCTGCTGAACTCCCGAACAGAATCCGCCCAGAGCTCCGGCAGTTCCGACAGCACCGCCAACCGGGCCCGCACATCACTGGAACGTTTGGTGTCATGCGTGGACAGCGTGGTCATCCCGTGCGGGGCGAGCTGTTCGCGGTGCGCCAAAGCGGCGTGGAAGTCATCGAGGCCGAGTCCGAAGCGGGTTGGATCCCCGCCCACTTCGTTGAGTGCGATGAACCGGGTCCAGCGGTAGTAGGCGGTGTCTTCCACTCCCTTGGCCATCACTGCGCCGGAGGTCTGCTGGAACCGAACCGCGAGCTCATCGCCGGGATCCCGCAGTCGGGGCGAGAGCGCCTCCAGTGTCGCCTGCAGGTCAGGACGCCGATTTCGGGCAGCCGCCAGTGCCTGATCCAGATGCTCGACCCCGTCCGGCAGGTAGGACCGATAGACCGGGAAGCAGGCCAGTATCTCCGCAAGCGCGGCCGTGACATCGGTGACGTGGGGGGCAAGCGCGGCCAGCCGGCGCAGTTCGGAGCCGAGCATGCCGGTGGCCACGTCAAGCTTGCAGTCGTGCACCAGCTGCGCCCAGGTGGTCTGCACGCCGGTCAGCGAGGTGTCCAACGCGGTGAACGCCGCTTCGCCGGCTGGGTCGACGAGGACACCGTCGACCTCGGCGAGTGCGTCGTAACCGGTGGTGCCCTCGACCGGCCACGAGCGGGGCAGCTCCTCGCCGGATTCGAGAATCTTTTCCACCAGAATCCAGGTGCCAGGGGCGTGCTCACGCAAACGATGCAGGTAACCCGCCGGATCGGTGAGACCGTCCGGGTGATCGACTCGCAAGCCGTCGACATCGCCGTCTGCGACCCAGCGCAGCACCTCGCCGTGGATGGCGGTGAAGACCTCGGGGTCCTCCACGCGGACTGCGGCGAGCTCACTGACCGCGAAGAACCGCCGGTAGCCCAGGTCCGCCCGCCAGGAGACCAGCCGATAGTGCTGTGCCTCGTGCACGTCCTGCGGGCTACCGGCTGCCGCCGTCCCGGGCGCCAACGGGAACGCGCGCTCGTGATAGCGCAACAGATCACCGTCCACCCGTAGGCCGGCCAGCGCATCCGGGGAGTCGGCCAGGATGGGCAGGCGCAGCGGCCAACCGGTGATGTCGAACCACCGCGCGAAGCGCGACGCCGGCCCGTACTGCAGCAGGTCCCACCAGGCCGGGTTGGCCTGCGGATCGGCAACGCCAAGATGGTTGGGCACGATGTCGACCACCAGCGCCAACCCGTGCTCGCGAATTGCGGCCACCAGCGCGCGTCGGCCGGGTTCCCCGCCGATGACGTCGGATACCCGACCGGGGTCGGCCACGTCGTAACCGTGCTGGGATCCCGGCATCGCCTGGAGCAGCGGCGAGGTGTACACCGCGCCGACGCCCAGCGACGCCAGGTAAGGCACCGCCGCAGCAGCATCGGCGAAGGACAGGTCCGGGCCCAACTGCAGCCGGTAGGTCGAGGAGGGAGGGGTCACGCGGTGCGCTCCAGAACCATCAGGGAGCGCGCAGTGCCGGTGATCTTGTCTTCACCGGCGGTGGTCACCCGGGGGGTGCCCGACGGTTCACCGGTCGCAGTGTCGAGCACGACGGCCCACTGCGCCCCGTAGTAGTAGCCGCCCGGTCCGACGTCCCACGGTTCGGCGATCAGCTTCACCTGGCTGATCACCGGATCGTGCTGAACCAGGGCGAAGAACGTGGCCAGGCGGTCCACGTCGTAGAACTCACGGGCCAGCGTGGAGGCGAGGTCAAAGCGGAAGCCGTCGACGTGCATCTCGGTGACCCAGTACCGCAATGAATCCATGATCAGCTGAAGGGTGTGCGGTTGACGCACATTGAGCGAGTTGCCCGTGCCGGTGTAGTCCATGTAATAGCGCGGGTCGTTGTCGACCAGGCGATAGTAGGCCGCGTTGTCGATCCCGCGCATCGACAACGTCGGTCCCAGGTGATTGCCCTCGGCAGTGTGGTTGCAGACCACGTCGAGGATCACCTCGATGCCCGCGGTGTGAAACTCGCGGACCATCGCCTTGAACTGCGAGACCACCTCATGCGCCCGCGGTCCGACGGTGCCCGCGGCGGCGTAGCCGTTGTGCGGGGCCAGGAACGCGACGGTGTTGTAGCCCCAGTAGTCGGTCAAGCCCTTCTCGGCGAGGTTGTTATCGGTGATGAACTGATGCACCGGCATCAGCTCCACCGCCGTGATGCCGAGCGTGGTGAGATAGTTGATCACCCCTGGATGAGCGAGGCCGGCGTAGATGCCGCGCATCTTTGCGGTAATCTCCGGGTGTGCGATGGTCAGACCGCGCACGTGCGCCTCGTAGATCACCGTCTCGTGGTACGGGATACGAGGGTGCCGGTCCTCAGCCCAGTCGAAGAAGCGGCTGATCACCACCGACCTCGGCGCGTGACCGGCCGAGTCGGCGTCATTGCGTCGCTCCGGATCAGCGAACTGGTAGCCGAAAAGCGACTCGTCCCAGTCGACGCCGGTGGACACCACCTTGGCGTAGGGGTCGATGAGCAGCTTGGCGGGGTTGCACCGTTGCCCGGCAGCCGGATCGTAGGGGCCCTGCACCCGGTATCCATAGTGCTGGCCAGGCCCGACGCCGGGCAGATAGCCGTGCCAAACAAACCCATCGACCTCGGGCAGCCGGACCCGCGTCTCAGTGGCGTCGGCGTCGCCGTTGTCGAACAGGCACAGCTCCACCTTGTCCGCGGCCTCGGAGAAGAGCGCGAAGTTGGTGCCTGCGCCGTCGTAGGTTGCACCCAGCGGGTAGGCCGCGCCCGGCCACGGCTGGGGGACGGTCATCGGTCTCCTTCCGGCGTCAATGGGCAACTGCCGTACTCCGGACCTGCGTCACGGTATCCGAACTACCGGTGCCACCTGTCACGGCGGGTGACAGCTGCGGGTACAGCTAACGGGGACCGGACGGCCGCATCCAACGCTTGGCGCATCACCGCAATCGGCGCATCGCGGCCGGTCATCAGGTGGACCTGCGCGACTGCCTGATGCAGCAGTACCGCCAGACCGCTGACGATCCGGCAGCCCGCATTGAGTGCGGACGCGGCCAGTGGCGTGGGCCACGGCGTGTAGACGACGTCGAGCACTACCGGTCTGGTAGACCACTGCTGCTGATCGGCCACCGCATCGGCGGCGCCGGGTGGCAGCGTGGAGATGACGACGTCGGCTTCGGGGACGGCACCGTCGGGTAATCCGCCGCAGATGGTCGGCTGGACACCGAGCCGGTCAGCCGCCGCGCAAAGAGGGTCTGTTCTGGCCGGATCCCGCACGAGAACGGTCGGCGCCACCTCCCCGAGCTCGCGCAGCGCAGCGAGCGCGGCTTGGGCGGTGCCGCCGGCGCCGAGGATCACGGCTGCACCGACCCGGTCGAGTCCCGCTTCGCGCAGCGCAGCAAGGATGCCGGCCACGTCGGTGTTCTCAGCCCGGCGGCGATCGCCCGGCTGGCCGAACACCAAGGTGTTCGCCGCGCCGACGGCACTGGCCAGCGGGGAGATCTCGTCGGCCACGGTCAACGCCACCCGTTTGAGCGGCATCGTCAGCGACAGGCCGGCCCACTCCGGTCCAAGCCGCTCGACGAAGGCGGGCAGGGCTGCCTCGTCGCATTCGAACGCCTCATAGCGCCAACCGGTCAGACCCAGTTCCGTATAGGCGGCAGTGTGCAACGCCGGTGACAAGGAATGCCGGATCGGACACCCCAGCACTGCGGCCCGCCGCCGTGCTGACTCGCTAGCCACTGTGAAATCTTCCCGCGCTGTGCACCCTTTGTTCACCTCGAATCAGATCGATGAAAGACTGTTGGCTGCGGTCTTGCATGACGTGTTTGCGGTCTGTTATTGAGGAGATTGGGCAGATCTGCGTAGCTGTGTCGCATTCAACGGTCGTCGGCGTCACGCCAGGAGGTAAGCGGTGGAACAGCCGAGATGGGCGTCGGTTGGCGTGGATCTCGAGCATCCCAGCGTGGCCCGAGTGTATGACTACTACCTCGGCGGCTCGCATAACTTCGCCGTGGACCGACAGATGGCCCGGCAGGCGATCGAGCTGTGGCCCGAGCTGCCGTTGATCATGCAGGCTAACCGGGCGTTCCTGCGCCGTTCGGTGCGGTATCTGGTCAGCCAGGGCGTTACCCAATTCCTGGACATCGGTTCCGGCATTCCCACCGAGGGAAATGTGCACCAGGTCGCCCAGGTCGCCTCGCCCGAGGCCCGGGTGCTCTATGTGGACATCGATCCGGTGGCCGTCGCACACAGCCGCGACATCCTGGCTGGGAACGACCGCGCGGACGTCGTCCAGGCCGATCTGCGCGACGTGGCGGGGATCCTCGATGACCCGCGGGCCAAGCGGCTGATCGACCCGGCCCAACCGCTGGGCGTGCTCATGGTGGCGATGCTGCACTTCGTTCCGGATGGGGCAGAGGCGGTGAACATCGTCGCGCAGTACCGCAAGGTGATGGCGCCCGGAAGCCATCTCGTCGTCTCGCATGCCAGCCATGTGGGCCGGCCCGATCAGGTCGGGCCGCTCACCAAGCTTTACCGGCGCACTGCCGGCCCGTTGACGATGCGCTCGCCACTGGAGATCGAGGGGTTACTCCAAGAGTTCGAGCTAGTGCCCCCGGGAGTGGTGTTGCTGCCGCTGTGGCGTCCGGACTCGCCAGCCGACGTCGATGGCCATCCCGAGCGGGCCAGCGGCTATGCGGCGGTAGGCCGGGTGGATGACCCGCTTTGATCACACCAGTCGCCGGCGTCAACCGTCCCGACCGTCGATGACATCAGAAGGAGGGTGGCCGATGGACCGGCCGAGCTGGGCGTCGGTGGACGTGGATCTCGAGCATGCCAGCGTGGCTCGGGTGTATGACTACTACCTCGGCGGCTCGCACAACTTCGCCGTGGACCGACAGATGGCCCGACAGGCGATCGAGCTGTGGCCCGAGCTGCCATTGGCCATGCAGGCCAACCGGGCGTTCCTGCGTCGCTCGGTGCGGTATCTGGTCAGCCAGGGCATCACCCAATTCCTGGACATCGGCTCCGGCATCCCCACCGAGGGCAACGTGCACGAGGTCGCCCAGGCCGCCGCACCCGAGGCCCGTGTGCTCTATGTGGACATCGATCCGGTAGCCGTCGCGCACAGCCGGGCCATTCTGGTTGGGAACGACCGCGCGGACGTCGTCCAGGCCGACCTGCGCGACGTAGCGGGGATCCTCGATGATCCGCGGGCCAAGCGGCTGATCGACCCGACCCGACCGATCGGCGTGCTCATGATCGCGATCCTGCACTTCATTCCGGATGCGGCAGACGCGGCGAACATCGTCGCGCAGTACCGCAAGATGATGGCGCCCGGAAGCTACCTCGCCATCTCGCACGGAAGTCATGCGGGCCGGCCCGATCTCGTCGAGCCGCTCGCCGAGCTCTACCGGCGTACCACCTCCCAGTTGACGGCGCGCTCGTCACAGGAGATTGAGGCGTTACTTGCTGGATTTGATCTGGTACCGCCTGGAGTGGTGTTCCTGCCGCTGTGGCGTCCGGACTCGCCAGCCGACGTCGGTGATCATCCTGAGCGGTTCAGCACTTATGCGGTAGTGGGCCGGCGGGGATGACTTGCGCTGATCAGACTGTTCGGCGGTGTCGACCGTGCCCAGCGTCAACCGGCCGTCCTGTGCGGCACAACTCTGGCTAGAAATAGAGCTAGTATTAGGCAACTACAACGAAACTGCTTGAGAGCTGAGAGTGTCGGGTCTGCGGTTCGCGGTTGTTGGGTATTCCGTCGACATCAGTGGGAGGGGTGACCGATGAGTCGGCCGAGCTGGGCGTCGAGCGACGTAGATCTCGAGCACCCCAGTGCGGCCCGAGTGTATGACTACTACCTCGGCGGCTCGCACAACTTCGCCGTGGACCGACAGATGGCTCGGCGGGCGATGGAGATGTGGCCCGAGCTGCCGTTGATCATGCAGGCCAATCGGGCGTTCCTGCGTCGCTCGGTGCGGTATCTGGTCAGCCAGGGCATTACCCAATTCCTGGACATCGGCTCCGGCATTCCCACCGAGGGCAATGTGCACGAGGTCGCCCAGGTCGCTTGCCCTGAGGCCCGCGTGGTTTACGTGGACATCGACCCGGTGGCCGTTGCGCACAGCCGGGACATCCTGGCTGGGAACGACCGCGCGGACGTCGTCCGGGGCGACCTGCGCGATGTGGTGGCGATCCTCGATGATCCACGGGCCAAGCAGCTGATCGACCCGACCCAGCCACTGGGCGTGCTCATGGTGGCGATGCTGCACTTCGTTCCGGATGCGGCCGACCCGGCGAACATCGTCGCGCAGTACCGCAAGATGATGGCGCCCGGCAGCCATCTCGTCGTCTCGCATGCCAGCCACGATGGCCGGCCCGATCAGGCCGGTTCGCACACAGAGCTCTATCAGCGCACCGCCACGCCCATGAGAATGCGCTCGCGTGAGGAGATCGAGGCATTGCTCGGCGGGTTCGATCTGGTGGCTCCCGGAGTGGTGTTTCTGCCGTTGTGGCGCCCGGACTCGCCGGTTGATGTCGACGACCATCCGGAGCGGTTCACCGGCTACGCGGTGGTAGGTCGGCGAGAATGACCCACCCAGATCACGAAGCGTTCGCCCAGCGTTGGGCCGAGACGATTGTCGGCACCAGCTACGTGCCGATCGGCCGCCGTGCACTGGCCAAACATCTACTCGGGCTTACCCCGCGGCTGGTCGAGGCGACGCTGGCCGCCGAGTTCGACGCTTCGATCGGGCATCAGATCGGTGTCGACATGGTCGCGGCGCATTTCACGGGCACCGAGACGCTCAGCAAGACCCTCGCGTTGATCGCTGAGGAGCTACCAGGTTTGCTGGATTGCCCTCCAGGCCTCAACGTCGCCAGCCGGATTGCTCAGCTGGTCGGAAGCATGGCCGCCGGCTATGCCGGTGCATTACGTGAGCGCAGCCTCGATGAGCAGGACGCGATCTATCGTGCGGGGCTGCGGGCACGTCAACAGGCCGAACAGGCGCTGGCGGCCAGCGAGGCGAAGTTCCGCGCGATGTTCACCGAGGCCGCGATAGGGATCGGAATCGGGGACCTGCAGGGCAACATCACCGATGCCAATCCGGCATTGCAACAGATGTTCGGCTACACGCTTGAGGAGCTCACCCAGTTCAACGTCCGCTCGATGGTCCACCCGGAGGACGCCAGCAGCGTATGGGAGACCTACGGGGAGCTGATCCGCGGTGAGCGGGACCATTTCCGGTTGGAGAAGCGGTACTACCGTGCCGACGGTGGTGAGATCTGGACCCACGTGACGGTGTTCCTCGTGCGTGAGGAGGCCGGAGAGCCTGCCTACCAGGTGGCCATGCTGGAGGATGTGTCCGAACGGCGTCGCCTGCAGGACCGGTTGCAGCACCAGGCTTACCACGATCCACTGACGAAGCTGGCTAATCGGGCGATGGTCACCGATCGGCTGGGACAGATATTCGCCGTACCAGCGGGCTTGCGCAGGGTCGGGTTGTGCTTTTTGGACCTGGACGGGTTCAAAGTGGTCAACGACAGCCTGGGCCACGACGTCGGCGATCAGTTGCTGATCGCTGTCGCGTCGCGGTTGAACCGCTGCTGCGATTCGGGGCAGATGGTGGCCCGGATGGGTGGCGACGAGTTTGTCATTATCGTCGAGGACACCGCCGGAGAACACGACGTGGCCGCATTGGCCGATGAGGTGCTGGCTGCCATGGCCGCTCCCATCCGAGTCGGCGATCACGAACTGACCGTCACGACGAGCATCGGCGTCGTCGAGCGGCCGGTAGCCGACACCAACCCCGCGGACCTCATGCAGGCCGCCGATATCACGCTGTATCGGGCGAAAGCCGAGGGTAAGGCGCGATATGCGATGTTCGATCAGCACCGCAATGACAGCGAGGTGGCCCGTTTCACGCTGTCCGCCACGCTGCTCGCCGCGATCGATCGCGGCGAGTTCTTCCTCGACTACCAGCCGCTGGTCGCCCTGAAGGATGGCACGCTGCGAGGGGTCGAGGCGCTGGTGCGCTGGCGTCACCCGACACTGGGTGTGCTGGGACCCGAACGGTTCATCAGCCTGGCCGAGGAAACCGGGTCGATCGTGCAGCTGGGGCACTGGGTGCTCGCCCGAGCGTGCCAGCAGGCCCGGGCCTGGCGCGACGCGTTCGGTGATGCTGCGCCGCTGGTCAGCGTCAATCTCGCGCCCCGACAGTTGAATGAACCTGCGCTGGTGGCCGAGGTCGCGACGATCCTGGCTGACAACGACCTCGATCCGTCCTGCTTGCAACTTGAACTCACCGAGCAGTGCCTGATGGGCGACGAGCCAGGTCCGCTCAAAGCGCTGACGAAGCTCTACCACATGGGCGTGCGAATCGCCATCGACGACTTCGGCACCGGCTACTCCAACTTCTCCTATCTGCGCCGGCTGCCGATGCATGAGCTCAAGCTGGCCGGCTCGTTCGCCGTGAGCCTCCGATCTCCCGACGCGGATCTGGTGGACGAGCAGATCGTGGCGACCTTGGTGAGCCTGGCGCATGCCTTGGAGCTGACTGTGACCGCTGAAGGTGTGGAGACTGACCTCCAGCGCGAACGGTTCGGAGCGCTGGGGTGTGACTCCGGTCAGGGGTCGCTGTTCGGCTTACCCGGCACTCCTGAGCAGATCGATACCCGGCTGCGGGCCGCCACGTCACTCTGCGGTCTCCGCACGAAAGCGCGATGACCGAGTTGTACACCGTCGACACCCCGGTTGTGCTACTCACTCACAAGGGCTGATCCTGCACACAGCGTGCGTACGCGGTGTACCGAGCGTGCGGGCACGCGTCGCGAAGCAACCGATCAGGCGCGAAGGCGTCTCGCTGACAGTTGCCGATCCCTGCCGGCGCCTCATAGCGACACCGATACGCTGCGTTGACGATTGTGCGCGCTCCGTGTTCACTCTCATGGGGCGTCCAGATGTGGGACTGCTCAGGTGCACGACGAAGGGGAGGTTATGACTCGACGGGGATTGCTGACCGGGCTGCTCGTCTCCGGTCTGCTCGCTGCGGGTTCGCTGACCGCTATGCCGGCGAGTGCCCAACCGGTACCTGTGCCGCTGTCACCCTCGTTGGCCGGCCAGTTGCTCGCCACGCCCACCGGCCGGATGCCGTTGATGGTGCATGGAGCGACGCTCGAGGACGCCGAGCGTGCGGTCGCTGCCACCGGGATGCAGCCGGTCACCACCTTCCGCAAGATCGGAGTGGTAGCCGCTTGGGCGACCGGGCCACAAGTGGAGGCGGCGCGCACCCAGCCCGGTGTGACCTACATCGAGGGTGACCAGCCCATCGCGCGGCACGCAGACGCCCCTCAGGTGGCAACCCGTGGGCTGGAGGCGCGGCAGACCTTGGTCGGCGCGAATGGCTCCTCGCTGGACGGAAATGGGGTCAGCGTGGCCGTGATCGATTCCGGCATCGATCCCACGCACCCCGCGTTCGCTGGGGGCAAGGTCGTGCGGAACATGAAGAGCGTGTGCCTGGACGAAGCCAACAGCGACACCAACTGCATCGTGTCGCTGCCCACCGCTGTCGACACCGACACACTGTCTCTCGGCGGTCACGGCACGCACGTCTCCAGCATCGCGGCAGGCCGCAGTGTCACCCTCAGTGATGGCAACACGGTGTCTGGAGCCGCGCCTGAAGCCAAGATCGTCTCCTTGTCCACCGGCGCAGCCGTGGCGGTGATCAGCGCGGATACGGCGCTGAACTGGGTGCTGGAAAACCACGCTGCGCCGTGTGGAGCGGGAGTGTCTGCCGCGGCATGCCCGGCGATCAAGGTGGTAAACAATTCTTACGGTCCGCCGGGCGGGGGCGAGTTCGATCCGAATTCGGCCGCCGTGAAGCTTCAGCGCCAGCTCGTGTCGGAGGGAGTGGTGACCGTCTGGGCCGCCGGTAATGACGGCGGCGACGGCTCGAAGAGCCTCACCAATCCGGCCGCTCAGGACCCGACCGGCGGAATCATTTCAGTGGCCGCCTACAACGACGAGGGCAGCGGAACCCGCAGCGGTCCGGTATCCGGGTTCTCCTCCCGGGGAATCAAGACCGACCCGTCGACCTGGCCGGACATCTCGGCACCAGGTGAGAACATCGTCGGAGCCTGTCGCGCCTACCAACCGATCTGCTCCACCGGGCTCAAGCCACGGAACGGCCCCGGACTTCTCGACGTGGGCAGCTACAACACGCTCAGCGGCACGTCGATGGCGGCACCACAGATCACGGGAATCGTGGCGTTGCTCTTCCAGATCAACCCCACCGCGACGCCGGCCGAGATCGAGGCTGCGCTGAAATCGACTGCCTTCCACTATTCCGACGGCGCGCCCTATCAAACCGTGGGCGGATATTCCACATCCTTCGACAAGGGCACCGGGTTGGTCGACGTGGTGGCTGCGGCGAAAGTACTGGGGGCCCATACCCCCTGAGCCGCGACACACCGGCGGTCACTGGCGTATCAGCGGCCGCAAGGGCACAATGTGTGACGGTGTTCCGGTTGATCACGAGGACGTAGGGGAAGACGCTTCTCGTCGATCAGCGGAGGTCACCAGATGAGCACCAGTGGAACTATCTACGTCCACTCGTCGCCGTCGGCGGTATGTCCGCACGTCGAGTGGGCGATAGCGGGCGCCCTGCAGACCAGGGTGGACCTGCAGTGGACTGCCCAGGCAGCCGCGCCTGGGCAGCTGCGCGCCGAATGCAACTGGTCCGGACAACCGGGTGTTGCAGCGGCGGTGGTCAGTGCGCTGCGGGCATGGCCGATGCTGCGCTTCGAAGTGACCGAGCAACCCAGCCCCGGGTTGGACGGAGAGCGGTTCTGCGTTGTACCCGGGCTCGGTTTGTGGCGCGCCCGCACCAGCGCCAACGGTGACATCGTGGTCGGCGAGGACCAGCTGCGGGCGCTGGCCGCCAACGCCCGCAGCGGAGAGACTTTCGCCCACCTGCTCGACCAACTTCTCGGTGCAGCGTGGGACGAGGCGCTGGAGCCGTTCCGCCGCGCTGCCGACGGTGCTCCCGTGACCTGGCTGCACCGCGTGGGCTGAGGAGGGGCGTAGCCTGCGCCGGTGCAGCGTGGCGTTCGACGCGGGCGGGTTCTCTTCGCGGTGACAGTGGCGGTGCTCGCCGCCGCAGTGGGCGTCGGTTTGCTGGTGCGCGAGCTGCAGCCTGCCGCCAACGCAGAGGGCGCTGCGTCGATCGCCGCCAACGCTCCGCCGCGCGCTCCCGCGCCGGGGCCGACCACCGTCGCGCTCGTCGAGGACGTCGCGGTGCATCCGGACGCCGACCGGGTACGCACGGTGCTGCAGAAGTACTTCGACGCGATCAACGCAGGTGATTACAAGCTGTGGCGCAGCACCGTCACGCCGCAGCACGCCCGAGACACCGGCGAAGTCGCCTGGCGCACCCAGTACCGGTCCACCCTCGACGGCAGCATCGTGCTGCACCGGTTGGAGCCCCGAGCCGGTGGTGGGCTGGTCGCGCTGCTGTCCTTTACCAGCCTGCAGGACCCCGCCGACGCGCCGCCCGAGCTGCCGGTGCGGTGCCTGCGGTGGTGGGTGTCCTACCCGCTGATCGGCGAGGAAAATGAGCTACGGCTGAGCCCGGCCTCACCCAGCGCAAGCCCGCGGGCGCCCTGCTGACGGTTGGTGGCTCTTCAAGGGCGGCCAACCCGAGGGTTGGCC
>JALZDN010000051.1 GCA_030862525.1 Actinomycetota bacterium | reverse complement strand
ACGGACAACAGGCCTCCCAGTTCCTCGCCGACGTAGGCGCGCTCCTCGCCGACCCCGCCCTGGCGCTCACCTACTGACCTTCTTTTCCCTCTTTTTCGCACTCAGCGGGATTATCGGGCACCCCTTTACCCCGCTGCGCCTGCTGAATGCGGAGAAAGCCAGGAACGCAACACCGACGGGCCGATGGGGTGGGCAGTGGACGGGAGGCGGGCGCGTAAGGCGCGGTCGGCGGTGACCACTACGCAGGGTCCTGCGCGGCGCGCCTCGTCGACGATGGTGTCGTCACCGGATCTCGGCGCTCGGACGACCTCGATGCCGCCGAGGTCAGGTGCCCGGGTAGCTATCCCCTCCAGAACTACCACCGGGCGGGATACCCACCCGAAGCCGCCTTGCGGCAGCCCGAGGATCCCAGGTCCCGCTGCGGCGATGTCCCGTAGCAGGCGCTCCGCGGCGCCGGCGCGGTCGCGCCACCAGCCATCGGGGCGGGAGCCGACGACGTTGGCTGCGTCCACCACGAGACCGGTCATGGTTACCTGCAGCGCGGGCCAGCTAGCGGCGAAGGCCGGATGCAGGTCTAGCGCGGTGACTGCGGACGCGGTGACCCAGGCCAGCTCAGCGCTCTCGTGGTTGGGCCGCACCGGCAGCGGCTCGGTGGTGTCGGCGACCACTGTGGTGTAGGACCAGGTATCACCGCCAGGGTGTTCCACCAGCTCGCCGCGGACTCGTACTCGGCCGGCGTCCACCGCGGCTTCCTCGGCCGCTTCCCGCAGCGCGGTCTGGATTGGGGTCTCGTCGCTGTGCCGAGCTCCCCCCGGCATGCCCCAGAGATCCCCATAGTGCGTCCACGGGGCTCGGTGCTGCATCAGCACCAGCGGCTTTCCCCCCGGATCAGGGGCCCACAGCAGCAGCCCTGCCGCGCCGAAGCGTCCCCACCGGTGCTGTCCGTCGCAGCAGTGCAGCCAGCCGTCACCGTCACCGGGGATCGCCGCCACGTGTACCACCTGTCCAGGTTGGCATAGCCCGCATCAGCCTGCAGGTGACTTTCCGCCTCGGAAAAACTCGGTTACTCTCTGTCAGAGATCTGTCACGACAAGTGTCAGAGTAAGACCACCTGATGGGGGGGCCGACGTAACGAGCCGCCGCACATCCGCGACAAACGACTGAGAGTGATCGCTCGATTTCCACGTCGCCGGTGAGCTCGTGGTGTAACGGGAGTGGCCCTGTGAGAGGCGTTGGATGGTGGCTGGGGCTGAGCACATTGGTGGGAGGGGGGACAGCCGTGGTGCCACAGCGTCAAAGTGAGCGGGGTCAAAGTGAGCGGGGTCAAAGTGAGAGGGGTCAAAGCGGGAGGTGGACGGCACTGGACGTCGGTTCCGGCGGGGACGTTGAGGTCACGGCGCGCGAGGATCCCGGCCCCGACGCACTGCAGGCATGGGACCTGCTGGTGGACCGAACCCCTGGCACCGACGTCACCCAGCTGTCGATCTGGGCGGGCTTGCGTGCCCGGGTCGGCTTCCGTCCGCTGTACCTGCTGGCCTACCGCGGCGCTGAGCTCGTCGGCGGGGCGCAGATCTTGATTCGACGGGTGCCCGTGCTGGGTGCTGTGGGTTACCTTCCTTACGGCCCGCTGGTGGCACCTGACGTCGCGGCTACCGATGACGTCCGTCGCGCGCTGGTCGACGCGCTGGCGGTGTTGGGTCGGCGGCGGTTGCAGATCTTGTTCGTCCAACCGTCCGAAGGTGACCACGACACCAGTAGCGAGCTACTCCAGCAGGGGTTTCGCCCCTCGTCGGCTGGCATCGCGCCCGGGGGTTCAATCCGGATCGACCTGACGGCCGACCTGGCTGAGATCCGGAGCAGGTTCGGCAAGCGACTCAAGTCGTGGACCAACCGGTGGGAGTCGCGCGGGGTCACGGTCCGGGCCGGGGACGAGCGAGACGTTGCGCTGCTCGCGGAGCTGATGGCCACGTCAGCGCAGCACCAGGGCTACACCCCCTTGCCACTCGATTACATGACAGCGCTGTACCGGGAGCTCGCCGCAGCCGGCCATGCCGTGTTGTTCGTCGGCGAGGTGAACGGAGTGCCGGTCGCCGCCGATCTGATGACCGGATGTGGGGGCATGGTCCGCGGCCGGCTGTCCGGGTTCGATCGATCCGGCGAGGCGATGCGGCTCTCCGTGCCGGCCGCCATCCGGTGGGAGATGATCAAGTGGGCCAAGGGGCAGGGATACCGCTGGTTCGACTTCGGTGGCTTGCGTCCGGAGACCCTGGACGCGCTGCTGGACGGCCACGACCGCAGCACTGACACCTTGCCGACTGCCGACCAACCCAAGGTGACTTTCGGGGGCACAGCATTCCGCTACCCCACTGCGGTCGAGATGATCAAGCCGGCGGCGCTGCGGACCGCCTATGACTTGGCGTGGCGTTCCGCTGCCGGGCGCCGGTTGTTCAGCGAGGTGCAAAGCCTGCTGCGCCGCGGCGCCCGATGGCGTGGCACCGGGATGCCGTAGCGCTAGCACGGCTTGATCGATAGAGGCTTGTCGCTCGCCGACAATCAGGGAGGCGGAGAAGATATGAAGATCGTGTGTGTCGGCGGCGGGCCTGCGGGTTTATATTTCGCTATTTCCGCCAAGGTGCGTAATCCAGAGCACGATATCACCGTTATCGAACGCAACCCGGCCGGGGTGACCTACGGCTGGGGTGTCACATTCTCGAACGAGCTACTGGACAGTCTTTACCGCAACGACCCGGAGAGCGCGCGGCAGATATTCGACAGTCCCACCTCCTGGGGCAACCAGGAAGTGCACGTCCGGGGCACGCAGCGGGCGCACCTCGGAGGCTACGGGTTCGCCATCGGTCGCAAGCATCTCCTGGACATCCTGGTCAAGCGAGCATTGGCTCTTGGTGTCGAAATCCAGTTCGAGCGCGAGGTCAAGGACCTGTCCGAGCTCGCTGACGCGGATCTGATCGTCGCGTGCGACGGTGCGAACAGTCGCGTGCGCAAGTTGCACGGTGAGCACTTCCAGACCGGTGCCGATATGGGCCGCAACAAGTACATGTGGCTTGGTACCCACCGGCTCTTCGAATCCTTCATGTTTGCATTCGAAGAGACCGCTGCCGGCTGGATCTGGTTCTACTCGTACCCCTTCAACGCCGACACGACCACCTTCATCGTTGAGTGTTCGCCGGAGACCTGGAAGGGGCTCGGTTTCGACATGCTCGGGCCCGACGAGAGCATCACGTTGTTGGAAGAGATTTTCGCACACCACCTCGACGGTCACTCACTCTTGAAACCCCCGCTTGTGAACACACACCGCGATCTTGGCAAGACTCCGTGGCTGAACTTCACGCGGATCACCAACGCGACCTGGTATCACGACAACATCGTTCTCATGGGTGACGCGGCGCACACCACACACTTCTCGATCGGGTCGGGCACCACCCTTGCGATGCAAGACTCGATCGGGCTCGCCAATAGCCTGCACTCCCACGATGACCTCAAGTCAGCGCTCGAAGATTATGCGGAGAAACGCCGGTCGGCGATAGCAGATGCGCAGCATGCGGCGGTGGGCAGCACCGAGTGGTTCGAGAATGTTCCACACCACATCGACCAGCCGGTTACCCAGTTCTCCTATTCGCTGTGGAAGCGCCGCGGTCATTATCCGCTGTGGCGTTACCAGCTTCATCTTGCCACCCAGGTCGCGCCGCTGCGCAGACTGCGGCGATCTGTCAGTGCGATGAGAAACGGCGTTCGATCCCGTCGACGGATGAAGCTTGCTGACCTCCACATGTCGACGTATCTCGATAGTGAGCCAGGTGTCCGCGCACTACAATCACGCAGTCGCACGACGTCAACTCCGAAATAGAAGTGGTGCGGCGCAGGAACGGGGCGCAGTGAAGAGAAAAATGCGTATCCTCTGTGTTGGCGGGGGCCCCGCGGGCCTGTACTTCGCCATCTCCGCAAAGTTGCGCAATAGAGACCATCATATCACTGTTATCGAACGCAATCCCGCTGGGGTTACGAGCGGCTGGGGCGTCGGATACTGGGACGATGTCCTCGACAGCCTCTACCGTAATGACCCGGTGAGCGCCCGGAAGATACAAAGAGTCTCCGGGGTGTGGGACGGTGTGGAAGTGCATGTGGGAGGCAAGCCCACGGCCTATCTCGGCGGCTATGGGTTAAGCATGGGGCGCAAGCGCTTGCTTGATATTCTGGCAGAACGGGCCACCGATCTCGGCGTCGATATCCAATTCCAACGCGAGGTCGAAGATCTGTCCGAGTTCGCGGACGCCGATTTGGTCGTGGCCTCAGACGGTGTCAACAGTCGGGAGCGCCAGCTCTTTGCGAAGCACTACCAGACGGATGTTCTGGTGGGCCGCAACAAGTATCTCTGGCTTGGCACATACCGGGTGTTCGGCGCCTTCAGATACGCATTCGAGGAGACACCTGCCGGCTGGATATGGCTGCACGCCTACTACCTCGACGCCGAACGGAGCACCTGCATCGTCGAGTGTTCACCGGAAACCTGGGAAGGACTCGGCTTCCATGAGCTCGGAGCGGACCAGAGCATGCGGTTGCTGGAACAGATCTTTGAGCGTCACCTCCGCGGTCGTTCACTGATCAACCAGCTGCGCAGTGTCGATGACACACTGCCCTGGCACAACTTCAGGATCATCAGAAATAACACCTGGTACCGCGACAATGTCGCACTCATAGGCGATGCTGCACACACCACACATTTCTCGATCGGCTCCGGTACCAAGCTGGCGATCGGAGATGCGATCGCCCTCGCTGCGAACTTGGACTCCCACGCTGACCTCCACTCTGCGCTGAGGACTTATGACGAGCAGCGGCGCGCCGAAGTGGCCCCCATACAGCGCAACGCGGTGAGCAGCATGCGGTGGCTGGAGAACGTGGCGGAACTCATCGGCCAGGACAACGTGCACTTCGCCTACGCCCTGTCGAAGCGCTACCGTCAGCAACCGTTGTGGCGCTACCACCTTCACGTGGCCACCCAGATTCCGGCATTGAGAGCCGTGCGTCGCAAGCTGACCTCTGCCCGGAGATGGCGCCATGCCCGCCTGCGGGAACGTCTGGCTGACGTTCAGCAGCGTCCCTTTCACCGCAGTCAGCGCACGCCGATAAAGACGTGACCGGGCGCTATTCCTCGGCTCACGCCGTGGGTATGTCGAAAATCTTGGTCAGCTGGGCGGCGAAGCCGATGTCACCGTCGAGCTTCACCTTTCCCGTGACGAACATCATCGTGGGGGAGCTGTTGCCGGAGACCAGCTTGAGGAATTGCTCGCCGGCCATCGTGAAAGTGACGCGTGGATCGTGCGATGGTTCGCTGTTGGTCACGCACTGTGGCGTTGAGGAACCGTCGGTTCCGGTGATCCAGGTCTCGTACACCTCGTCGGCACCGTCGCCACCGGTGAGTCGCCAGTGGATCGCCGAGTCGTGTCCTGGCGCGTTCTCGGGTCGGAACTGACCGGCCATCCGGCTGAAGATCCGGTCCAGCAACGTCCGGCGCAGCGTTGGATCGCCGAGCACCGCGCCGAGCTGGTCGTTCGAGGCGAATTTGATCAGTCGAGCGAAGGCGCGGGGCTCTATCGCGCCGATTCCGTTTCCGGTGCCGGGCGTAAGCAACTGCGCGAATTCCGCCGTGGAGAGATTCCTCGGGTCGATGTCGTTGGCGTCCGCCATGGTTACTCCCTTACTGGACCGGTCTCCGGCACTGCCACCACTGACATGGGACCACGTCACGCGCTGATGGCGCCGGTGAGGTGGGAGCGGCCGTCGGGGTTGTGCACCGCGAAGTTCCACCCCCCGCTGGCTTCGGTAATGCTGACGTGCACGGTCGCCGGCAACAGGACTGGACGGCCGAACCGGACGTCCACTGTGTACGACTCGGGCAGTCGGGCATCCAGCGCGGCGAGGCATCGCGCCTTGGTATACATGCCATGCGCGATCGCTTGACGGAATCCGAACGCGCGGGCGGTCAGCCGGTGCAGGTGGATCGGGTTGTAGTCCCCGGACACCGCTGCATAGCGGCGACCGGCATCCTCGGTCAGCTGCCACATCGCCGTCGGCTCTGGCGGTTGGGCCGGCCGTTGTGCCGGCCGTTGAGTAACAGCATGGCCAGCGCCTCGGGGCTTTTCCCGGTCGCCGCTGCGGCGAAGGTAGGCGCTGCGTTCTGACCACACCGGTGCACCGTCCACAATGACCTCGGTGCCCAGGGTGAACTGATTGCCTCGATCGTGGGTTTCCAGGTCGGTGGCGCGTACCTGCAGCGTCAGTCGCTCGTCGGCGCGGATCGCGCGGCGTACGGTGATCCGGTTAGCAATGTGCAGCAGCCCGAGTAGCGGAAACGGGAAGTCCCGGCCGGTCATCAGCTGCAGCGCCAGCCCGAAGCCCAGCACGTGCGGGTAGGTGCCGGGCAGCCGGTCAGACAGCGGGAATCCGCATACCCGCGCGTAAGCCGCCAGGTGATCGCGGTCGACGACCTGCTCGGGCAGCACCAGCGCGGTATCCGGCAGTCGCCGGATACGCCGCGGGCGAGCCAAGGCACCTAGCGCCGCCTTGGCGAACAGCGGCACCGTCGCGGGCGGCGTGCCCCGCTTCATCGCCTCCGTCGTCGCCTCCATCAGGCCCCTATGACACTTTGCCCGCATACCCGGACCACCTGCCCGGTCACTCCGGCCGAGGCGGGCGCCGCCAACCAGGCGACCGTCTCCGCGACGTCGACCGGCAGCCCGCCCTGAGCGAGCGAGTTCAGCCGCCGACCCGCCTCCCGGAGCACCAGTGGCATCCGGGCGGTCATCTCGGTCTCGATAAATCCCGGGGCGACCGCGTTGACGGTGATGCCGCGTTCGCTCAGCACCACCGCTTGTGCGCGGGTCAACCCGATCACACCCGCCTTGGAGGCCGCGTAGTTGGTCTGACCGGCGTTGCCCCCGATACCCGCGATCGAGGCCAGCCCGACCACGCGCCCGCCGGTGCCCAGCTTGCCTGCCTCCACCAGCGCCGACGTGATCCGCTGCGGCGCGGCCAGGTTGACGTCCAGCACCGCGTCCCATTCCGCATCGCTCATCCGACCCAGCGTGCGGTCCCGGGTGATACCGGCGTTGTGCACCACGACGTCCACCCCGCGGCGCAACTGGACGGCGATGCGGTGCGGCGCGTCCGCGGCGGTGATGTCGCACTGCAGTGCGCTACCGCCGATCCGGTTGGTGACGGCCGCGAGAGCGTCTCCAGCGGCGGGCACGTCCAGGCACACGACCTGTGCGCCGTCGCGGGCCAGCGTGGTCGCGATCGCCGCCCCGATCCCGCGGGCGGCCCCGGTGACCAGCGCGACCTGTCCGTGCAGCGGATGCTCCCAGTCAGTCACCTCGGGTATCGTCGCCGCACTGATGTTGATCACCTGCCCGGACACGTACGCCGAGCGGGCGGACAGCAGGAAGCGCAGGGTGGACTCCATCGCAGTCTCCGCCCCGGGCGCCAACCGGACGAGTTGCGCGGTGGCGCCGTGACGCGCCTCCTTGCCCACTGAGCGGACGAATCCCTCGACGGCCTGCTGCGCGGCGGCCTGCGCGGGATCGGTCGCCGACGGCTCACTGCCGAGCACGATCACCCGCCCGGACGGGCGCAGTGACCGGATCACCGGGTGCAAGAACTCATACAGTGCCCGTAGCTGTGCCACCTCGGTGATCCCGGTGGCGTCGAACACCAGAGCGGCGTGTTCTTGGGTCGGTACTGGAGCTGGTGTCGGGGCGTCCAGGTCGGTGAGCAGCGCGTCGACCTGCTTGCCAGCCCGGCCCCCAGGTGCGGTGCCGAGCAGCACCGGACCGTCGAGCACCGGACGCCCGGGGATGTGTCGCTGCAGCGGGGACGGGTCGGGCAGGCCCAGCCGGCGGACGAGGATGCGCCCGAGGGTGGATCGGGCGAAGGACTGGTAGCGATCGACCATCCCGCCCCTACTCGTCGGTAGCATTACTGATAGGTAGGTTACCCGGATGCCAGGAGGGACAGCCATGACTCGCGCCGTTCGCCCGGTCGCGATCCTCGGGGGCAACCGCATTCCCTTCGCCCGATCCAACAGCCACTACGCGCAAGCGTCCAATCAGGACATGCTGACCGCCACGCTGGACGGCCTGATCGCCCGGTTCGGCCTGGCCGGGCAGCGCCTTGGCGAGGTCGCGGCCGGTGCGGTGCTCAAGCACAGCCGGGACTTCAACCTCACCCGGGAGGCGGTGCTGGGTAGCGCGCTGGACCCGCGCACCCCCGCCTACGACGTGGCGCAGGCCTGTGGCACCGGGCTGGAAACCGCGATCGGAGTCGGCAACAAGATCGCCCTCGGGCAGGTCGACGTCGGGATCGCCGGTGGGGTGGACACCACCAGCGACGCGCCGATCGCCTTGCACGAGGACCTGCGGCGGGTGCTGCTGTCGCTGTACCGGGCTCGGTCGGCTGGTGCCCGGCTGCGCGCATTGACCGGGCTGCGACCGGGCCAGATCGTCCCGGAGACGCCGCGCAACCGTGAACCGCGCACGGGACTGTCGATGGGTGAACACGCCGCGGTGAGCGCCAAGCAGTGGGAGATCTCCCGGGAGGCACAAGACGAACTCGCGGTGGCCAGCCACCACCGGCTCGCCGCTGCCTACCAGCGCGGTTTCTTCGACGACCTGCTCACCCCGTACCTCGGGTTGCGCCAGGACGAGAACCTGCGCCCGGACACCTCGCTCGAGAAGCTGGCGACGCTCAAGACCATCTTCGGCTCCGACACGATGACCGCTGGTAATTCCACACCGCTGTCCGACGGGGCGTCGGTGGTGCTGCTGGCCAGCGAACAGTGGGCCGCTGAGCGCGACCTGCCGGTGCTCGCGCACCTGGTGGACGCGCAGACCGCCGCCGTCGACTTCGTGCACGGGGCCGACGGGCTGCTCACCGCGCCGGTGCACGCGGTGCCGCAACTGCTCGCCCGTAACGGCTTACAGCTGGCTGACGTGGATCTGATCGAGATCCACGAGGCATTCGCCTCGCAGGTGCTGGCCACGCTCAAGGCCTGGGAGGACGCTGACTACTGCAAACGCGAGCTGAACTTGGACGCCCCGCTGGGCCCAGTCGACCGGGAGAAACTCAACGTGACCGGTTCTTCCCTGGCGGTTGGGCACCCCTTCGCCGCAACCGGCGGCCGGATCGTGGCCACCCTCGCCAAACTGCTGCATGCCCAGGCTCTCAACACCAGACGCCCGGCCACCGGCCTGATCTCGATCTGCGCGGCCGGCGGTCAGGGCGTGGTGGCGCTGCTGCGTAGCTCGTGAGTGGCAAACAGTGTTATAGCACTGATATCCACTCACGAGTGACGACAGTTGCCGTCCTGTCGTACCGGCTCGGTGCGGCCGACGGGGTGTCGGTCTCCGCGGCGCAGTGGGTCACGGCACTGCGCCGGCTGGGCTGCCAAGTGCGCACCGTCGCCGGAGCCGGTGCGGCGGACCACCTGGTACCCGGGCTCGCTTTCGATACCGACCGCCCCGCCCGCAACCGGGACATCGAAGCGGCCCTTCGCGGCGTCGATCTCGTCGTGGTGGAGAACGTCTGCTCGCTACCGATGAACCAGCAGGTGAGCGAGGCGGTCGCCCAGTCGGTGCGTGGGCGCACCGCGGTGCTACGTCACCACGACCTGCCCTGGGAGCGGGAGCGATATGCTCACCTGCGCGGCTGGCCACCGGATGACCCCGGCTGGCAGCACGTCGCGATCAGCAAGCACAGCGCCGCAGAGTTGGGCCGGCGCGGCATCGACGCGACCGTTGTCTACCCCGGCTACGCGCGCAGGGCGCGCCGCGGTAACCGGGAGGCCGGTCGAGCCGCGCTGGGCGTGGCTCCGCAGCAGCGGCTGCTCCTGCAGCCCACCCGAGCGATCCCGCGCAAGAACATCGCCGCCGGGATTGCGCTCGCACAGGCCGTCGATGCGGTCTACTGGCTCACCGGGCCCGCCGAGGAGGGTTACGGTCCGCAACTCGCCGACCTGCTGTCCACGGCCGGTTGCCCGGTGCGCCGCGGACTGCCCCAGGGGCTGCGGATGGCCGACGCCTACGCCGCCGCGGATGCCGTGGTGCTGCCCTCGACGTGGGAGGGCTTCGGTCTGCCGCTGATCGAGTCCGCGCTGGCCGAGCGGCCGCTCGCGGTCAGCGACTACCCGGTGGCGCGTGAGGTGGCGAGGCTGGGCTTCGCCTGGTTCCCCGTCGACGACCCGGCACCGCTGGCCGCCTGGTTGGACGACCCCAACCCTGGACTGCTGGCGCGCAACCGGGCGCTGGCGCGGCAGCACTTCGGCCCGGACGCGCTGGCCGGTTGGCTGTCCGACACGCTGGCCCGCGCCGGCCTGCACTGCCCGCGGCCTCGCTAGCGCACCAGCCACCACAACGATCGATTCCGGGGAAGTCCCGGGCACGCTGTGCCGAGTATCTCAGCCGGAATGGTGCGACTCGACTCCACGAGTATGTCCACGCTGCTGCCACGGGCGCAGAGATTGACCACTGGGCAGCTGATCGAACAGATCAAGAAGCAGGCCATTGCCGTTGACCCGGGCTGGGCCCGGCGGCGTTATGAGCAGGCTGTGGCCGACCGGAAGGTGGTCGGGCATCGCAATGCGGATGGGTCGGCGAACCTGTCCGGGTGCAATCTGCCAGTGGATCGAGTAGCTGCGGCCAGCGGGCACATCGATGCGCTGGCGAAAGCCGTGAAACGCGCTGGTGACTGTCGTCCCGTGGATCATATTCGGGCGGACTTGTTTCTCGGGATGACCGACGGCACCTATACCGGGCTGGACGACCCCGCAATAATCGAACTCCTCATGACAACTCCCGCCCCGGATGTTGACCAACCTGACAACGGCGGCGAGAAGGCCGCTGAGGGTGGCGGTGAGGAACCCACCACCGACGAGCTGGCGGACGTAGCCGCCCAGGGTGACGGTGCCGGCGGCGACGAGGTCGGCGAATGCGGGTCCCAGGCGTCCGGGGCCGCGCCTACCCAACCGGCCCGCGCCACAGCGGGGATGGAGTTGCGGGTACGGCTGTCCACCCTGCTAGGCCGCGACCAGTACCCGGCCGAGTTAGCTGGATGGGGACCGCTGCACGCCGAGCTGGCCCGCGACCTGCTGCCAGTCTGGGTGGCGCCCAGTGGCGTTGCGCGATCACTGACGAGGACGGACAACTGGTCTACTCCGGGATCACCCGCGCCCGGCCGCTCGGCACCCGCGCACGCACCGCGGCCTGCCGGGCCGTGGTGGAGCTGCAGGTCCCGGCCACCGCACTGCGCGCCTTGGCCGCCGACTCCACCACGCCAGCCGACTGGGCCGGCGTGGTCGCCGACCTGACGCGACAACTCGACCGCGACCTTCCCGGCGAGGACCGGTACCGCGCCGACGCAGATCGGCGCGGTCCTGGGGCTGCGCTGCGCCGCTACCTCGAGATCGCGACCGGTACTGCGTCATGATCGGCTGCCGCGCCCCCGCCCACACCGCCGACAAAGACCACACCGTCGACTACGCCAACGGCGGCCCGACCGTGGCGTGCAACCTCGGTGACGCCTGCCGTCACGACCATCGACTCAAGGGCGAGGGTGGCTGGACACTGCACCAGCCCCAACCCGGCGTGTTCCGTTGGACCAGCCGATTGGGTCACGTCTACCAACACGAGCCACCGGCGATCCTCGAACCGTTGCCCGACCCCATTCCCCGCGGCAGGCTCCCATACCCACTCACGATGCCCCTCGACGGCGGGGAAAACACCGAGATCTGGGAGGACCTCGCACCCGATCCCGATCCCGAGCCGGACCCGCCACCCGAACTCAGCGTGGATATTTCACCTTTTTGACCTTGCGCCGTCGTCGGCGGCGCGTCACGTCACCTGTTGACGGTGTCCCCGTCGTACGCGAGGGAGTCGTCCGGGTCGACTGGCCGGGCATCGAGAGCGGGCTCGGTGAGCACCGCGGCGATGAGCTCGGAGCTGCCGGCAGCGATGGTGGAGTCGAAGTCGATCTCGGTGGCCACGCACCACGCCTGATCGGCAGGCCAGAACAGGTTCGGTGACTGCGGCCAGACCCCGTTCGGTTCGCCAATCTCGGTTGCGGCCAGCAGCGAACCGGAGAACAGCAGGTAGTCGCTTGCGGGATGGCTCAGCCGGGACCCGTTGAGGACCGTCGGGGAAACGCCGGCGGGGTTGGGGTGCTACTGCCCATCATCACGACGGCTGGGCTGCCGTGGATCCACCCGTAGCCCTCCCAGAGCGCGAAGTAACAGTCCTGGGCCGAAGCGGTGTGGCCAGCCAGTACCCGGCACAGGGCAAGCAGCGTGTCGGCTCGAGGTTGCCCACCTCGGTTCGGGGCCCGGCCAGGCGATCGCGTGCCACTGCATGAGCGCGTGAGCCTGGTGGCCCGTCGCGGCACAGACCTCCGCCCAGCGGATTGGAGATCGGGCCGCGTCGTCAGCGTTGGGCACCGGGTGCAGGACCCGGGCGTAAGCGGCGTACCCACGGGGTGCGACCGAGCCGATCCACCCGCCGAACGGTCCGAGGCGGGGCGCGATCCACCCGCCGACCGAAACGTCGGACAGTGGTATCAACCTGCTGCGATCCACACCGATCAGTGTGCCGTCCGCGTCCTGGTCGACGTGCTGCGGAGGGCAACAGGCCTCCCGGTCGGCGTCACTGTTCCACCCGAACTAAAGTTTCGATCATGTCAATGCTGGATGATTTGCTGATCCGGGTGCTGCGTGGCCCGGTACAGCGCCTGATGGCCGAAGAGCGCAACCGCTACACCCACGGTGACAGCGCGGACCCGCTCTACCGCTACCAGGTACACGGCGCACTCGAGCGGCTGCATATCAACCCCACGGCGATCGTGAACAACGCGCTGTTCAACGTGTCCGGCGGGGAGATCACCATCGGTGAGTACGCCTTCTTCGGGCACGAGGTCGCGGTGCTCACCGGCACCCACGACATCACCAAGTTCGGCCGGGAACGACAGACCACCTACCCCCGGTCCGGCCGTGACGTGGTGATCGAGGAGGGTGTCTGGCTGGCCAGCCACTCGCTGGTACTCGGCCCGGTGCGCATCGGCAAACACGCCGTGGTCGCCGCCGGTGCCCTGGTGCTGGAGGACGTGGCGCCCTACACCGTCGTCGCAGGTCGGCCCGCAAAAGTGATCAAGCAGATCGGCTTAGTCGACCAAGCTGCCCCAGCCGACCAGCAGTGAGGGTCGAGATCGGCGCGGGCGAGAAGCCACATCCCGACTACGACGTGCACGTCGACATCCTGCCGCTGCCCGATATCGAAGTAATCAGCTGGATCGACCCGTTGCCGTTCGCCACCGCCTCGGTCGACGCGCTGCGCGCCAACCACGTGCTCGAACACCAGAGCTACGAGCTTGTCGAGCCGACCCTGCGCGAGTGGGCCCGGGTGATGCGGCCCGGCGCTCGGCTGGACATCGGCGTGCCGGACGCCCGATTCATTGCCGGGCAGTGGGTACGGGGCGAGATCGGCACCGCCGAGGCGAACTACTGGATCCTCGGTGGCCACTCCGACCGGGACGCCCACCAGGGCGTCGACGCGCGCGGTGTCCCGCGCTGGATCTGGAACGCCCACCACACCATGTTCGACGCCGAGTCGCTGGGCGGGCTGGTCTCCCGCTGCGGGTTCGTCGACCTGGACATCTTCACCTACGACATTCGCAACCTGCGCTGCTATGCAGTGCGTGCCGGCTGAAGATGAGTGGAGCGCCGGCGGCCGCCCGCCTGCGGTGGGTTGCGGCCGAGCGAGACTTCGTTCCGGTCGATGAGCCCGCCGACGAACCGGCAGGGCTCCAGGTGATGGATTCATGGCTGGTAAAGGATGGGCGGGTGCGGGCGTTATCCGCGCACATAAGACGCTTCAGCTCAGCGTGCGAACGAATGGCCGCGCTACCACCCGAGCGCAGCGCCGAGTTCGTTCGCGCGGCCGTCCAGCCCATCCCCGGCACAGGCCGCTGGTTTCCCAGAGTGGAACTGGTCGGCGGCGGCGACGCACCCCAGCTGCAGCTGTGGATCAGGCCCGCCCCGGCGCGCGCCGACGCGGTGCGGCTCTGGATCTCGGCGGAGCCGGACCGACGGGTGCATCCCTCGGTCAAGGGAGCGGATCTGGATCATCTGGCCGCGCTGCGCCAGGAGGCCGTCGACGCCGGCGCCGACGAGGCGCTGATCCTCTCCACCGACGGTCGAATCAGGGAAGGTGCCTCGACCAGCATTCTCTGGTGGCGGCGCGACGTACTGTGCGCTCCGCCGGAAACGCCCCACATCCTCCCCGGCGTCACCCGGGGCGTCCTGCTTCGTCTCGCCGCGGAGCACGGTATTCGGGTCGAGCTCGAGGAGCCGGCACCACGGGAGCTGGCCGGCCTCGAAGTGTGGGCGGTCAACGCCCTGCACGGGATTCGCCCCGTATGCCGCTGGGTCGGCACATCGATCGACGCCGGACCCGCCCACCGCGCCCGTCGATGGAACGCCCGGCTGGATCGGCTCGTGGAATCGGTGCTCACGGACCCGATGGCCGGCGACGTGAATCTTGGCCGATGACGAGTGCCCTCGTGGTCAACGGGAGTGCTCGCAGCGGTGCTTCGGCCTTGAGCAGCATCTCATCGTATTCGGCATGGGGATCCGAATCGAGAACGATGGCGCCGCCGGCGCCGACGGTCAATTCGTCGTGCCACCGCACCGCGGTGCGGATCACGATGTTCAGGTCGGCCGTTCCGTCGAACCCTAAGTAGCCGAGCGCACCTGAATACACGCCCCGTGCCTCGGTCTCCAGTGAATCGATGATCTCCATGGTGCGCAGTTTCGGCGCACCGGTCATCGAACCACCAGGAAAGCAGGCTCGGACGCAGTCCACCGCGGTGACGTCCGAACGCAGCACGCCGCGGATTGTGGACACCAAGTGATGCACGGTCGCGTAAGTTTCCGTCGCCATGAATTTCTGTACCACGATGGTGCCGATCTGGCATACCCGACCGAGGTCGTTGCGGAGCAGGTCCACGATCATGAGGTTCTCCGCGCGGACCTTGTCATCGTTCTGCAGCGAACTCCGCAGCTGCTCGTCCAGCTGGGGATCCGTGCTGCGCGGTGTCGTTCCTTTGATCGGTTTGCTTTCGACGATGCGTTCACTGTCAATGCGTAGAAACCGCTCAGGCGACGAGCAGAAGATGGTGAGTTCGCCCAGCCGCAGCAGCGCCGAGTACGGCGCGGCATTGAGCCGCCGCAGCCGCCGGTAGTACTCCAGATCATCCTCGGGCGTGGGCAGTCTGACTTTGTTGGTGAGGCAGATCTCGTAACTCTCGCCCGCGCGCAGTTGACGCTGGCACTCCGCGATATCCGCAAGGTATTGCGATCGGGAACGTACCAACCATTCCGAGATCCGTGCGTTGTCGGCCACGACCGGCGGCGGTGCAAACCCCTCGGGAGCTGTGGGCAGGCCCCGCAGCGTGTGCACCGTACGGTGCATCCATTCCACCGCCGAGTCAGTGGCGTCGGATTCCACCACAGCGACGACGTACGTCTGGTTTTCAGCATGGTCCACCGCGACGAACCTGCTCGCCCGGATCCACATCGCGTCCGGCGTCTGCGCCCGGTGCACGCTAGGTGAACCGATGTCGGTTCTCAGTTCATAGCCGAAGTAACCGACGTAGCCACCGATGAGATCGAAAGGCAGGTCTTGCGCTCCGATCACCTGCCGGCTCATCCGTCTGTCGAGCGCGTCGAAGATGGTGCCGGGCTCCAGATAGGGGATACCAGCGGTGGGCTCCACGATCACCGAGTCGTCGCCGATTCGGAAGGTGAGGACCTCGCCATCCGGGCCGTCGGCGTCGCCGAGGAAGGAGAACCGGGACAGGCCCGCCTCGACATATGCGCTGTCCAGCCAGAACGCCCTGGCGCTGTGGGCGTGCAAGGTGATGAATGCTGTTTCGGTGTCCACTGCCCGGTCGATGCGCCGCACGAGCACCCGCATCGCCGGGGATTCACTGCCCCGGGGTTGCGCTCGTCCATCCGACACGGTGGGCCGTGACGGCGCGGCCGGTTGGTGCGCCGATAGTGCGCGGTGCGGTGAGCGAAGGTTCCGGAAGGCCAGGGCCAGGTCACGGAAATTGGCCACTAGCTGGGCACCGTGTTCGGTACAGCAGGACTCGGGGTGAAACTGCAGGCCCCACCGCGGCAGGTCCCGCTGGCCCAGGGCCATGATCACACCGTCCTCCGCCCACGCCGTCGCCTCCAGCTCGGGTGGCAGTGGATCGGCGACGCACAATGAGTGGTAGCGGACCGCGGTGAACCGCTGCGGCAGCCCGGCGAAGATTCCGTCGCCACGGTGGTGCACTGTGGTCAGGTGGCCGTGTCGGGGTTGCGGTGCACTGCGTATCTCGGCACCGGCGGCCAGGCCGAGCCCCTGGTGGCCCAGACAGATCCCGAGAACCGGAAGTTCCGTTTGGCGCAAGACGTCCCGCGAGTACCCGAAGTCCCGGCGCGATGCCGGCCGCCCGGGGCCAGGCGAGACCACCGCCCCGTCGAAGTCGCGAATGTCGAGCCTGTGCCATCCGGGGTCGTCGTTGGACACAACGACCGGCTCGATGCCGTAGACCTGCGCCAGGAGCTGATACAGGTTGTAGGTGTAGGAGTCGTAGTTGTCGATCAGCAGCGTACGCATGGCGCCCCAATTCCCACCTCATCGCGCAGGTCGGGGCCGCAGCCAGCTGGTGATCCCCGCAGCGTCGGCAGGTACGGTCGGTGACCCAGTTCTCGTGGCAGCGTAGGCGTAAGCCAGTCTTTACGGTGACAACCTCTATTGTCACGACTGTGATCGAGTGGAGTCGGCGACGGCTGGACGACGTGCACAAAGTCGATCACGCCGTCTCGCGATGGATCGGGCAGCTGCCGCCCAGCCGGCTCGACGCCGTGATGAAAGGTGTGAGTACCGCGGCCGACCACAGCGTGCTGTGGTTCGCCATCGCGGCCGTGCTGGCCGCCAGGAAGGGTGCCACCCGCCGCGGCGCGCTGCGCGGCGTCCTGGCCATCGCTGCGACGAGCTTCACCGCCAATGCCACGCTCAAGCCGGTGCTGCCGCGACGTCGCCCGCCGGCCGAGGAATCGCCCGCCTATCGGGTATTTCCCCGTCGACGAACCTCGTCGTCGTTTCCCTCCGGGCACGCCGCATCCGCGGCGGCATTCACCACGGCCGTCGGGTTGGAGTGCCGGAATGCAGGCTTGGCCATCGCTCCGCTGGCCGTCGCCGTGGCGTACTCCCGGATCCACGTTCGCGGGCACTGGACGTCCGATGTGGCGGTGGGGGCGGCGGTCGGCTCCGGCATCGCGCTGAGTACCCGACGCTGGTGGCCGGTGCGGACGACCGACGAGGCCCGGGCGCGGCCGCACGGCGGCGCGCCGGTGCTGCCAGCCGGTGCTGGCCTGGTGTTGGTGGCGAATCCGCGATCCGGCGACCCCGGGATCGACCCGGCCGACGAGGTAGCCGCGGCCCTGCCGTCCGCCACTGTGCTGCGGACCGCGGAAGGAGTGGACCTCGAGGATCAGCTGGAGACCGCGCTGGCGGCCGCGGATAGTCGAAGCAACGACGCGGCGCGGGCCATCGGTGTCGCCGGCGGTGACGGGACAGTGGCAGCCGCAGCGGCCGTCGCAAGCCGGCACGGCTTGCCGCTGGTCGTGGTGCCGACCGGCACCCTCAACCACTTCGCCCGCGACGTCGGGGTGTATGACCTGCAGGAAGCCGTCGACGCCACCCAAGCCGGCGAGGCGGTCGCGGTGGACCTCGGTGTGGTGCAGATTCACGGTGGCGGGCAGGTGCCACACACGCGGTACTTCGTCAACACCGCGAGCCTTGGCGGCTACTCCGACCTGGTGCGGCTGCGGGAGAAGTGGGAGCGCAGGTTGGGAAAGTGGCCGGCGTTCGCGGCTGCGCTCGTCACGTCGTTGCGCCACGCTCAGCCGCTGCGGGTGAAGCTCGACGGAAAAGAGCAGACGCTGTGGATCCTGTTCGTCGGCAACGGGCCGTACCACCCGCGCGGCATGGTGCCGGCCTGGCGGCCGCAGCTGGACTCCGGGCTCCTCGACATCCGCTACATTCGCGCGGACCGGCGGTTCTCCCGAGCCCGCGCGATCACCGCGCTCATGCTGGGTGCCATGGAACACACCCGAACCTATGTGCGGCGGGTGGCACCGTCGCTTGAGGTGGAACTGATCGATAATCACGTGGCGCTGGCTACCGACGGTGAGATCTGCAAGGAGGCCGGCCGGTTCACCTTCCGGATCGCCGAGCGCCCGATCGTCGTGTACCGGCGCAACGAGGAGAACTGGTCTGGCCGTGCACGCCCCCACCTTCCCTGGTAAAGGCCCTATGCGGGCGGCAAGAGTCCATCGACGTGCCGCGCTGTCCGCGGCCTCACTCATTGCGCTTGCCTTGCTCGTCGCTGGGTGTGCCAACAGCGGTCCTGGCGTGACTGCCACCGGCATCCCACTGGTCAAGGCCGGCCAACTGACCACCTGTACCGGGCTGCCCTACGAGCCCTTCGAGTTTGAGCAGGATGGCAAGGTCGTCGGATTCGACGTCGACTTGGTCGACCTGGTGGCAAAGGAGCTGGGCGTTCCCCAGCAGATCGTCGACACCCCGTTCGACGGCATCCAGTCCGGCGCTGACCTCAACGCCGGCAAGTGCGACCTGGTGGCCGCCGGCATGACCATCACCGAGGTCCGTGAGCAGAACTTCGACTTCTCCGCCCCCTATTTCGACGCCGACCAAGCGTTGGTCGCGAAGAAGGGCTCCGGCCTGACGGGTCTCGAGCAGCTCAAGGGCAAGCGGCTCGCCGTGCAGAACGGCACCACGGGCCAGAAGTACGCCAGCGAGAACGCGCGTGACGTCGAAGTCGTCGTCTTCGAAGACCTCGGCCTGCTGCTGAACGCCGTGGAGACCGGCGACGTCGTCGCGGGCATCAACGACAACGGGGTGCTCTACGACTGGGTGAACGGCAAGCCTGACTTCGAGGTGACCGCGGAGTTCGATACCAACGAGCAGTACGGCATCGCCGTCAAGACGGGAAACACCGCGCTGCTCAACAAGGTCAACGAAGTGCTCGCCAAGGCCCAAGCCAACGGCGAGTACGACAGGATCTACGAGAAGTGGTTCAAGAAGAAGCCCGGCAGCTGACCGCTGACCGCACCACGGGAAGATGCGACCCTCGATGGTCCTGACCAAGCGGCAATGGGCGAAGGTTGTCCGTGGCGTGCAGTACGTCGTCCTGGTGCTGATCGCCCTGACTATTGCGCTGGCCGCCGACTGGGGCCGGATCCAGTCGGCGTTCTTCGACCTCGAAGTAGCCAGGGGTATGTTTCCCGAGGTTATTACGGTGGCGCTGAAGAACACCGTGATCTACACCGCGCTCGGTTTCGTATTCGGTTTCGCATGGGGGCTGGTGCTCGCGCTGATGCGGCTGTCGAGCGTCGGGGTGTACCGGGCATTGGCCGGGGTCTACATCGAGTTCTTCCGCGGTCTCCCGGCGTTGCTGGTGATCCTCGCCGTTGGTAGCGGCATTCCGCTGGCCTTTCCCGACACGAGCCTCAACCGTTACGTGGCGATTATGATCGCGTTGGGCATCGTCTCGGCTGCCTACCTGGCGGAGACCATTCGGGCCGGCATCCAGGCGGTGCCTCGCGGCCAGGTGGAGGCCGCCAGATCGCTGGGTATGTCGCCGGCCGTGACGATGGTCTGGATCACCATCCCACAGGCATTCAAGATCATTTTGCCGCCACTGACCAATGAGCTGGTGCTGCTCACCAAGGACACCTCGCTGGCATTGTTTCTGGGATCGACGCTGGCACAGCAGGAGCTGACCCAGTTCGGTCGCCAGCAGCTCAACGAGTCCCGAAGTCTGACCCCGGTGCTGGTAGCCGGCCTCTGCTACCTGATCATCACGATCCCGCTGTCGCAGGTATCACGGCGACTGGAGCGCAATTATGGCAACGCTGCACCAGCAGCGGCCGGACGCGGAGGCGGGTGAGGTGATCGTCGAAGTCACCGAGCTGCGCAAGTCGTTCGGCTCGCTGGAGGTGCTGCGGGGGATCAACCTGGACGTCGAGCGCGGCCAGGTGGTGTGCGTGATCGGCCCGTCCGGATCCGGCAAGTCGACGCTGCTGCGCTGCATCAACCTGCTGGAGCAGCCGACCAGCGGAACGGTCACCGTCAACGGTGTCGAACTGACCGATCCCGACGTGGACATCGATGCCGCGCGGCGCCAGATCGGCATGGTGTTCCAGCAGTTCAATCTGTTCTCCCACCTGTCGGTACTGGACAACCTGACGCTGCCCCAACGGCGGGTACTGCGGCGCAGCAAAGGCGAGGCGGTCGAGATCGCGAGACACCACCTGAGCATCGTCGGCGTTGCGGACAAGGAGTCAGCGATGCCGGCGCAACTCTCCGGCGGTCAGCAGCAGCGGGTCGCGATCGCGCGGGCGCTGGCGATGGATCCGGCGGTGATGCTGTTCGACGAGCCGACCTCCTCGCTCGACCCTGAGTTGGTCGGTGAGGTGCTGGGAGTGATGCGCAAACTCGCCGAGAACGGCATGACGATGCTGGTGGTGACCCACGAGATGGCGTTCGCCCGCGAGGTTGCCGACCGGGTGGTGTTCATGGACCACGGCGTGGTGGTCGAGGACGGCCCACCGGAGCAGGTGATCTCCGCGCCGCGCGTGGAGCGCACCAAGGCCTTCCTGGCCAGGGTGCTCAACCCCACTCATCAAGATCCGTTCAGTTGAGCAGCACCGCGCTCGGTCGCCGTCCGGCGCCTTAGCCGGACCACGCCCGTTTCACTCCCCACGCTGAGACGGGTTACGAGCCACCTGTGCGGTCTTTATTGAGTCGGGCATCAGTTGGTTCGGTGCGGGCGTGTGGCAGCAGCACCACCCGTTGCCGGGTAACGGGCGGGGAGCCAGCGCCGACTGGCCGCTCGCTGTGCTCCCGGGAATCTGTGGAAGCGGCAGATGCCGGCTCGGCAGGCGGGAAGATAGGCGACGTCCCCCGAATATCCATGTCGGCCTTTCCGCTGCTGGGCTTTCTGGCGAACACACTCCGAAGAAAGATACGTTGAAATGCGGAAAATTTCAAATTGGATTATGCTTAGCCGTTGGTGAAAGCATCAGCATTCGCATATGGTCGCTCGGCGGCACGATTAAATGCACGTGCATATGAACCCCTCTCCGCAAGCTAAGTGGACGGCACCGGAAGTCCGTCGGAGGTGAGGCAACCACTTAGCGTCCTGAGGCACCCGGCACTACCGGCGTAGCAATGGTGCGCGTCGTGAACTCGACAGTGCCGACGTTGGCCTTAGCGCAGATGTCGATATCGTCGAGTTCACGACGCACCAGCCCAAGGCAACCCGTACTCGACACTCCGACCTTGAGCAACTACATACACGACCTGCCGTCACGCCAACCCCGACGAATTCACGGGAGGACGGCTACGGCGCGGACCGGGAAGCTGCCCACGCCGTGGACCGGGGCGGGCAGTGCGGTCAACCGGGTGCCGTGGTCGGGAAGCCGGTCCAGGTTGGTCAGATGCTCGATCAGCGGGATGTCGTTGCCGAGCATGGTGTGATGCACCGGCCGGGCCGGGTCCTCGACATTGTCAACGTTCAGCGAGTCGACGCCCAGCAATGCGACGTTCGCCTCGACCATAGCCTCGGCGAAACGTCTTGTCAGATAAGGACTTCCGGACAGGTACGCGGGAGTCCCCCAGTGCCGCGACCAGCCAGTGTGCACGAGCACCGCCTTGCCCCACAGCGCGCTCGCATCGTCCAGGAGTTCCGGACCGATGGCCGCATGACCGCTCGCCCTGACTATGACGACCGGCACGCCCACCAACCGCTCCAGCGGCAGCTGCGCCACGTCGACACCGTCGGCATGGAAGTGATACGGCGCGTCGACGTACGTGCCGGTGTTGGCCACCATCTCGATCCGGCCGATATGCAACGACACCCCGGTGGCCAGCTGCTGCGCCGACTCCTCCCGAGAGGTATACGTGGAGATCGTCGGTCCGGGCAACCCGGGATAGGTGATCATCTCGTGAGTGATCGGGTGGCTCAGATCGACGTATCGCGAAGTCATGCGGCGGCTCGGGCAGGCCTTACAGCGGGTCGAGCGGCAAGGCGGGCTCGGTAGATTCAGGGTCCTCCGCAAGAGCCCACCGCTCGGATTCAGGCTCGTAGACCGCTGTCCATCCGTCCGCGACGGTGATCCGACCGGGCCCCGTCTCGATGACCTCCCGGTCACCGATCTTGCCGTCGGTTTCCGCCAGCTTGGTGATGTCGACGGGTTGTGGTGAGTGGCTGACCATCAGCTCGTTGACGGCGTTCAGCCATACCTGGGCATCAGAATCCAGCATGTCGGTCACTTTCGTTAAAAGATCGAGGGTATCTGTCCATGTCGCTTCGTCTCCATTCTCGCATCGCCGGCCCCGGTATTCAGCGCAGAGCAGCGCGTGTCGCTGCTGCGACCGCAAGAGGGCAGCGGACAGTCACTGCTCAACGTCTGCGCGGACCGCCCCACCATGTCGGTATGGGACGGCGCCCGGCATGCGGCGTATCCGATGACGAGTCCGGCTGGCCCCCGCCGTTGCCGGTGCCAGGACAGTGCGGGTACGGCGACGCCATGGGTGGGTCTAGGACACGCTGCCGGTGCTCGGGAGTCAGAGCGTGTAGTGCGTGACGTGGTTCTCCTCATACAGTGTGACTTGACCCAGCTCGGTCTCGTGGGCCAGTAGCACGGCGGCGCCGACGCTCGCCTGCTCTCGCGCGATCCTGGCCACTTCGTTGGCCCAGCGCGGATCGAGGTGGGCGAACGGCTCGTCGGCGAGCAGCAAATCGCCGTCGACCAGAAGTGCCCGCGCGAGCCCGACCCGCTGGTGCATCCCGCCGGACAGAGCAGCGGGATGGGCCCGGTGGACAGCGTGCAGCCCGAGCCGATCCAGCAGCGCGACTGCGCGGGTGACCTGATCCGGACTGGGGCGAGCGCCGAGGGCGAACAGAGCGTTGTCCAGCACGCTGCGCCACGGCAGCAGGCGAGGGTCCTGGAAAGCCATACCGGTGCGGCTGGCGTAACGGACGACTTGGCCTGCGGCCACCGGGACGAGCCCGGCTGCGGCACGCAGCACAGTGGTCTTTCCGCTACCCGATTCGCCCTTCAGCGCGACAATCTCGCCCGGGTGCACCTTCAGTGTCACCTCACGCACCCGCACCAGGCCGCCAAGCCGAACCGTGACGCCGTACAGCGCGAGCAGCGGTCCGGCGCGATCACTCATTGGCGCTGCCCGATAACCAGCAGGTACTGATCAATAATTCGCGCCCGCTGGTCCCAGCGCGCTGGCGAGCACCTCGCGAGCTCTGCTCGGCCATCCGCCGGCGCATACGTGGTGAACGCCACCTGGCCTGCTGGGCGAACGCAGCGCACCAGCTCGGCCAGCGCACGCTGGGGATCAGCGGCGAAGATGATCCCAAACACCGACACTGCGGCGTCGGCATGCGCTGCCGGCAGTGGCAGGTGCTGCGCATCAGCCACCACGAACCACGCGCTCGGATGCCGACATCGCCGGCGGGCTTCGGCGACCTGCCTGGGCGATCGTGGCCGTGGCCTTCGCTCTGATAGTGGACTGGTTCGTGCTCGGGCCGGTTCGCCGGCGCGCTATCGCCTGGGCCACCTGATCCACTTCACCGGTCCGCCACGTGACGGACTGCTGACCCGCCCTCGGGGCCGAGTGTCAGTGCTGCGGGAAACGTGACGCAGCTTCGGGTGCAGCCTGGTTGCCGGTGAGGGGCCGGAAGCGACGCAGCCTCAGGCTGTTGGAGACGACGAACACTGAGCTGAACGCCATGGCCGCGCCGGCGAGCATCGGGTTGAGCAACCCGGCCGCAGCCAACGGCAGGGCAGCCACGTTGTAGGCGAAGGCCCAGAACAGGTTGCCCTTGATCGTGCCCAGGGTGCGCCGGGACAGCCGGATGGCGTCAGCCGCCGCTCGGAGGTCGCCACTGACCAGCGTGAGGTCGCTGGCCTCGATCGCCACATCGGTGCCGGTGCCCATGGCCAGACCGAGGTCGGCCTGAGCGAGCGCGGCAGCGTCGTTGACTCCGTCACCGATCATGGCGACGACCTTGCCCTCGCTCTGAAGTCGCTTCACGACGTCGACCTTGTCGGCGGGCAGGACCTCGGCGACGACCTCGTCGATGCCGACCTCGGCGGCGACGGCCCGCGCGACCGCGGTGTTGTCGCCGGTGAGCAGCACCGGGGTCAGCCCCAGCGCGCGGAGTTGGGCGATCGCCTGTGCCGAGGTGGGCTTGACCGTGTCGGCGACGACCAGCACGGCGCGCGCTTCGCCGTCCCAGGCCACGGCGATCGCGGTGCGGCCCCGTTCTTCGGCTGCTGCCTTGGCCTCGGCGAGTCCGGGCGGTAGCGGCTGACTCCACTGCTCCAGCAAAGCGGACCGGCCGACAAGCACCGCGTGGCCGTCGACGGTGCCCTGCACACCGAATCCTTCGAGGTTGTTGAATTCCTCGACGGCGGGCAACGTGGCCACCCGTTCGCGAGCGCCGCGGGCGATGGCGGCCGCGATGGGATGCTCCGAGGCGTTTTCGAGCGCACCGGCCAGCCGTAGGACCTCGGTGTCGTCAACGCCCTCGGCGACGTGTACCTCGGTCAGCGCCATCTGACCGCTGGTGATGGTGCCGGTCTTGTCCAGCACGACAGTGTCGGCGCGCCGGGTGGACTCCAGCACCTCCGGGCCCTTGATCAGGATGCCCAGTTGCGCACCGCGGCCGGTGCCCACCAGCAACGCCGTCGGGGTCGCGAGCCCCAGGGCGCATGGGCAGGCGATGATCAGCACCGCGACCGCGGCGGTGAAGGCCGTTGCCGCGCCGGCGCCAGTGCCCAGCCAGAAGCCGAGGGTGGCCGCGGCGAGCACGATGACGATCGGCACGAACACCCCGGAGATCCGGTCGGCCAGCCGCTGCACGGCCGCCTTGCCGTTCTGGGCGTCCTCGACGAGCTTTGCCATCTGGGCGAGCTGCGTGTCCGACCCGATCCGGGTGGCGCGGACCACCAGCCGGCCGCCGGCGTTGACGGTGGCACCGACGACGCTGTCGCCGGGTCGGACCTCGACCGGCACCGACTCCCCAGTCAGCATCGAGGTGTCGACGGCCGAAGCGCCGTCCTCGACCACTCCGTCAGTGGAAATCTTCTCGCCAGGCCGGACCACGAAATGGTCGCCGACCGCGAGCTGCCCGGTCGGGATCCGGACCTCCCGCCCGTCGCGGAGCACGGCGACCTCCTTAGCGCCGAGCTCCAGCAGCGCGCGCAGGGCCGCCCCGGCGCGCCGCTTGGACCGAGCCTCGAAGTAGCGCCCGGCGAGGATGAACGTGGTGACGCCGGCGGCAACCTCCAGGTAGATATTCCCGGCGCCGTCGCTGGGCGCGACCGTCAGCTCGAACGGGTGCGTCATGCCCGGCACCCCGGCGGTGCCGAGGAACAGGGCGTAGAGCGACCACCCGAATGCGGCTAGCGTGCCCATCGAGATGAGCGTGTCCATGGTCGCCGCGCCATGGCGCAGGTTCGCCCACGCAGCGCGGTGGAACGGCAGCGCCCCCCACACCAGCACCGGAGCGGCCAGCGTCAGCGAGAGCCACTGCCAGTAGGTGAACTGCAGCGCGGGCACCATCGCCATCGCGACCACCGGCACCGATAACGCGAGTGAGACCAGCAGCCGGGTCCGCAGCGCGCGGGTCGGATTGGGCTCCGAGGCCGCCTGCGCTGCGCCGTCGGCCGCGGGTGGCGCTGGCAGCGCGGCGGCGTAACCGGCGGCCTGCACCTGGCCGACCAGCTCCTGCGGATCCAGCTCCTCCGGATAGTGGACGCGGGCTTTTTCCGTGGCGTAGTTCACCGTGGCGGTGACGCCGTCGAGATCGTTGAGCTTGCGCTCGATGCGGTGTGCGCACGAGGCACACGTCATGCCGGAGATCGCCAGCTCGACCTGGTTCGTGGGCCTGCTGTCTGCAACGGCGGTCACAACGCCGCCTCCGCGGGACAAAGTACGTCGGCGGTCATGAGTGTCCTCCCTCGTGGTGTATGCCGCCGTCGGCGGCCGGACCGGTCGGGACTGTGAACTCGGCGGTGCGGACGACGCCGCCGTGTTGGAAGTCAAGGAACAATCGGTAGCTACCCGGGCTGGGCACCTCGGCCATGAACTCGATCTCTGGGCCGGCCGCGGTGCGACCGTCTCCGGGCGTTCCGTCCGGATGGACGTGCAGGTAGGCGAGGTCGCCGTTGCGCAGCGCCACCAGATGTCCGTAGGCGGCCAGGTAGGGCTGCAGGTCGGTGACCGGCTGGCCGGCCTTGCTCACGGTGAGCGTCAGCTCATTGGTCCGGCCGGGCACGAGGTCCCCGTCGAGGCGCACGGTGTAGTCGTCGACGGTGGCGGCGCGGGACGGGGCGGGCAGCGCCGCCGGGGTGTAGGTGCCGGCGACGGCGACATCGGCGCCGAGGGTGATCTCCTCGGACCGGCCGTCCGGGGCGAAGTCGGCGAAAGCCCGATAGTCCCCGGCGGTCGGGAAGGTCAGGGGGATCCGCCAGATGCCGTCGGTGCCCATCTGCGGGTGCACGTGCTGGAACCCGGTCAGGTCGCGGCGTACCACAATCAGGTGCAGTGGCTTGTCATGGGTCGGAGTGAACCCGGTGACCGCTGCCCCGCCCGGACCCAGGATCCGGAACGCGAAGTCCTCCGGCGCCCCGGCCGCGGCGTGACCCGAAATCAGGTCGAAGCGGTAGCCGTCCTGGGCGACCATCAGCCCGCCCGCAGGCAGCTCCCCGCTGATCGGCGTCGCTGCGGCACCGTGCTGGCCACTGCTGTGCTGGCCACTGCTGTGCTGGCCACTGCCGTGTGCGGCATCCGACGCAGCACCGACCGAGCCGGTCGCCTGGCCGATGCCGTACGCGCCACCGAACACGAGGCCTGCCGCGAGGGCGAAACCGCCGAGCTTGGTCGCTGCGTTCATCGATCAGCTCTCCCCGTCGTAGCCGGTCTCATCGACCGGTTATTGCTTCCTCATGTCTCGTTCCCAGCCGGCAATCTCCTAACCAAACATAACCCCTGGGGGGTATTGTGTCTACGGGGTAGGGGTATATTCAGCGGGCGCCAGCACGCAGCGCGGTGCTGTCTGGAGTCGGTACCTGGACAGCAGGAACCGAGACCGATGTCGCGGTCGGTTCTCGTGTGCGGACCGGGCTCGACGTGGTCGCGGTCATCTGCGCCCTCATGGACGTGGTCGACAGTGACCGCGTCGATCTGCTCGATCTCGATGGGGCCGGTCCAGTGGCGCGCCAGCATGCACTGGTACCCGGCGAGCCGCCGTACGAGTACCGGCTCGGCGAGTTCGCCCGCCAGCAGATGAGGGCCCGCGGGCAGCGGCTGGGCACCGAATGGATGCGGCAGCTGGATCTGGAGCGGATGGCGGGCCTCCCATGACGCCACGGCGTCTCAGCCACATCGGCTGATCAGGCGTTGGGTCCCGCCAGGGTGTGCAGCCCTGCGGTCCGCAGGGCATGGACGGCTTCGCCGACATCGAATGGAGACCAGGGGTGTCGCGCTGGCGGGAGGTCAGCCAGCGCGCGGCCGTACCGGCCGAGCGAGGCGATGTCGTGCGGAAAGCGGCGGCGGTCGACGGCGAGCAGGCGTGCGGTAGCTCCATGGCGCCGCGCGGCCGCAAGCCACTGAGCGGGGTAGGCGATGCCCTCGGAACGCACGCCGTGTTGGAACAGCAGCACGTCGACCATGCGGTAGGGCGCGCTGGACTCCAGGTGGGCTTCGAGCGCCTGCACGGCCGGTTGCACGGAGAAGAAGGTCCAGAACGGCACGGCCGCCGCGTTGATCGTGCGCCACGGGTCGCCGAGGACGAACGAGGAGACGAGTAGCCGGTCGGCCGGCTCCCCTCTTTCGGCGTACCAGCCGCGGAGCACCGTCGCGACGGCATGTGCCGGCGCCTGCGGACCGGAGTAGACCAGTCGCATCAGCGGATGTTCATGCGCGCTGCACCAGGCAGCCACGGCAGCACCCAGATCTGGGTCGGCGCCCCCACTCGGCCTCGGGTGCGTGCTCATCAGGTTGCGGAGTGTGCGGGCGCTGCAGGTACTCCTGCGGGCGGAGCCCACCTTGAGCGCCGGTCTGGAACACGTGCCGGTCCCCGACCCGCACGACCGGCCAGCAGGAGACGTCCTCGACCAGGATGACGGGGGCGCCCGGGACCAGGCAGTCGGTGAGGAAACGGGCGTATGCCTCGGGGAGCTGGCACCACTTCGTCCGGAAGTAGGTCATCCGGGCGACCATCAGCTTGTCCTGGACCTGGTCGTGCATGTGGTGCAGGACCACGTCGGGGTTGGCGTCGAGCAGGCGTGGTGCGAACCGTTCGCCGAAGCGCAGCGCATCAACCGGACGCTGCGGGTCGCCGCGATAGGCGACGGGCACCAGAACGGTGCCGGGCAGCCACGGCACCTGCAGCGCCGCCGCCAGGTGTGCCAGGGCGCCGTTGCTGGATCCGACCAACGCGGCGGGGTAACGCCGCTGCGCGTAGCCGTCGGCGAGGCACCCGGCTACGGCGGCCATGTCGACGTCGGCCAGCCGCTGCGGGTCGATGCCCTCAGACGCCCCGATCCGGGTGTAAAGCCGTCGCAGGATCGGCCACGGCAGCCTGCCGCCGATCCGGACCGCGGCCGCAGCGCTTGCGCTGTTCCCCAGGTGGGGAAACGGCTGACCGCGCAGCGCTGCGGCCAGGCCGGCGTGCAGCACCGTTGCGGAGTCGAAGGAGGCCACCACGTCCTGCGGCGCCATCCGGTTCGGATCGCGGCGGCTCATCTGAGTAGGCCCTGGACGGTGTCGGCGAACCGGTCGGCGTCGGCGTAGGGCCAGGAGTGGGTGGCGTTCGGGACGACGAGCAGCTCACCACCGTGGTCGGTGGCCAACCCGGCCGCATACGAGTGCGAGGTGATGGCATCGTTCTCGCCGTGCACCACAGTCAGCCTCGCGCGCAGACCCGGTAGCAGGTTCTCGATGCGCACCGTCACAGCGGAGCGGACAACCTGGAACAGGCGCCGCGGGCCGGCCCGGCGCCATTCCGGGAACTGCTCCAGGAACAGCGTCGGCCGTTCCCGGCGACCGCCGGCCAGCCAGCGAACGAGTAGCCGCGGCGTGGTCCGGATCTGCGGGTCCACCGTCGGGCTGATCAACATCAGATGCCGCACCCGGGATGGGGTCTGGTCTTGGTCCGGGGTAGTCGCGGCCACCGCGGCCACCTGCGCGCCGACGGACAGCCCGATGAGCAGGTCGACGGGGCCATCGCGGCTGATCTGGTGGGCGAGTTCCTGCCCATAGCGCTGGAGGTCGGCCTGGGCACCGGGTTCACCAGGTGCGGCGAGTAGGTGCACCTCGACGCCGCGGTCGCGCAGCGCATCGGCGGCCGGCCGCACGTAGCTGCGGACAGCAGCGCCGGGGACAATCAGCACGCGCGTCACCTGCTCATCATCGCCGCATGACGCTCGGCTCGACTGGAAGGACCAGCGGTCGGACGCACCGAACAGCAGGCATGCGACGCCGGGCTGCACCTCAAGACCGTGCGCCACGACATCGGCGCTACCACGGGTGGCGCGCTGGCCGGCAAGGGTGTGCAGGGCACCGCTCAACTCGTCATCGACCAGGACCGCCGCGTCACCGTCGAGGCGTCCTTTGTCGGGCCTGGGGTCGGGGAGATGTTGCACGCCGCCACTATCGCGATCATCAGCGAGGTCCCGCTCGACCGGCTCTGGCACGCCGTCCCGGCGTACCCCACCATCAGCGAGGTGTGGCTGCGGCTGCTCGAGGCCGACCGCGGCAACGCTTAGCGACGAGCGCGGCGGCGACCGGCGACGGTGTCGTAGGCGATGCCGGTGACGAGCGCGTAGAGAGCTTTATGGCCGATGTCGGTGGCCAGCTCGGTGCGGCTCCAGTGCCACGGCCGGTCGGCGATGCCCAGGGCGCGGTAGAGCATGGCGTCACTAGCCCACATCATGGCGAAGAACACGGCGGAGCCGGTGACGCCACGTAAACCCATCGCTGCTAGTGCACCCCGCAGGGGGCCCATCGCGGCACCGTGTGCCCAGTGCGTCGGAACGTTCAGCCTGGCCGCGATGTCCGGCTCGGAGTGGCCCAGCAGCTGTGCGGCGACTTGCCCTGGCACCGTGGACGGCCGGCGGCCGGTCACCGATATCTCCAGGCGCTGCGCAACGGTCATCACCGCAGTGCCGGCCAGGCCGGCCAGCACGCCTTTGACGATGGCCCGCTTCATGCGGTGCGCCGGCGCGCGGTATCGGTGGCCAGCCACGCGGCGGCAATGCCGAGAACCCCGAGGACCAGGTGGATGAGGTTGTCCACGACGCTGTAGCCATAGACGGGCAGCAGCCCGAACAGCCTGGATGCGACGAAGCCGAGTATGCCGACAAGCAGGTACACCACGCCGATCACCCCGACTACTGTGCGTACCACGTTCGTGTCGCGGACGCCGAAGCCGACCGCGGCCAGGATTCCGCCGGTGAGCAGGTGCACCACGTCTTCAGCGATCTCGATGTTGACCAGACCGAACAGTGGCGCTTCCCCGGCAATCAATCCCACCACGCCGATCAAGATGACGACGATACCGACAACCTTGGCGTACGTGCGGACCATGGCGACTCCTGGACGTCGTCGACCTCGATATTGGGCGGAGAAGTCGACCATACTCTTGCGAGCACCTCGCGTAACTGGAGAACACCCACGGGCGGATGGAAATCGATGGCGAGGTCTTACAGATCGCTGAACGCTGTCACGCTCAGCCGCTGAGGTGAGGCGGGCGTGGATACGACCCAGGCATGGGCACACCACCACGCGACCGCTGAAGGTGGCAGACCCTCGGTATCGGTGCGTTGGCTGGGCTGGTGCCGACTGGGTCTCACCGCGTGCTGGCCAAGGTCGAGGCTTGAGGTGCTGTGAGTAGCGGATGTGCGGGGCGACCAGCGGGTCAGCGGTTGGGGTCGCGGACTGCGCCGGTGGCGGCAGAGGTGGCCATCCGGGCGTACGCACGCAGCGACTTGGCCACCGGGCGCTGCCGGTCCACCGGCTGCCAGGGGCGCTCGGACGCGTCCATCTTCGCTCGCCGCTCGGCCAGCACGTCGTCGTCGACCAGCAGCCGCAACGCCCGTTCCCGCACGTCGATCACGATCCGATCCCCGTCCTCGACCAGCCCGATCACGCCACCCGCGGCCGCCTCCGGGGAGATGTGCCCGACGGCAACGCCCGACGAGCCGCCGGAGAACCTGCCGTCGGTCACCAGCGCGCACACCTTGCCCAGCCCGGCGCCCTTGATGAACGCCGTCGGGTGCAGCATCTCCTGCATGCCGGGCCCGCCTGCCGGACCCTCATAGCGCACCACCAGCACGTCTCCCGGCTGCAGCTGGCGGGCGAGGATCACCGAGACCGCCTGCTCCTGGCTCTCCACCACCCGTGCGGGTCCCTCGAAGTGCCAGACCTCCTCGGGCACGCCGGCAGTCTTGAGCACTGCACCGTCCTCGGCCAGGTTGCCGTACAGCACGGCCAGGCCGCCCTCGGCGGTGTAGGCGTGCTCGCGGTCCCGAATGCAGCCCTCGGCGGGGTCTGTGTCCAGCGACGACCAGCGGTTCGCCGTCGAGAACGGCGTCGTCGTGCGCACGCCGCCGGGCGCGGCATGGAACAACTCGACGGCTGCCGGTGCGGGCGAGCCGCTCCGGATGTCCCAGTCGGCCAGCCACTGCTGCAGCGACGGGGCGTGCACGGCGTGCACGTCGCGGTGCAACAGCCCGGCCCGGTCCAGCTCGCCAAGGATGGCCGGGATGCCACCGGCCCGGTGCACGTCCTCCATGTGGTAGTTCGAGCTGGGCGCGGCCTTGGTCAGGCAGGGCACCCGGCGGGACACCGCGTCGATGTCGGCCATGGTCAGATCGACCTCCGCCTCGTGTGCGGCGGCCAGGATGTGCAGCACGGTGTTCGTCGAGCCGCCCATCGCCACGTCGAGCGCCATCGCGTTCTGGAAGGCCTTCTCGGTGGCAATCGACCGGGGCAGCACCGACTCGTCGCCGGGCCCGTCCGCGCTGTACCACCGGCGACACAGCTCCATCACGGTCCGCCCGGCCTCGGTGAACAGGGCGCGGCGCGCGGCATGCGTGGCCAGTGTCGAGCCGTTGCCGGGCAGCGCCAGCCCGAGTGCCTCGGTGAGGCAGTTCATCGAGTTCGCGGTGAACATCCCGGAGCATGAACCACAGGTCGGGCAGGCAGAGCGCTCGACGGTGGTCAGCCCCTCGTCGTCCACGTCCGACGAGGCGGACGCGGAGATCGCCGTGATCAGGTCGGTGGGCGCCTGGGCCACCCCGTTCACCACGACCGCCTTGCCGGCCTCCATCGGTCCGCCAGAGACGAACACGGTCGGGAGATTCAGTCTTAGCGCGGCATTCAGCATCCCGGGCGTGATCTTGTCGCAGTTCGAGATGCACACGAGCGCGTCAGCCGCGTGCCCATTGACCATGTACTCGACGGTGTCGGAGATCACCTCACGGGACGGCAGGGAGTACAGCATCCCGCCGTGGCCCATCGCGATCCCGTCGTCGAGCGCCATGGTGTGGAACTCGCGGGGCACCCCGCCGGCCTCCCGCACCCCCTCGGCGACGATCTCGCCCAGGTCCTTGAGGTGCACGTGGCCCGGCACGAACTGGGTGTACGAGTTGGCGATCGCCACGATCGGCTTGCCGAAGTCGTCCTCACCCATCCCGGTGGCTCGCCACAGCGCGCGAGCACCGGCGGCGTTGCGGCCATGGGTCGTGACACGGGATCGCAGGGCCGGCATGATCACTCCTTTACCCCATCGGAATCGTCGGCAGCCGGATCGGGCAGCCAGCCGCTGGCAGCGGTGAACACGGATTAGGTCGCAACGCGCACGGCGGGCAGCGGTAGCTCCGCACCGTCCGTCAGCACCGCGCTGACCTTCGCCTTCTTGCGCAGGCGCAGCGGGCGAGTCATCCCACCGTACTCGCCGCCGAGCCACGGGCCCCGCTCAAGCTCCCTGACCGAGGTTGCGCATGAGCCCGCCGTCCATGACGTAGGTGGAGCCGGTGACGTAGTCGGCGTCACTTGAAGAGGAAGACGGCGAGGCGCGCGATCTCCGACGGCTGCGCTGCTCGCTTCCACGGAATGCTCTGCACCTGCTCTTCCAGCAGCTTCGGATCATCGATCGCGGGCTGGTTGAAGGGAGTGAGGACCATGCCGGGCGCCAGGTTGTTGACGTTGATCCGCAGCGGTGTCAGCTCCAAGGCGAGTTGACAGGGCTGGTGTTGTGCTATGCCCGGCTCGATGTCGATCATGCGGTCGAGGCGGTCACCCGAATCGCAGACACGGTTCGTGACATGGCCGCACCGACCACACCGGCCTGGCGAGGTAAGGAGAGGCATGAAGAGCTACGACCTGATCGTGGTCGGGGCGGGTAGCGGCAACAGCCTGCTCGGTCCCGAGCTCGTCCACCTCCGAGCGGCGATCATCGAGCCGGACCGCTTCGGCGGGGCCTGCCTCAACCGCGGTTGCATTCCGTCGAAGATGGCTGCTGACGCGGCGATAACCGTGCCGGAGGCCCGCCGGCTGGGCGTACACGCCACCCTCGACCTTGTGGACTGGCCCGCGATCCGCGCCTGGGTTTTCTGAGCCGTAGCATCCGCTCCATCAACAGGAGGCCATGATGACCATCGGCAATCTCGCATCAGCCGTCGGCAGGGGCTTGCTCGCCGGCGCGATCGGTACCGCCGCGATGACACTGTCGAGCACGCTGGAGATGAAGCTGCGAGGTCGCCCGGGCAGTTCCGCTCCTGCGGACGCAGCGAGCAAGGTGCTCGGCGTCGAACCGGTCGACGAGGCCGCCGAAGCCCGGTTCAGCACGCTCGTCCACTGGGGGTACGGCACGGCCTGGGGGGCGGTTCGGGGCCTGCTCGCTGGCATCGGCCTGGGTGGACGTTCAGCGACCGCTGTGCACTTCGCTGCTATCTGGGGCGGAAGTCTGGTGATGTTGCCCGCGCTGGACGTCGCGCCTCCGGCGACCGAGATGGAGCCGGCTGAACTGGCGATCGACGCCGGCCATCACCTCGTGTACGTCGTCGCGACGGCACTTGCTTATCGGGCTCTCACGGACTGAATGGGACGCGACCGCTGATCGTTGGTGCGTGCCGTGGGTGCCTGGGCGCACTAGCTGACCGATCCGCCACAGCTATGGCGTGGAGTTCAGGACTCGCGCTGTCTGCCACGTGTCCACGTACCCTTGCCAACGCACGCACTTCCCATCACGGCAGTCCCATACGTGCGCGGCCTGCGCGTCAAGATCCTGGCCGGTCACCTTCCCCTTGCCTCGATACCGCACCTCGGCCAGCACCGTGTCGCCAAGCGCGACGATCCGTTGGATGTCGATCCGGAAACCATCATAGACTTGAGTGAGCGGCGCGAAGAGTCCCTCGAGGACGGCCTGCGGGCCCACGAATGCCTTACCCGGCCATAGGGGGTGGTGTTCAGCCAGGTGCCACTCGACCTGTTCATCTAGGGCGCCGAGGACTGTGTTGATGTCCCCTTTCGCCAACGCCTTATAGACTCCCTCTACAATTGCGACGTTATCAGCCATGACTCCTCCTTTTGAAAAGCAATCCGGGGGCGCGGTGAAGTCGAACTTGAAATCCCTACCGTGTACCTGAACACGGTAGAGAGACGTGCGATGTAGCGGCGTCCGCCGAATTACTCAGCCGCATACTCACCTGCGACTGGTGATCCAGACCGCGATCTGGCTCCGGTTCGACAGGTCGAGCTTGGTGAGGATGTGCTGCACGTGGTTCTGCGCGGTGCGCTCGGACAGGTAGAGCCGGGCGGCGATCTCTCGGTTGGTGAGCCCGTGGGCCACCAGCTCGGCGACCTCGCGCTCCCGCGGCGTCAACGGCCCGGCCGGCTTGAGCTGCCCCTGCGTCAAGACCGGGTCCGCAGGTAAGCCCGGCTGGCTTGCGACGACGTAGTTGTAGAGCTGGTTCATCCCCCGCTCCTGGGCCGTCTTCAGCGCATCCGCAAGCAGCTGCCTGGCTCGCCGACGGTTCACACTCGCGCTCCGGCGGGCGAGCATGGCGCCGTAGGCACCCTGGGTCAGAGCAAGGAACGGCCGCGCGCCGATCCGCTCGGTGGCCTCGAGGGCCACCTCGAAGTGTTGGGCGGCCGCGTCAAAGCGGGACAGACAGGCGGCGAGCACTCCGAGGTAGTACGCCACGGGCCCCAGCGGGGCAACGGCGTCTCGCCCGCACTTGATCCAGCGGCCTTCGTACGGGCGAAGGAGGTCGTAGCTGGTCGCTGCCTCCTGGGTGGCTCCGGCGTGCACAGCCAGCAACGAGAGCCGTTCCAGCCGTTCGTTGATCGTCTACAGCACGGTCGGCGGTACCGGGACCGTCGACGCGGCTGCGCCTGCGTCGGCCAACGCCCAGCCCATCTCACCGACGAAGTAGGGATTGCCACCCGTGACCGCATGCACCCGCTGGACTTGCCCCGGTGCGACGGCGCGCCCGACCAGCGCGGCAAGCTGCTTGCCGACGGCCGCAGCGGCCAAGCCGCGGAAGTCGATCGGCCGGGTGACCGGCTCACGAGCAAGTCCCGTGACGAGGAAGTCGTACACATGTTCGGTGTCCCGGTGGTTCACCATCACCAGCAGCCGCTGGTGAGCCAGCGTGCGTACCACGTGGTGCAGCAGAGCAACGAGCCGTAATCCCCAGTGCGCGTCGTCGAACACGATGACCCACGGTGCGCTCGAGGTATATCGCTCAGCAGCCGCGCCACCGCGTCGAATAGCCGAAAGCGGTCCTCACTCGAGCCGCTGTCATCCCGATCACTGCTGGAGCGTCGAACACGGCGGGTGCGAGTCGCACGAGGTCAGGGGTAAGCCCGAGCTCGTCGACGATCTTGGCGACGTCGACGTTGGCGGTCGCCGCGCGCAGCACCTGCCGCCACGGCCAGTACGGGGGCGCGCCACTCGACTCCGCCGCCGGCCCCCACGCCACCGGCACGCCCCGTGTCGCCGCCAACCCGGTCAACTCCTCCGCCATCCGGGTCTTACCGATCCCCGGCTCGCCCCGGCACAGCACGACGCGCGGATGTGCGGCGAGGGCCGAGGTGGCCACGCTCCTCGGCAACGTAGCTGGCGTAGCCGCTCGAGCAGGACGGGATCATCCCGAACTGTAATGTCCGGCACGGACAGCGAACAGGGAGCGTGCAGCCCTGCCCGTGGCGCGGAGCGTCGCCCACCAGTCGGAACCGGTGTCGCCCACGGCAGGATGCAGCCATGCCTGAGCCTTACAGTCCGATGCCCGACGACTGGGAGCGCGCGCTCGCCGTCGTCGCCCACCCGGACGACCTGGAGTACGGCGGGGCAGCGGCGATCGCCCGCTGGACGGCGGAGGGCCGCACGGTCAGCTACCTGCTGGCCACCCGCGGCGAGGCCGGGATCGACTCAATCCCACCGGCCGAGTGCGGGCCACTGCGGGAGGCTGAGCAGCGTGCCGCGGCGGCGGAGGTCGGCGTCGCGGTAGTGGAGTTTCTCGACCACCCCGACGGGCTCGTCGAGTACGGCGTGCCGCTGCGCCGCGACGTCGCTGCCGCGATCCGCCGGCACCGACCGGAACTTGTGATCATTACCAATCATCGGGAGACCTGGCTGGGCGGCGGGCTGAACATGGCCGACCACCGCAACAGCGGGCTCGCGGCCATCGACGCCGTCCGGGACGCGGCCAACCGCTGGCTGTTCCCCGAGCTGGGGCTGCAGCCGTGGAACGGGGTCCGGTGGGTGGCAGTGGCCGCCTCGCCGCTGGCCGGGCACGCGGTGGAAGTGAGCACTACCTTCGACCGAGGTGTCGCGTCGTTGGCCGCGCACCGCGCCTACCTCCAGGCGCTCGGCGGGGCGATGGCCGACCCGGCCACGTTCCTGCGCGACATGGCCCAGGCCGACGCCGAGCGGTTGCCGGGTGCCCTCCTCGCAACCGCCTTCGAGCTGATCCCGATCTAGCGGAACGGTGGGCATATGCGAGTACTGCTGGCGACCACCTCGAACGCCGGACACTTCGGTCCGATGCTGCCCTTCGGTGCTGCTTGCCGGCGCGCCGGTCACGAAGTACTCGTCGCGGCACCCGAGTCATTCGCGGCGGCGGTCGACCGCGCCGGATATCCCTACTGGCCATGCGCCGATATCGATCCGGACGAGCGGGCCGCTGTGCACGCTCGTTTCCTGGCCGCGGAGCCGGAGAACCGCAACGCGGTCATGGTCACGCTGTTCGCCGATCTTGCCGTCCGGTCGATCATGCCGGGAATGCTGTCCGCCATCGATGAATGGCGGCCTGACGTGCTCCTGCGTGAGTTCAGTGAGTTCGGCTCCTCCATCGCCGCTGAACTGCGCCAGGTGCCGCAGGTGCAGGTGCTCATCGGACTCGACAAGTTCGTCGACTTCACGATCCCGCTGGCCGCACCAGCCGTGGCGAAGTTTCGCGAGTCGCTCGGGCTCGCACCGGATGATGCCGGGGATCGCCTGCACCGGTTGCCATCGCTGAGCCTGTTGCCGCTGTCATTGGAGGCGCCCAGGTCGACCGTCGGGCCGCAGGTGTTCCGGTATCGCGATCCAGCCGCCGGCGGTTCGGGCACGGCGTTGCCCTCCTGGTGGGAAGGAGTGGACACTCCGCTCGTCTACGCCACGTTCGGCACCGTGGCCACAGCGGTGCCGTTCGCGTTAGCGGCATTTCACACGGTTATCGACTCGCTCGCCGAACTTCCGGTGCGCCTGCTCGCCACGATCGGCGACAACGGTGACCCGTCGGACTGGTCGGCGCTGCCACGCAATGTCCATGTCGAACGGTGGCTGCCGCAGCAGGACGTGTTCCCGCACGCCGCAGCGATGGTGTGCCACGGCGGCACGGGTACCGTGCTCGGCGCGCTCGCCGCTGGCGTACCGCTGGTCGTCGTGCCGCAGTTCGCCGATCACCCCGACAACGCCGAGCGCGTCGCGGCCATCGGCGCCGGGCTCAGGGTCGGTGTCGACGGCACGACAACGCCAGTGGACCCCGCCGAGATCCGCGCGGCGGTGACTCGCGTGCTGTCCGAGCCATCATTCCGGCTCGCCGCGAACAGAATCGCTGAGGAGATCCGAGCTCTCCCGCCCGCCGACGACGCGGTCGGCCTTCTCGAGAAGATCGCGCAACCGTCGATGTGAGGGGCAGGCTGTGACGGTGATGGTCGGTGGTGTTGCGCGTTGTGCTCGGCGGTGTGGTCGCGCTGTTAACGGATCTTGGCGCCGTACACGTTGTCGACCGTCATCGCCATGAGCACCCTTCGGTCGGACACCATGACCGACCGGTACTCGTCCCAGTCCGGGTGCTCTCCGGCGGCGGCGCGGTAGTAGTCCACCAGTGCTTGAACCTCGGGACCGTGGGGGTCGGTCCCCGGCCCGGTGAGTGTGGCCGTGCCCTCGGCGGTGGCCCATGCCCAGCCGTCTGGGCTGGTGACCTCCAGCGTGGCTCGTGGATCCCGCCGCAGGTTCGCGGTCTTGGCGCGCCCCTCGGTCATCGACACGTAAATGACACCGGCCTCCTGGTCGTACGACGGGGCGACAGGGGACAGCTGGGGTCGGCCGTCCGACTTGATCGTCGCTAGGACGCCGAGTCGACTCTCCGCGAGCAGCGCGCGCGGGTCGAATGGTGTGGCGGTCATGTTCGGGGTCAACTTGTGACCGATGCTGGCAATTCCTGATCGCGCAGGCACCTGCGCGGCGGGAGAGCTAGGACCTCGCCGGCCGCGCCCTCTGCAGTCGGACCGGGGCGCGGTGTTGCGGCGATCGTCGGGTCGATTTCCCACGGGTGACCGTCGGATCGATCACGATGGCGTCGGGCAGGAGGTGCTGCCCGTACTATCTGGCGCTTGTGTTCACCCAAGAGCAGCGAGAACGCCTGCGCAAGGGGCTGGTTTCGGCGGCGTACGCCGATACTCGCATCACGGGTGCCGCGGTGACCGGGTCGGCCGCGGTCGGTCGTGAAGATCGGTGGTCCGACATTGATCTCGCTTTGTGCGTTGCGGCTGACGCCGACCATGAGCAGGTGCTTGCCGACTGGACCGACCGCATGTACCGCGAGCATGCTGCCGTCCATCACGTGGATGTGACCCGGTGTGACTCTTTACCGGGTGTTTCTGCTCGCTAGCACCTTGCAGATCGACCTCGCCTTCCGGTCAGCGGCGGAGTTCGGTGCCATCGCACCTACTTTCCGACTCCTGTTCGGAACCGCTAATGAACGATCAACGGCGCCAGCACCCCTCGCCGCTGAGCTGATCGGTATGGGCTGGTTTTATGCGTTGCATGCTCGTTCGAGCATTGCCCATGGCCGGATGTGGCAGGCGGAGTACCTGATCAGCAGCGTGCGGGACCATGTACTCGCTCTGGCGTGCCTACGCCACGTTGTGCCCGCCGTTCAGGGTCGGGGTATGGATCTCCTACCGTCAGAGATCACTGCGAGGCTCACCGGGGCGCTCGTCTGCTCGCTCGACATTGCAGCTCAGACACGCTTTTGGCGTGATCAGTGAAGCGCTGCTGGTCGAGATCGGACGGGTTGATGCCGGCCTGGCGAACCGCCTGGCCGGGCACTGAGAGAGCTGGCCAGTTGATCGTCATTTGTGGGGAGGCCTCCGGGTTAGCTTCGAGTGACCGCGTAACGCAGCGACACGAAGCCGGACGCGTAAGGTTTCGCCTCCAGGAAGTCGCCGTTGCGCACCTGTGCCGGCTCGCAGCGGCCCCACGGTGCGCTGTCCAGGGTCGACGAGAACACAATCTTCGTCGTCGAGTTGACCGCGTCAGCAACCAGCTCGCCCTCGGCGGTGGGCCAATACTCGGCGAACACCGGTACGTCTCACGGCCCAACAGGATGGTGTCGACCTCGCCGAGAACTGACAGGTTGTCCTCGTCGACCTCGCGGTAGTCCGTCACCGCGTCGAAGAAGTCCAGCTCGCCCGCCGGTCCTGCGGCGAATCCGTCGACGCTCACCAGCTCCTGGACGATGACTCTGCGAGTGGCCATGCGGGCGACGTTGTCATAGTTATCCCTTCCTTGTGCCAGGTCTCGGCGGAATGCGACGGCCGGGTCCGGAGTTGGCGCTGAGGTGGACGGCGATCCGAAGGCGGCGGGTCGGATCGCCACCGTCATAGGGGTGCTGTTCGGGCTCGCGGGCACTGGCACGTCAGCTGTGTCCGTCGCGCTGCCCGAACTGGCGGCAGGGCTCGGGGTAGGCACGGCGAGTGCGGCCTGGGTGATCAGCGGGTACGCCGTCGCCCTCGCGGTGCTCACCGCGGTGCACGGCCGGATCGCGGACATCGTCGGCGTGCGCGGTCCCCTCGTCGCCGGCGTCGTGCTCATGGCGGCGGGGGCGCTCGTCGCTGCTGCCGCGCCCACGTTCTCGGTACTGATTGCGGGCCGGGTCCTGCAAGGTGTCGGTGCCGCGGCGGTTCCGGTTCTCGGCATGGCCCTCATCAGCGCCCAATGGGACGGCGCCACCCGGGCGAGCGCACTGGGTCGGGTGACCGGCGCCGCGTCCGTGCTGAGCTGCCTCGGGCCCGTGCTCGGTGGAGCGGTGGATGCGGCAGGCGGCTGGCGATGGACCCTCGTGCTCCCCGTGATCGGGCTGCTCGCATTGCCGGTGCTCTGGCGCGCGGCCCCCACCGGCGGCCGAAAGGAGCGCTTCGACGTGCCGGGCGCGGTGTGCGTCGCGGTAGCGGCCACCGGACTGGTGCTGCTCATCCAATCGCCCTCCACGGGCGCCGTAGTCGCCGTGGTGGGTGCGGTGCTGCTGGCCACGGGTGTCCCGGCAGCGCTCGCCCGGATCCGGGTCCGGCCCGACGGGTTCCTGCCGCGCGCCATCGTGACCAACGGTGTGGTGCTGCGCAGTGCGTTCGCTGCCGCCGCGATCCCGGCGGGATGGTTCGCGCTGCTCGTCGCGGTGCCGCTGCTTCTCGCCGCGCAGGGCTGGTCACCGCTGGGCATCGGTCTGGTCCTCGCGCCCTCCGCGCTGCTCGGTCTGTTCATGCCGCGCGCCACCCGGTGGGTCCTACCCCGGTGGGGCCCGGACCGCACCCTAGCCGTGGCGTGCCCGGTCACCGTGGTGGCGCTGCTTGTCGCTGCGCTGGGCGCGGCGACCGGCATACCGGCGCTGCTGGTGGTGGCCGTCGCCTCGCTCACCGTGGCGTTCGGTATCGGTCAGCCGGCGATGATCCTCGGTGTCTCGAGCGCCGTGGAGCCCGAACAGCGCGGGGTCGCGCTCGGCGTCACCACGCTGCTGTTTCTGGCTGGTGCGGGCATCGGCGCCGCCGTGGTGGGGGGCTTTAGTGAGGTGCTGGGGCTCAGCGGCGCGCTGGCCGTGCTGGTCCTGCTGCCCATCGCCGGAACGCTCGTGATGCTTCGGCAGCTCCGGACGACAGCGCCGATCGATGACAAGGTCCGCGCGGCGAGCTGACTCATGAGCCGCTTGCCTGCCAGCGACCGATGAGTTTCCGCGCGCGAGTCGGTCTCTACTGCAGACCTAAGTCATCGAGAGGAGAACCGTGATGATCCTTCCACAGGTTGTGTCACCTGCTGAGTGGGCGGCCGCCCACTCAGCGCTGCTGGTCAAGGAGAAGGAAGCCACTCGGGCCCGGGACGCGCTGGCAGCCCAGCGCCGACGGCTGCCGATGGTCCGGGTCGACAAGCAGTACGTCTTTGAGGGCCCGGACGGGGAGGCGAGCTTGCTCGACCTGTTCGACGGCCGCCGCCAGCTCATCGTCTACCACCACATGCTGCAGCCGGGCGACGAGGACCCCTGCTCGGGCTGCTCGATGGTGGTCGACAACATCGGCCACCTGGCCCACCTGCATGCCCGGGACACCTCGCTGGTCCTGGTGTCGCGCGCACCATTGGCGGAGATCGAGGCGTTCAAGAAGCGCATGGGCTGGACGATCCCCTGGTATTCCTCGGCCGCCAGCGGCTTCGACGCCGACTTCGGCGTCACAACGGGCTTCGGGCTCAACGTCTTCTTCCGGGATGGCGACGAGGTCTTTCGCAGCTACTTCACGTCCGGCCGGGGCGTTGAGGCGCTGGGCAGCAGCTGGTCCTTCCTCGACCTGACGCCGCTGGGACGTCAGGAGGACTGGGAGGATTCACCCGAGGGGTGGCCACAGACGCGGCCCTACGAGTGGTGGCGTCTCCATGATGAGTACCCCGAGCATCGTTGAGCGCGGGAACAAGTACAAGCCTGCGCGCACCGGTGACCAGAACGGGTCCGGCGCCCAGCGCTGGCTGCCGCGCGCCGAACCGGTACACGTCCAATCCTTGCACCGGGGCCCGGAGGCATCCGACCGGTGCCGACTTCGCGGCCGACCAACGCGTGCCGTTCTGGTCATCCATGGATTGCTGACATCTGTTCCGGCGTGGCTTCCTCGCCTTGATCTTTTCTACGGACAGGGGGAAGGCCGCGTGCAAGCAGGCGTCGGCCGCGGCGGTCGGAGACGGCCTGCTGATATCCCATCCCTTTCCGCCGGCGGGCACGGTCGGCCTTCCGCCGGGCGCTGCGGATGGAGTGGTCAGAACGGCGGCTGGTCAGGCAGCTCAGCGGGTGGTGGTCGCGCTGGCGATGGGGGTGGATCGGGTAGGCGGAGGACTGGTCCCTCGCACTTCATCGGAACACCTGGCGGGTCAGGTTCGGCATCGCGGGGCAGCGGCTGGGGCAGGTCAGGTGTGATCGGTTCACCGCGAGTGCGGTAGGTCTGCCCGAGGGGGCTGGTCCACGCGAAGTGGCCGGCCTCGGGTTGCTTGAGGCTCCAGCCGCCCTGGTGCTTCATCGTGTGGTGGCGTCCGCAGTTGGGGCCACTGTTGGTGTGACGGTCTGCCCACCGTAGGCGTGGTCACGGGTGTGATCCAGATCGGCGGTGGCGGCGCGGCGCCGACAGCCGACACCGACGCAGTGTCGGTCACGCATCTGAACGTGCCGGCGCAGCGCGGCGCGGGCGAAGCGCCGATTCGGGTGCTGGTCCAGCGCGGCGCGGGCCTGCTCGCGGTGCTCCCAGCTGCCGGAGACCCGTGCAGGACTCGGGCCCACTCAGGGTGGTTGGCCGCAAGCGCGGGAAACTGAACCAGCATCGATACCGGGAGGGCGATCTCCACGATCCCCCCGACACGGTCACCGCGCGCGCTCGATCCACTGGAACGGCGGCGGGTG
>JALZDN010000037.1 GCA_030862525.1 Actinomycetota bacterium | reverse complement strand
GGCTACCAGCCCCAGGTGCCGGGTTCGCCTTTGAAGGGGCCGACGACGTCGGGGGTGACCCAGCCGCCGTAGAAGTCGCCGGGTTGGGGTGTCACCGGCTGCCCGTCCAGGGTCACCTCCTCCAACCGGCCGACGTAGACCGCGACCCGGTCGGTGAGCTGGGGGTAGCGCAGGTCTGGTTGCGGGTACCACCACCCGACCTCACGCAGCGGGGCGGCGCCGGGCACCTCGAGGTTGATGTAGGACGCCTCACCCTTCCACTCACACATCGTCAGACGCGGTGCGGCGAACAGCGGTACCCGGAACTCCGCCCGCGGCAGGTAGTACGTCGGCGGGTGCGACGTCTCCAAGACCCGCACCACATCATCGGTGTCGAGTAGCAGCGTCCCACCGTGCACGATCCGGACGCGACGGCGCACCCGCTCGGCACGAGGTGGGCGTGGGTAGTCCCAGACCGACTCCTGGCCTGGACCGGGTTCCTGCCGCGACACCCCAGCAGGAGGCTGCGCAGGCTGGCGCGACCGCGAGAACCAGCCTGAGGACGCGCCTTTGCGCGCCATCAGTTCAGCGCCGGGTCAAAGGGATAGGTGGCCAGCAGCGCCAGCGGCATGCCCTGGCGGCGTAGCGTGCGGCCCCACAGATCGGTGCCCGGCGGGGCGAGCACATCGTCGGGCAATGCGGGCACCACGACCCAGTCACCGCGCTTGATCTCAGCAGCAAGCTGGCCTTGGTCCCAACCGGCATATCCGGCGAACACTCGCAGTCCGCGCAACCGGGGAGCCATCAGGTCCGGATCGGCATCAAGGCTGATCAGCGCCAACGCTCCCTGCACTTTGATCATGCCCGCAGTGCGCGCGGCGTCCACTCCGGCGGGCAGCGCGGCCACGCACAGCGCCGCGCGCTGCTCCATCGGACCGCCGACGTACAGCGCCTGCGGCACCGTGGCGTGCGGGCCCCACAACGGCAACACATCGTGCACCGGCACATCGCTGGGTCGGTTGAGCACGACACCCAGCGTGCCAGAGGCACGGTGGTCGATCACCAGCACGACGGTGCGGCAAAAATTGGGATCTCGCAGCGCGGGGGCCGCGACGAGCGCCGAGCCCGCTTCCACCTCGTCCACCTTGACATCGTCTCGCACTTTGCGCCGGTGCTGCCAAGTGCTGGACATACCTGATTGGGCGCACACTTCACCGGGTTGACCTGACGCCACACCCACACGACACCGCTAGCCTGCGTGCTCGTGATGTCGTCCCACACCGTTGCCCTCGACAGCCGGCCTGACCGAGTAGGAGTTCGGCGATTGCTGGGCAGCCACGGGTTCGGCCGGCTGCTGAGTTCCCGCTTCGCCGCGCAGTGGGGTGACGGGGTCTTCCAGGCCGGATTGGGCGGCGCCGTGCTGTTCAACCCGGAGCGCCAAGCCGACCCGTTAGCCGTAGCGGCCGGACTCGCCGTGCTGCTCCTGCCGTACTCCCTGGTGGGACCGTTCGCCGGGGCGCTACTGGACCGCTGGGACCGTCGCCGCGTCCTGGTCATCGCCAACCTGCTGCGGGTCGTGCCGATTGTGCTGGTAGCCCTGGCGGTCGGGGCTGGAGTGGCCGGCGCGCCGCTGTACATCGGGGCGCTACTGGTCACCGGGGTGAGCCGGTTCGTGCTGGCGGGGCTGTCCGCGGGATTGCCCCATGTGGTGCCGCGCAGGCATCTGGTGGAGGCCAACGCGCTGGCCGCCACCGTCGGCGCGGCGGTCGCGGTCTTCGGTGGGATCTGCGCGGTCGGGCTGCGTGCCCTGACCGGGTCGGGCAACACCGGATCAGCCTGGGTGACGGCGGCTGCGGTGCTGGGCTCGCTGGTCGCGGCCGCGACGGCCGCCCGCCTGAGCCGGGGGCAGCTGGGACCGGACTTCACCGACGAGCCCAGCGAGACAGCCCGCGCGATAGCCAGAGGGTTGCGCGACGGCCTGACCGCGGCCGCCCGGGTACCCAGCGTCGCCGCGGGCCTGGTGGCACTGGCCGCACACCGACTCTCATTCGGCATCACGACCCTGGTGGCGCTGCTGCTCTACCGCAACTCCTTCGCCTCCGACGGGGTACTTCGGGCCGGGCTGGCCGGGGTCTTCCAGCTGCTGGTGGCCGGGGCGGTTGGGTTGCTGCTGGCGGCGGTGCTCACCCCGCTGTTGGTGGCCAGGTTCGGCCGGGGGCGCACGGTCCGTGGCGCGCTGCTGGTGGCCGGGTTACTGATCGTCGCACTGGGCCTGCCGATGATCATGCCCACGATGCTGATGGCAGCGTTCGCCCTCTCCGCGGCCGGGCAAGTGGTGAAGCTGAGCCTGGATGCCACGGTGCAAAGCGACGTCGAGGACGCGGTGCGCGGTCGGGTCTTCGCGCTCTATGACGCGGTCTTCAACGTCGGCTACGTGCTGGCGGTCGCGCTGGCGGCGACCATCGTGCCGGCCGACGGCCGCGCCCCCCAGCTGCTCCTGCTCGCCGCCGCCGCCTACCTCATCGCCGCCGCCGTGTACGGCCTCATCGACCACCCCGTACCCGTCCCCACCGCGCCCGCTCCCCGAGGAGGGGATGGTCCAGGGCGGCGAGCAGAGGGATTTGGAGGGCGGCCCAGGGGCTGATCGCCCAGGGGGCGACTGTTGCTAGGGCAACCACGTCGGGCCAGCGGGCCCAGCGGTGCTCCAGTACCTCGGCCGGATCAGGCTGGAGCTGGCCTTCGATGCTGCCCACCAGCACCGGACAGATCTCGTTCTCCACGACACCGTCGGATGCCACCGCCCGGTACCGAAACTCAGGCAGCGCCATCTCCGAGCGCACCAGTTGCACGCCCAGCTCCTCGCGCAGCCGCCGCGCCGCCGCCTGTGCAGAAGGTTCATCGGGCAGCGGGTGCCCGCAGCAGGTGTTGGTCCAGACCCCCGGCCAGGTCTGCTTACTGGTGGCACGGCGGGTCATCAGCAGCCGACCGGCATCGTCGACGATGTAGCAGGAGAACGCCAGATGCAGCGGCGTGGTGGCGTGATGGACCTGTGACTTCGGCAGCTGTCCGATCGGACGGCGGTCCTCGTCGAGCAGGACGACCGGAGCGTCGTCAGGATGCACAGCTGTCAGCGGCCCATCAGTCCGCCGAGCAGCCCGCCGGCTCCGGACTGCTCCCCACTACCACCCGCCAGGCCCACGGGCAGCTCCTCTGAGGGCTGCACGATGACGAAGCCCTGGCCGGCGAAGCTCATGGTGAACGCCTCCCCGGTGCTGCGACCCAGCAGTGTGCCCAGCCCTATCTGGTCAGCCCGGTGAAACCCGGTTTGCAGCGCCGCTGACCAGGCGATCGCCGCCTGCGGGTCGGCGTAAGTGGGCTGATCGACATTGAGCACCACCGGCGCACCCTTGGCGGTGATCGCAATGCGGCCCTGCCCGGTGAACACGCAGTTGTACAGCCCTGCAACTGAGTACATTCCCACGCCGTCGACCCGGCGGATGTCATAGCTCAGGGTTGGCTCGAAGGCCAGCACGTTCTTACCGTTGACGGTCAGCGCGTCGTGTGAACCATCCAGATCGATCAAATGCACGTCAGCGGCAGCATCGGCGAGGAACACGTCGCCCTGGCCGGAGGCCCTCATCAGCGGGACCCCCTCACCGGTCAGCTGCTGCTTGAGGAACTTGCCTATACCCCCCGATCCCAGCGCCTTGAACTGCACCTCACCCTGGTAGGCGACCATCGAACCCCGCCGGGCGAGCACCTCGCCAGCGAGCGCGATCTTGAGCATCTTGGAGTTCTGCAGCACCATGCCCGGCTGGGTGGCGCCGGTTTCCTGGTGGCTCGGAGCGAACAGGTCACTGCGCATCGAGGTGATTCCCTTCCGGTACCGCGGTATCAATGCCCAACGCTACGCCCGTGAACTGGACGTGACCGACTAATCCGGCATGTTCGAACGTCCGTAGTGTCGCGTTCACGGGCGCGGTGCTGGGAACCGTTACCGGGGGAGGTTGTCCTGGGCCCAGCGGTGCAGTTCGGCCTCGGCCTCCTCGCGGGACAGCGGGCCCCGGTCCAAGCGGACTTCCTTGAGGTGCCGCCAGGCCTGGCCCACCAGCGGACCCGGTGGCAACCCGAGTAGCTCCATGATGGCGTTACCGTCCAGATCGGGGCGTACCGCCGCCAGGTTCTCTTCAGCGCGGATCCGCTCGATACGGGCCTCGAGATCGTCGTAGGTGCGCTGCAGGGCGAGCGCCTTGCGGCGGTTGCGGGTGGTGCAGTCGGCCCGGACGAGCTTGTGCAGCCGCGGCAGCAGGTCCTCGGCGTCAGTGACGTAGCGACGCACCGCCGAGTCAGTCCACTCCCCGCTGCCGTAACCGTGAAACCGCAGGTGCAGGAAAACCAGCTTGGCGACGTCCTCGACCACGTGGGTCGGGTAGCGCAGCGCGCGCAACCGCTTGCGGACCATCTTGGCCCCGACCACCTCGTGATGGTGGAAGCTCACGCCGCCGCCGGACTCGTGCCTGCGGGTGGCTGGCTTGCCGATGTCATGCAGCAGCGCCGCGAGCCGCAGCACCAGGTCAGGCCCATCGTCCTCGAGCGCGATCGCCTGGTCGAGCACCGTCAGCGAATGCACGTAGACGTCCTTGTGCTGGTGATGCTCATCGATCTCCAGGCGCATCGCGGGCACCTCAGGCAGCACGAGGTCGGCCAACCCGGTATCCACCACCAGCTCCACACCGGCCCGCGGATCCGCGCCGAGCATCAACTTGGATAGCTCCGCGGCCACCCGCTCGACGGTGATGCGGCGAATCTCGGGTGCCATCTCAACCAGTGCCGCCCGCACCCGCGGGGCGAGGGTGAAACCGAGCTGAGAGACGAACCGGGCCGCGCGCAGCATTCGCAGCGGGTCGTCGGCGAAGGACTCCTGCGGCGTTGCGGGGGTGTCCAACTCGCGGCGGGCCAACGCGGCCATCCCGCCGTACGGGTCGATGAAACGACCGGCGCCCTGCAACGGCAGCTGCACGGCCATCGCGTTCACGGTGAAATCGCGCCGGGCCAGATCGCCTTCAACAGTGTCACCGAAGACGACGTCCGGATTGCGGGAGACCCGGTCGTAGCGGTCCGCCCGGTAGGTGGTGATCTCGCAGTGGGTGCCGGCCTTGGTCGCGCCGATGGTGCCAAAGGCGATCCCGGTGTCCCACACGGCGTCGGCCCAGCCGTCCAGGATTCGCCGGGTGGCGTCGGGCCGGGCGTCGGTGGTGAAGTCCAGGTCGCTGCCCAGCCTGCCGAGCAGAGCGTCTCGCACACTGCCGCCCACCAGGTACAGCGAATGACCGGCCGTGGTGAAGCGGGCGGCCAGCTCATCAGCGACCGGTGCGATCCGGAGCAGCTCCACAACCGCATTCTGCTGTGCTGTGCTCAGCAACGGGATGCGGTTTCCTAGCTCAGAAGTCACAGACGGCGAAGGCGACACGGAGAGTCAGCGTAACGGCCGTCACCTGCGTTCGCGCTGGGTGGTGATCGCGAAAGGTGTTGGACCGGTCGCCGTTGCGGTGCACGACCGCGCCGCGTCGGTCAGCCGAACGTCGCCTATACCATCGGCGCCATGCCCCCGTCCTCCGGTAGGTCCAGCCGTAATAAGGCCACCCGGGACGTGAGTGGCCAGGGCCGTCGTTCCCGACGTAGGGCCAGCCACGGCGGTGACGTCAAAAGCGGTGACGCTAAGAGCGGTGACGCTAAAGGTGACGCAAAGGGGAGCGTTAAGGGGGGAGCCAAGGAGGGCACCGGTGCCGGGCAGGGCAGGCGCCGGACCGGCCGGATGCGCACTGTGGATGAGACGTCGGCTGGTGGGCTGGTGGTCGACATCGAAAGCGGACGCGCTGCCGTGATCGGGCGGCTGGATCGGCGCGGCCGGCTGCTGTGGTCGCTACCCAAAGGGCACATCGAGGACGGCGAGACGGTCGAGCAGGCGGCAGTGCGCGAGGTCGCGGAGGAAACCGGCATCGACAGCGCAGTGGTGGCCTCGCTGGGCAGCATTGACTACTGGTTCGTCGTCGAGGACCGCCGGGTGCACAAGACGGTGCACCACTTCCTGCTGCGAGCGTTGAGCGGGGAGTTGTCCGACGCCGACGTGGAGGTCACCGAGGTGGCCTGGGTGCCGCTGGCCGACCTGCCGGCGCGGTTAGCTTACGCCGACGAACGTCGCCTCGTCCGGCGCGCCACCGAGATTCTCGCGGATTCGGCGTGAGGCGCGGGCTCCACTCGATCGCCGCAGCCTTTCTGTTAGCGGTGCTGGGTTTGCTGCTGCTCGGCGCCCCTTTGGCGCAAGCGCAACCCCCGGTCCAACAACCCCCGGTGCAACAACCCGAGCGCCCGAACGTCCTGGCTCGACTCGAGCTGACGGATATGTCCCCTCGAGTGGTCACCGCCTTCAGCGCGCCGGTGCTCAGAGTCGAAGGCCGGGTGGTCAACGTCGGAGACCGGCTCATCACCAAGCTCGCGGTTCGGCTGCAACGTGACGCGCCGGTGACCTCCGATGATGCGGCCACGCGGGCCATTCGCGACGTCCCCGAAGCGCCGCAGGCGACCCTGTTCCGACCCGTACCGGGTGACCTCGCCCCGGGGCAGAGCGTCCCGTTTCGGCTCGAGGTGCCGCTGCGCGGCGGGGCGGGCCTGGATTCGCTGCAAATCACCGAACCGGGTGTGTACCCGGTGCTGGTCAACCTCAACGGCAAGCCGGATTTCGGTGGCACCGCCCGGTTGGCATCGGTTCCGCTGCTGCTACCGGTGCTCGAGATCCCTCCCGTCGCTGCCGGCCAGCCGCCCGGCCCGGGGCTGCTTCGGCCCGCGCAGGCGATGCCGCTGACCGTGGTGTGGCCATTGGCCGCGGAACCCGCACGGCTGCCCACCGGTCCCGGCGAACCAATCCTGATCCGCAGTGATCCCTCCGGAACGGACCCGTTGGCTGCTGACATCGCTCCCGGTGGGCGACTCGATGGCTTGCTCGGTGCACTTGAGCAGGTAGTGCCACCAGGGTCACCGCTGGCCGCAGCCGTCTGCGTCGCGATCGACCCGGCCCTGGTGGAGACGGTCGAGGGGATGAGCCGCGGTTACCGGGTGGCCGAGCCCAATGGGATCATCGAGGGCAACGGCGCCGCGGACGCGCGGAGCTGGCTTGATCGGCTGCGCGGCGCGGTCCAAGGTCGGTGCGTCCTGCCGCTGCCCTACGCCGACCCCGATCTGGTGGCGCTGTCCCGGGCCGGACTGACCGATCTGGAGGCCTTGGCCACCAGCACCGGCGTACGGCTGGTGGGCGACCTGCTCGGGGTGCAGCCGCTGACCGGGGTGAGCTGGCCGGCCGGCGCGGTACTCGACGAACGCACCCTGGCCGACCTCACCGCGCTGGAAACCTATGCCGTGCTGCTGGAACCCCGCGGTGTGTCCCCCGAGACGGCTGCCAACGACGTCGTCGATCTGGCCACCACCATGCCCGGTAGTCGCGGCGCCGCTCCCACCGGCCTGCTCGTGGACCCGCTGCTGAGCAGTGCGCTGGCGCCCCAGATCGGCCAGCCCGGCAACGACGTAAGCGCGGTCCTTTCCCGACCTACCGGTACCTCGAGCCCGCTGGCAGCCCAAGACGGGCTCGGTGCACTGGTTTACCGCGCCGCCACCGATTCGGATCGTCGCCCCGTGCTGCTGGTCCCGCCCCGCCGCTGGCAGGCCCGTGGTGCGGAGGCCGTCGTGCTTTTGAGCACCGCCCGGCAATTGCTGGAGGTCGGTTATTTCGTCCCTCGGGAGCTGCCTGCGCTGGCCACCACCCGTCCCGCCGGGCCCATCACAGCGGTGACCTACCCGCCGCAGGCCGGCGCCGAGGAGATCCCGTTATCGGTCACCGCGGACATTCAGCAAGCCCGCGACGTCCTGCGGGATCTGCAGGTGGCCACCGTCTTGGATCCCACCGCCAACCTCAAGCCGGTCGATCTGCTCGATCCGTTGCGGCTCGGGCTGCTGCGTGGGGTGTCCTCGGCCTGGCGCGGCCAGCCGAAGCGGGCCACGCAGGTGACCGAGCAGGAGCGCAGCCGGCTCGACGAGCTGCGTCGGTCGGTACGGATCGTGCAGTCACCCGGCCCCTACCTCCTGGCGGCGTCAGACTCCCCGCTGCTGATCACCGTGAGCAACGAGTTGCCGGTCGGTGTACAGGTTAGGTTGAGCCTGTCCGAGACGGCCGGGCTGCGCGCCGGGGCGGTCGGGCTGCAGCTGGTGCCGGCCCGCAGCACCCGGCAGTTCGTCATCCCGGCGGAGGTGAGCCGAGCCGGGCAGTTCAGCGTTGAGGCGGGGTTGAGCACCCCCGGTGGCACCCCGCTGGGCGAGCCGAGCACGCTCCAGGTGCGATCCACCGCGTTCGGCACCGTTACTGTCGCGCTCACTGTGGGCGCCGCTGCTGCGCTGGTGCTGCTGGCGGTCCGCGGAATCGTGCGCCGCGTGCGCAGAGCACGGGAAGCCGGGTGACAGTGGAGGTTTCGGACACCGCGAACCACACCGGCGTCAACCACGCTGGCGCCAACCAGACTGCGCCGCGACGGACCTCGGTGGCCGCGGCCACCCGCACGATGGCGGTGGCCACCCTGGTCAGCCGGATCACCGGCTTCGTCCGCCAGCTCCTGCTCGCCGCCGTGCTCGGGCTGGGTTTGATCAACGACTCCTACACCGTATCCAACACGCTGCCGGCGATGCTCTACGAGCTCCTGCTCGGCGGGGTACTGACCAGCGTCTTGGTACCGCTGTTGGTGCGCGCGGCGAAGGAGGACGGCGACCAAGGCGAGGCCTACGCGCAGCGGCTGGTCACCATTGCCTGCGCGACGCTCGGCGTGGCCACGGTGCTCGCTATCGCCGGCGCGCCGTTTCTGGCCGTGCTGTTCCTCGGTCACGGCGAGGGCGTCAACCCGCAGCTGGCTACCGTGCTGGCCTACCTGCTGCTGCCACAGATCCTGTTCTACGGCTTGTCCGGGCTCTTCGGGGCGATCCTCAACGCCCGCAGCGTCTTCGGTCCACCGGCCTGGGCGCCGGTGCTCAACAACGTCATCGTGCTGGTGTTTCTGGGCGTCTATGTCCTGGTACCAGGTGAGATCACCCTCAACCCAGCACGGATCAGCGATCCGAAGCTGTTGGTCCTGGGTCTGGGCACCACCGCGGGCATCATCGCCCAAGCGCTGGTGCAGCTGCCGGGGCTGCGCCGGGCGGGCTTTCACTTCGGCTGGCGATGGGGCTGGGATCCCAGGCTGACCCAGGCCGGCGGGATGGCGGCGTGGTTCGTGCTCTACGTGCTGATCGGCCAACTCGGCTTCGTGGTGACCACGCGATCGGCGGCGCAGGGCGAGCCGGGCGGAGTGGTGATCTACAGCCTGGTGTGGTTGCTGCTACAACTGCCCTACGGCGTGCTCGGGTACTCCCTGCTCACGGCGATCATGCCGCGGATGAGTCGGGCAGCGGCAGAGGCCGACTGGCGCGGAGTGGTCAAGGACCTGTCGTTGGGCAGCCGCTACCTCACGTTGCTGCTGATCCCGATCACGGTGATATTCACCCTCGCCGGACAGCAGATCGGAGTCGCGCTGTTCTCGTTGGGCGAGGCGGGCAGCGATGCCGAGCGGCTCGGCACCGCGCTGGCGGTTTCGGCCTTCGGCCTGCTGCCTTTCGCGGTGACGATGCTGCAGTTGCGGGTTTTCTACTCGATGGCCGATGCCCGCACCCCAACCATGATCAACGCCTTGATGGTGGCGGTGAAACTGCCGTTGCTGCTGCTGTGCCCGGTGCTGCTCGATGACGCCGATGTCGTGCTCGGACTCACCGCGGTCAACTCGCTGTCGTGTGTGCTGGGCGCCATGGTCGGGCAGGCGTGGCTGCGCCGGCGACTGGGCCGCGTAGAGACCAAGCGCACCCTTATCACCGTGCGAAACAGCCTGCTGGCGGTGGTACCGGCGGTGGGCGCGGTGCTCGGGTTGCGCGCACTGCTCGACCTCAACGGCAGCAGTGGTCCTGTCTGGGGAGCGTGGCTGGACTTGGTGCTCACCACGGTCGTCGTCGGGGTGGTGATGGGCGCCACCCTGATCGCACTTCGAACCCCGGAACTGACTGAGTCGATCCGGGGGGCGATCGGGGCGCGCCGGACCCGGCAACGGTCCGAACAACCCCCGAATCGCACGGGGGAGCCGTAGACTGACAATTACTTCTCCTGTACCTCGCGCGTTGCATCTCGCGTGGTGTGTGGAGGTGTTGCGTCGGGGGCAGAGCTGCGCAGCGAAAAAACGCTGGGGAGGTTGATCGGACCGGTGAGCGGTGACTCGACGGGGGCGGGTGTCTACCGGCCCAGCTCCCCGTGGCCGACCCCCGGCGTGCTTGTCGGCAAGGGTCGTTACCGCTTGCTGTCCGAGGTCGGCCGCGACGACCGCGGCGGCGTCCAACTGTGGCGGGGCCGCGACCTGGTGCTGGACCGTGACGTCGCGCTGACCCTGTTCATCGCGGCGCCGCAAGATCCCGGCGCGGTCAGGGTGATCCGCTCCGCGGTGGCGCGCGCGTTGCGTTCGGCTCGTTTGGAGGCGGCGGGTGCGGCGCGGGTCCTCGATGTGCTGGAGCCCGACGCCAGGTTCGGCCCGACTGTCGCGGTCGTGGTCGCGGAGTGGACCCGGGGTCGTGGCCTGCTCGAGCTACTGGACGACGTGAACGACGGGCTGCCGCCGCCGGCGATGGTGGCCGGCATCTTGGCCCCACTCGCCGGCGCGGTTGACGCCGCACACAGCGCCGGTCTGATCCTCGGCTGTGACCATCCGCATCGGATCAGGGTGACCCACGACAGGCAGGCGCGTCTCGCATTTCCCGGTCCGCTTCCCATGACCGGGTCCCAAGACGACATCCGCGGCCTGGGCGCGATGCTGTATCTGTTGCTCACCGGATACTGGCCGCTGCCCGGCGGCCCGAGCAGCCTGCCTACCGCGCCGCTGCACCCCGATGGCTCCCTTGTCAGCCCCACGACGCTGCGGCCCGGCGTGCCGGTGGAGCTGGCCACCCTGGCGCTGCGCAGTCTCGCTGATCCAGGCACCGGCGGTGGCGTGCACACCGGTGCTGCCGTGCGGGAGGTGCTCGAGCTCAATGCGTTGAGCGCCGACGACCGCAATGGTCGGCACAGTCTCACCCCGCCGACCAGCCCCGAGCGGACCCGCCGGCAACGCCGGATGAAGCTGAGCGTGTCGATGGCGGTGCTGGCCATCACCACGCTGCTGATCCTCGGTTATGGCGGCATGCAAGTGTTGTCGGTGTTCGTCAACGCTGGCGGTACCCCGCTGGTCGTCGCCAGTCCGTCACCGGGCGATCAGCTTGAGTCGCCTCCGCCGCCGGTGGTGGCGCGGTCCTCGCCGGTCAAGGTCAAGAACTTGGCGGTCTATGACCCCTCTGGCAAGGGCAGGCCGGACCACCAGAAGGACGTCGGCAAGCTGCTTGACGGCAATCCGCGCACCGTGTGGTCAACCGACTCCTATCGCCAGCAGTTCCCCATCTACAAGAAGGGGCTCGGCGTCATGCTGAGCTTCGATCGACCCGTGTCGGCGGCCTCAGTGATCGTGATATCGCCCAGCCCGGGCACCGTCCTCGAAATTCGCACCGCTGCATCCCCGGACGCGGAACTGGACGAGACCACCCTGGTCGGCACCAGCACGCTCGGTCGCGGCAGCACCGAGATCCCGTTGCGGTCCGTGGCCCCGACGCGATATCTCCTGGTGTGGATCACTGGATTGGCCGGCGGGGGAGATCGCAACCAGTCCAAGCTCAGCGAGGTCGGCGTCCAGACCCGGGCCACCTGACCCGGCTACCCTCCCCGGCGTGCTCCCCCTCCCTGGCGTGTCAGTTCCTAGTGCACGGTGTGTACGCCTCTCATGCCCAGCACAGGCGGCATCATGACCGCCGTGAGCTCGGATGCCGACTCGGACGCCAACCTGATAGCCGCGCACGTCGCGGGGGATCCACTGGCGTTCACCGAACTCGTGCGCCGGCACCGCGACCGGATGTGGGCCATCGCCCTGCGGACCCTGGGTGATCCCGACGAGGCCGCCGACGCAGTGCAGGACGCATTGATCTCGGCGTTCCGCTCAGCCAGCGGATTTCGCGGTCAAGCCCAGGTAACCACCTGGTTGCATCGGATCGTGGTCAACGCCTGTCTGGACCAGATCCGCCGCAATCGGGCCCGCCCCACCTCCCCGCTGCCAGACGGGGGCCCGAGGGAACCGGCGCCGGCACTGGCCGCGGTGACAGCCCAGGAATCCCGGCTGGCGGTCGACGACGCGCTGAGGTCACTGCCCGTCGATCAGCGTGCCGCCATCGTGCTGGTCGACGTCGAGGGATACTCGGTGGCGGAGACCGCCCAGCTGTTGGGGGTAGCCCAGGGAACGGTGAAGAGCCGCTGCGCCCGCGGGCGCGCCCGGCTGGCGGTGCTCCTCGGACATCTACGGAACCCCGATGCGAATGCAAACGTCTCATTCGATGCCGTGGCAGTGCGCCAGCGTCGAGGGGAGGGACGATGACCGGTACCGAAGGTCCGACACACCCCGGCGATCCCCTGAAGCGATCGGCAGCGCGGTCGCCGGAGTTGTCGCTGGACCTGCTCGCCAACCTGCACGCGGGGGCGCTCACCGGGCGAGCCGCCACGTGGTTGCGGCCTCGAGCGATCGCGGATCCGCAGGCCCGCACGGTGCTCGCGGCTCTGGATGCCACGGTGGCCGACCTGGCGGCACTGCCAACCCGGAGCCCAGCCCGGATACCCGACGTCGTGGCGCAACGACTCGACGCCGCGCTGGCCGCCGAGGCCCAGCGAGCCGATCTCCATTCCACGCACCTGGTGGACCGGGCGCGCTCGGGGCGTTACCGCGCTGCATCTCGGCAGCCGGTGACCACGCCAGCCGGCCGGTGTCGCCTCCGGGCCCGCTGGGTCGGCGCCGGTGTGCTGGCCGCCGCCGTGATCGGGGTGGCGGTGTCCGGCGTGGTGACCGGCGTGATAGCCGGGGGCACGCCGCGGGCCGGCGACGCCTTGGGTGCCGCAGCGGTCTCACCGCCCGCGCCGCTGGCGCTCTCCGGAGGTGACCTCAGCGGCGCGCTGAACCCCGCGTTCGGGGCCCGGGACTACGGCCCACTGTCCCGGGCCGAAGTGCTGCGGGGCTGCCTGGACGCCAACGATGTGCCGGCGCGCGACAAGCCGCTGGGTGCCCGCGAGGTCACCCTCGACGGTCGGCGCGGTGTAATCCTCGTGCTACCCACCACGCAGGCCACCCAGTTTCGGCTGCTCGTGGTGGGCCCGGGCTGCGGCCCTGGCAACCCCGCCCGGATGGCCGACCGCGTGGCGGTTCGCCGCTGACGTTGGGTGCTCTTCAAGGACTGCCAACCCGCCCCGGCACCGTCTCTCACGACTACCAACCTGTCCGAGAACCAGCGCAGAACATCCGACGTTGGTGGCTGTTGAGAGCACCAATCGCCTAGGTTGGCGGTACTTGGAGAGCGGCCAACCGGCTCGGGAACATCGGTCCGTAGGATCGTGTTGTGGCCAATGTGAGCGAGCAAATCCGGGACGTCATCATCATCGGTTCGGGCCCGGCCGGCTACACAGCCGCGATCTACACCGCGCGCGCCCAGCTGAAGCCGCTCGTCTTCGAAGGAAGCCAGTACGGCGGCGCCCTGATGACCACGACAGACGTGGAGAACTATCCGGGCTTCCGCGATGCGATCATGGGCCCCGATCTGATGGAGCAGATGCGAGCCCAAGCCGAGCGCTTCGGTGCCGAACTGCAGGCCCAGGACGTCACGTCGGTCGAGCTGACCGATGACGTCAAGAGGGTGACGGTCGATCAAACCACCTATCTCGCCCGGTCGGTAATCCTCGCAATGGGCGCGCAGCCCCGCTACCTGGGTGTCCCCGGCGAGCAGGAGCTACTCGGCCGCGGAGTGAGCTCGTGCGCCACCTGCGATGGCTTCTTCTTCCGCGACCAGGACATCGCCGTCATTGGTGGCGGGGACTCGGCGATGGAGGAAGCCACCTTCCTCACCCGGTTCGCGCAGTCGGTGACCGTGGTGCACCGGCGTGATGAGTTTCGCGCCTCGAGAATCATGCTCGAGCGGGCCCAGAACAACGAGAAGATCCGCTGGCGTACCGGGGTGACCGTCGATCAGGTGTTGGGCGAGGGTGGCGTCACCGGCTTGGCGCTCTCCGACGGGTCCACGCTGGAGGCAACCGGCATGTTCGTGGCGATCGGACACGACCCGCGCAGCGAGCTGATCCGCGGCCAGGTGGAGACCGACGCCGAGGGCTACGTGCTGGTCGAGGCGCCGAGCACGGCCACCAACGTGGAAGGCGTGTTCGCTTCGGGAGATCTGGTGGACCACACTTACCGGCAAGCTGTCACCGCCGCCGGCACCGGCTGCGCGGCCGCGATCGATGCCGAACGCTGGCTCGCCGAGCACGCGTTGGATCCGCACGCCGAGGTGGCCGCTGAGTTCGTCGGCGGCGGCTACGGCTCGAAGTCCTGATCACGATTCTCAGACCGGACCCCGACAGGAGACGCTATGGCTGACAAGCCGACCGTGACCGTGACCGACCAGTCGTTCGCCGACGACGTGCTCGGCAGCGACAAGCCGGTGCTGGTGGACTTCTGGGCGAGCTGGTGCGGCCCGTGCAAGATGATAGCGCCGGTGCTCGAGGAGATCGCCGCAGAGAATGGGGACAAGATCACCGTCGCGAAGATGGACATCGACGCCAACCCCGGCACCCCGCGGGATTACCAGGTGATGTCGATCCCAACCTTGATCTTGTTCTCCGACGGCAAGCCGGTCAAGCAGATAGTCGGTGCCAAGCCCAAGGCTGCCCTGCTGGAAGATCTGGCTGACTACATCTGATCTTGCTCCGCGGTCGACGAGTCCGCCTCGCCTCGACGAACGCCACTCAATCCCCAGCAAGCAACCGATTCCTCCGGGACACGTCCTGTTCGCGGGCTGGCCGGTTCGTGCATCGATCAGGCCCGGGCCTGCCAGCCCCGCGAACCGCGTTGAGCGGGACGGGGCACAATGAGTGACAAGTCCCCGCGCTCGACGCTCTCCAGAGCCCGGCGCTCGATCCGAAGTGAGGGTGCATGCAGCTGCTGCGCCGCGGCGACGTCGGGCCGGCGGTGGCGGAGGTGCGGGCAATGCTGACCGCGCAGGGGCTGCTTCCACCTCCGTCGAACATAGGCTCAAGCACGGGCACGGAGACAGACGCCAGCGTCTTCGACATCACCCTGGAACACGCTGTTCGGACCTTCCAGCAACGTCGCGGCCTGATCACCGACGGTGTGGTAGGGCGTGCCACCTACCAGGCGCTGTGCGATGCACGTCTGGAGTTCGGATGTCGCATGCTCAGCTATATCGTCACCCGCCCGATGCGTGGTGATGACGTGTTCACGCTGCAGGAACGGTTACTTGAGCTTGGCTATGACGTTGGCCGCGCGGACGGAACCTTTGGTCTGCAGACCGAGACGGCGCTGCGCAGCTTTCAGCGCGACTACGGCCTGCTGGTAGACGGGCTGTGCGGGCCTGGCACATTGCGCGCCCTACGCCAGCTGCAGCCCAAGGTTCGCGGTGGCAGGCCGGTGTTGCTCCGCGAACAGGAGCGGGTCCGTCGAGCCGGGCCTGCGCTACGCGGCAAGCGGATCGTCATCGACCCCTGCCACGGTGGAGCCGACCCGGGAATCGTGGTGGACGGCACCACCGGCACCACTGAGGCCGAACTCATGTGGGACTTGGCCCAACGGCTGGAGGGTCGGATGGCCGCCACCGGGATGGAGACCCTGCTGTCCCGCGGCCCGGACACCAGCCCTACCGAGGCCGACCGAGCCGCATTCGCCAACACCGCAGGCGCCGACCTGGTGCTTTCCCTGCATACCGATGGCCACCCCTCGACGCTGGCTCACGGCTTGGCGACGTTTCACTTCGGGACCGGCAACGGCACGACTTCCACGGTCGGCGAGGCCCTGGCCGCGTTCATTCAGCGCGAGCTGGCGGCCCGCACCGGGATGCTCGACTGCGGCACTCACCCCAAGACTTGGGAACTGCTGCGGATGACCCGGATGCCCGCGGTCCGCATCGAGCTGGGGTATCTGACCAACCCCGAGGACCGTCGAAAACTCCTGGATCCGGCTTTTCGAGACGTGGTCGCCGAGGGGGTGCTGGTCGCGGTCAAGCGGCTCTATCTGCTGGGCGAGAACGACCAACCCACCGGCACGTTCACCTTCGCCGACCTGCTGCGCGGGGAGCTGGCCCGAGCTGAGTAACGGCTCGCGGCGCCAAGCCCTAGCTCAGGACGAAGACGAACATGGCCATGAAGGCGACGTTGATGAAATACGCGGCCTCGCACAGGCCGATGATGAGAAACATCGTGGTGTAGAGCCGGCCCTGGGCCTCGGGTTGGCGGGCGATCCCGTTGATCGTGGGCGGCGCCGACCAGGGCGTCGCCGTTGGCGGCTCCGATGGCGCCACCTGCGAGCGCGAGGCCGCCGCCGATGAGCGCGCCGGCGGCGGTGATCCCTGAGTCGGTGAGGCCCTGCGCAAGCAACATGGGCGTAGTGGACAATGATCTTCTCCTTCGGTGAATGTCTATGGGGTGAGCTGCTGTCCGATGGGTGGTCCGGCGGTCACGCCGAGCGCTCACCAGTCCCGATGCGGGGAAACGGACTGGTCGAGAAGACGACTTCCACCGGGACCTCGAAGTACTCCGCGATCCGCAGCGCCAGGTACAGGCTGGGGCTGTACTCGCCTCGCTCCAGGTAACCGACGGTCTGGTAGTGGACGCCGAGCGCGTCGGCGAGCTCGCGCCGGGAGACCCCCCGCTCGGCGCGGAGCATGGCGATGCGGTTGTGAACGATCTCACTCATCGCTCAACCGATCCGCTCAGCCGATCCTCTGGGCGGCTTTGTGTCGTCCCGCCTCCACGGTGGCGCCCGACTGACGGCGCGCCATCCTGCGCAGTACCACCGGCGCGAGGACCAGACCGACCACCGCCCACCCGCCGAGCACGGCAGCGGTCTCCAGGTGTCGCCACGACCCGGACAGCTCCACCGCTGCTGCCGCGTCCGGCAGTAGCGCCGAGCGCATGCCGAGACCCAGCCAGTAGAACGGGAACAGCTCGGCGATCGGGTGCAACCAGATCGGCAGCGCGGAGATCGGGTAGAAGATCCCGGAGACCGCGATCAGCACAGCACTGCCGACGCCCACGATCTGTGCGGTGATCCTGGGATTGATCGTGAGTCCGCCGAGCAGCAGTCCGATCGGAAGCGTCGCCAGTAGCCCGAGGGCGAGCACCCACCCGAAGGTGAGCCATCCGGCGGGAGCCGTGCCCGTCAGGCCGTCGAAGAGGAACAGCCCGGGAACGAGCAGGATCAGGACTTGCATGACGGTGCTCAGCGGGATCCGCACGACCTGCCCGCTGAGGTAGCCCACCACGCCGAACGGCGCGGCCTTGGCCCGCAGCAGGGTGCCGTCCTCACGCTCGAATGACAGTGTGAACGCGGCAGCGGTGAGCGTGTTGAAGGCCACCAGCCCGCCGATCACGCCCGGCAGCGCCAGCGTCGCGAGCGGCAGCGAAGTGCCGGCGATTGCGTTGTCCCGCTGGAAGTACAGGACAACCAGGATGATGCCCGACGTCATGAGCGTGAACACGTACTCGTCCACCCTGCCCAGGGAGTGCCGGAACTCGGTCCAGCCGCGACCGAGGCCGATGCGGACCGCACACAGGGCCGGGTTCATCGCGCCATCTCCTTGAACTCGACGACCGCCGGCTGCCGACCGCCTGACTCCCGATGGTGAATCATCGCCATGTAGGTGTCCTCAAGCGAAGCACGGCGCACCTCCAGATCGGTCACCGCGTCGCCGTGCTGAATGAACAGCTCGCGGACGAACCTGGTGGCGTCGATCGTGGCGTGCACGAAGTGCTCGCCGTCCCGGCTCCAGCGCACCTCGGCCATGCCCGCCACCCGCCGGCAGAGCTGATCTGCGCTGCCATCGGCGACGATCCGCCCACGGTCCAGAATAAGGATCCGGTCGGCCAGCTTCTCGGCCTCGTCCAGGTCGTGGGTGGTGAGCACGATCGTGGTGTCCTCCAGATCCGACAGCCGATGTACCAGGTCGTGGAAGCCCCGCCGGGCCACCGGGTCGAGACCCGCGGTGGGCTCGTCGAGGAAGAGAACCTCGGGCCGGCCGATTATCCCGATGGCGACGTCCATGCGGCGCCGCTCGCCGCCAGACAGCGTGGCGATTCTGGCCCCCGCGCGGTCGCTGAGCCCGACCGTCTCAATCAGTTCGTCGACATCCCGCGGACGTGGCCGTTGCGGCGTCGAGTACGGCGCGTAGTAGCGCCCGAGGTGGCGCAGCAGTTCCACCACCCGCCACCGGCCGTGGTCGCGCCAGGACTGGACCACGATGCCGACGCCCGCTCGCCAGTGCTCGTCGGCCTTGGCCGGGTCCGCTCCGAGCACGCTGACTTCGCCCGTCGAGGGCACCCGGAATCCTTCGAGGATTTCAATCGTGGTGGTCTTCCCGGCGCCGTTGGGACCCAGCAGGGCCACCACTTCGCCGCGGTGTGCCACAAAGTCGACTCCGTCGAGCACGTCCACCATGCCGTACCGCATCCGCAGGCCGCGGACCTCGATCACGGAAGACATCAGCCCGTCCTTCCCGTTCTACTTCTAATCCAGAAAGTAGCAGAAGTACTATAATATGGGCTAGTGCTGCTCCGGTCGAGATCGGACCGTTGAGGTGCTGTGGGACTCCTGGGAGCAGACGTCGAAGTCCCGGTATAGCTCACGCTCCGGTGCCGTGTGCGTCCCGAAGAGGCTCAGGGACGACGAGGTCAGGCTGTGGCCGATGGCCTCGGCCTGGCGATACCCGAAGAGTTCCTGCTTGCGCCTCCGGTGCTTCTGTGGACAGCGTGTCCTCTTCTGAATCAAGTAGACTATAAGTGGATACGGTGTCCAGATGCTGAGTAGGCTTCGTTCGTGGCTGCAGCTGACGAGATGCTCGCGAGCGGGGGCTGGGTATGGATGGAGGGCGCAGCTG